>JAUWPQ010000296.1 GCA_030611515.1 Planctomycetota bacterium | reverse complement strand
TGCAAGTGTTTCCGCGCTTCGTCGGTTCGGGCAAAAACCATCAGGCCGCTGGTCTCTCGGTCCAGGCGATGCACCGCGTGGACCGGACACTCGTCGCGGCGGCCTTCCGCGCGAGCAATCAGCCGTGGCAGCAGTTCTTCGAGCGTCTGTTGAAACTGGCGCCGTCGCTGCGGCAATCGGCGCTCGTCCGGGTGGTGCGTGGAGGTCATGCACGGCGGCTTCTCCACCACGACGACGTGCTTGTCGAGATGCCGGATACGGATGTCTTGTTCTTCGGCGGGCGGAGCGACGGAGTGCGGCAGCAGCTTCACCACGTCCTTCAGACGCAGCCGATAGCCGGCGTCCGCACAGAGGTTGCCGTTGACCATCACCCGCCGCGACTTCAAGAGCCGACGGATCTCGGCCCGCGAACTGCCCGGCATCCACTCGCTCATGGCGGCCGAGATGGTCTGGTCCACCTGGCGCGGCAGCACACGGAACAATTGTCCCTTCGCAGCGGTCATGCATTCCATCGTAACGGAAGCCCGGGCCGGAACAAAGAAGGGATCCAAAAATAACTGTAACCGTTCGCCACCACGGTGTGTATACATTCTTGTGTATACATTCTGATGGCAATCCAGACTTCGGACAGGCACGGCATGACCTACAATTACAACTGGCCGAGATATTGTTCCCTCCGGCATCCACACCCCGGCGGTGGACAAGGCCGGCATTTCCGACTACAATACTGACCTATATATAGTGTGGTGCTGAGTACCTTCCCTTGACGCAACTATAAGGAATCTTCCCATGCGACGACTAACTCTGCTCGGCTGCGTGATCTCATTGCTATTCATCTACACGGCAACTCTCCAGGCGGCGCCGAAGGCGGACAAGGATAAGCCGGCCGTCGCCAAGGCCGAGAAGCCGCAATCGGACGTAAAGAAGAAAGACAAGGCCAAAGACAAAACAAAGGCGGCTAAAGGGAAGAAAGCGGCGGCCAAGAAACTCGTTGTCGTCAAGCTGACTCTCAAGGGCGACTTTCCCGAGGGGCCGGCCGCGCCGGGGCTGTTCGGTAAAATGAAGTCCACGTTGGCGGCCACCATCCAGCGCATCGACGCAGCCGCTGAAGACAAGGACGTGTCGGCGGTCTGGTTGAAGATCGAGGGGCTGTCCATCGGCCGCGGAAAGCTCAACGAATTGCGGGGCGCGGTGGCTCGGTTGCGGAAGGCGAAAAAACCGGTCTACGCGGAACTGACCACCGCCGACACCAGCGCCTACTTGCTGGCCGCCTCCTGCGACCGGATCGTCATGCCGCCGTCGGGTATGTTGATCGTGCCCGGCGTGCGGATAGAGGTCACCTTCTACAAGGGCTTGTTGGACAAGCTGGGACTCCAATTCGACGCGCTGAAAATGGGCAAGTACAAGGGCGCCGTGGAACCGCTTACCCGCAAGAAAATGAGCAAACCGCTGCGCGAGAGCTTCGAGGCGCTGGTCAACGACAACTACGATGAAATTATCGCCATAATCGCCGCCGACCGCCGGCTGAAGGATTATCAGGTCAAGACCTATTTGGACCGGGGCCTGTTCACGCCCGACGACGCCAAAAAAGCCGGGCTGATCGACGACGTGCTCTATCCCGATCAACTTCAGGAGAGTCTGAAGAAAAGGCTGAAGGCGAAGGAGATCAAAGTCGTCACCGATTACAAGAAGAAAAAGATCGACACCAATTTCTCGGGTTTCTCCGGGATGATGAAACTTGCCGAACTGATGCTGGGCGGGAAGCCGTCGAAGAAGGCGGGCAAGAAGCCGGCAATCGCCGTGGTCTATGCCGTCGGGGCGATTATGGAAGGGAAAAGCCGGACCGATCTATTCGGCTCTTCGTCGCTCGGTTCCGACACCCTGATCGCCGCGCTGCGCAAAGCCGCCGACAACCCGAAGGTGAAGGCCATCGTACTGCGGATCGACAGCCCCGGAGGATCGGCCACCGCCAGCGATCTGATGTGGCGCGAGATGGCCCGCATCAAAAAACCGATCATTGCCAGCATGGGCGACGTGGCCGCCAGCGGCGGTTATTATATCGCCATGGGGGCGGAGAAGATTTTTGCCGCCCCATGCACCTTGACCGGTTCGATCGGCGTGATCGGCGGCAAGCTGGTCACCCGCGGACTGTACGACAAACTCGGCCTGAACACGGAAATCATCAGCCGCGGCGCCAACAGCGGCGCGCTCTCGCCGAATCAACCGTTCACGCCCGAGGAGCGCAAGGTCTGGCTCGTTTCGTTGGAGGAAACTTACCGCCAATTCGTGGGCAAGGCCGCCGAAGGCCGAAATATGACCTTCAGCAAGCTGGAAGAGCTTGCCCAGGGGCGGGTTTACACCGGTCGGACCGCGAAGAAGCTCGGACTGATCGACCAGTTGGGCACTTTGGAGGACGCCATCGCCGCCGCCAAGAAGGCCGCCGGCTTGAAACCCGGCGCCGAGGTCGATTTGCTCGTCCTGCCCGAGTCAAAATCGTTCTTCGAGCGACTCTTCGACGATCCCTCGGTCTCGACCGACCTGGAATCGCTACTGCCGGATATTGTTGGGACGCTTCGTCGGACCAAGTTGCTTCGTCAATTGCTCTCCGAGCGGATTCTACTGTGGATGCCCTACGAGGTGCGGGTGAAATGAGGCAAACCGTGGTGGGGCTGCGCTTCGCTTGACCCACCCTACTTTCCGCAACGGAAACAAATACAGTCAAGCCCCTGTGCAAAACGACATTATCGGGCGACACGGACCTTGGCGACCGGGGCCGGTGTTCTTATACTTCATGGTTCGTCGGCATCGTTATCTCGTTTAGCCCCCGCGTCCACGCGGTGAGATTCCCATGACACGCATAGCAATCCTCGGCGCCACCGGTTACACGGCGTTGGAACTGATCAAGATTCTGCTCCGCCATCCGGAGGCGGAGATCGTGGCTGTCACCAGTCGGCAGGAAGGCCAACCGCACGTGGCCATGATCCATCCGTCGCTGACCGGCCGGCTGGACCTGCGGTTGGAGGATCTAAGCCCTGCCGAGGTCGCTGCCCGGGCCGAATGCGTTTTCAGTTGCCTCCCGCACGGCGCCAGCGCGACGGTGGTCTCCGTCCTGTTGGACGCCGGCGCGCGGGTCGTCGATTTCAGCGCCGACTACCGGCTGAACAGTTCGGAGGTCTACGCCGAGTGGTACGGCCGGAAACACGCCGATCCCGAGCGTTTGGGCAAGGTCGTCTACGGACTGCCCGAGCTATTTCGCAAAGAAATCTCCGGGGCGTCGTTGGTGGCCAATCCGGGCTGCTATCCTACTTCGGCGGTTTTGGCGCTGGCGCCGTTGTTGAAGGCGGGCCTGATCGACCCGCGTACGATCATCATCGACTCGAAGAGTGGACTCTCAGGCGCCGGCCGCACGCTGAAACTCACCACCCACTACCCCGAGTGCAACGAGAGCGTCTCGGCGTACAATGTCGGCCGCCATCGCCACACACCCGAGATCGAGCAAGTGTTGGGTACGGCGGCGGGCACGGAGGTCGAAGTGGTCTTCGCCCCGCATCTCGTGCCGATGGACCGCGGCATCCTCACCACTACTTACTCTCAACCGATATCCTCGATAAACGAAGAGATGGCGTTGCAGACGTTGCGCGATTTCTATGCCGACGAGCCGTTTGTCCGCGTCGTTGACCATCTGCCGGGTACGAAGGATTCGCTGGGCACAAACTTCTGCGACATTACCGCCCGGGTCGTGCGCGGCCGGCTGTTGACCTTCAGTTGCCTGGACAATCTGATCAAAGGGGCCTCGGGCGCCGCCGTGCAAAATTTCAATCTGATGTTCGGTTATCCCGAGACCACGGCGCTGTGAATCCAATCGGACGCCGGATAGGGGACTGTCCCAATTTTCGCGGCGTGAGGGACGTTGCCGGGCGAATTGACTTGACCGCCGCGAAAATGGGACTGTCCCCCTGGCGTCGCGGGAAGGGGACAGGTCCATGTTTTCGGCCGACGTTTTTCTACCAAAACACGTTTTCTCGCCGAAAAATGGACCAGTCCCCATCTGGCCCGCGTTCTTTCTTCGATAATCCGGCACGCGACTTGCACATACAGATGATCGGATTCGGCCAAAGGCCATGGCCGGATCCGCCGCGCGGCTGAAACGCACAAAAGGCGTTCTGCGGCGTTCTACCGCGTGTTATTGCCGCTTGCGGACGCGAGTTGACGGCCGAAGCCAAGGAATGGCTCGACACGGACGAGGCCCGACACTGCAAAAGCGTTCCGAAGCGGCCCAAACT
>JAUWPQ010000124.1 GCA_030611515.1 Planctomycetota bacterium | reverse complement strand
GCCAGGAACAGCCCGCCGCCGACCGCGTAATGCGAGACCAGCACATGGACCACGGCGATGACGGCGATCAGCATCGGGGCCGTCAATTGAGGGACGTACCACCAGGGGTAGTGCATGAGGGATCCATCCTCTCGGTCGGTTATCGCTACCTTCCTCGAGACACGTCGAATCTTCCACCCGGCCGAACTCGCTTTTTAGAAGAGCGGCGGACTATGCGTCCGCTGCACGATTTGCCGTAAGTCTTTGTGTCGTAAAGACTCAGTGGACAGGGTGGGAGTCGCACCCACGACACGCGGATTTTCAGTCCGCTGCTCTACTACCTGAGCTACCCGTCCCAACCCCCTGCCTCATGGGAGTAAGTGATTCAGTATACGCTCCCGCCGGAAATTGTCAATTCCACGTAATTCTTCGGGGTTATGAAGGTCCAGCCGCTTGACAACCCGGCAGGCGGCCCCTTATCATCAAGTGTTGCACGGACGTGCGGCAAATATCAAGCATATCGTCGGGTGGGTGGCGATTCGTTATTTACGGCATGGGCACTGGGCAGCCCGCACCGTGGAACCACGGTGATCTCAAGGACGAACCTATGCGCATGCATAACCTGCGGTGTTGGCCGCGAGTGCCGGCGATATTGGCGTTTGTCGGAATGCTTCTTGGCGGGGCTTCCGGGGCGCTTGAAGCCGCGCTGACCACCAAAAGCCCCGAAGTGCTCAAGGCCATCGATCGGGGTATCGACTATCTGGCTGCCAAAGGTACAAGCGATAATCGGCTTGGGGCTTACGCGCTGGCCGGCATGTCTCTGCTGACGTACGGTGAAAGCTTCGACCATCCCATGGTCGCCGAGTGCGCCGCCAAAATCCAGGAGGCGTTGGGAGATCATGATGTCGAGGAACTCGGCAAATCGACTAAGTTCGACATGTACAGCACTGGGATGTCGATCATCTTCCTCGTCGACCGTGCCCCGGACAAACATCGCACCGACATCGAGTTTCTGCTGAGGTATCTCCAAAAGATGCAGAAGCCGCACGGCGGCTGGGGCTACCCAAACCTAAAAACCGGCGATACTTCCATGACCCAGTACGGGGTGCTCAGTTCATGGAAGGCCATTCACGCCGGGTTCAACGTGCCTATCGGATCGATCGAGAGGGTCACTCTTTGGCTTGTGCGCACCCAGGATCCCAGCGGCGGCTGCGGCTATCAGGGAAAGATCGGGGAAAACAACAAACTGATAAAACAAAGCGGGGTAAAGCAGAGTCTGACCGCGGCCGGGTTGGGGAGCCTTTATATATGCAGCGATATGCTGGGGATGACAAAGAAGGTCGAGCGGCGCGACGACGACGTGCCTCGTGCGCTAAGGGAAGTCAAGCCGAAGGAAAACAAACCCGGCTCGCCGAGGGTCAAGACTTCGATCGACTCGCAGTTGGTCTACGCGACCGCGGGACGCGGAAACCAATGGTTCGCCAAGAACTTCAAGGTAGACGCCGGCCAGTACAATCATTATTACCTCTACGCCTTCGAGCGGTACATGAGTTTCCGGGAGTATTGCGAGAAGATCGACGACAAGAATCCCAAGTGGTACAGCGACATCGCCGCTCATTTGCTTGAAAAGCAGGCCGAGGACGGTAGCTGGAAAGGCGATTGCGGCGTGGTCCCCGACACGTCGTTCGCCGTGTTGTTTCTGTTGCGTTCGATGAGAAAGAGCCTGGAGAAGGCCAAATTATTCGGCGAAGGCATCATGGTGGGCGGTCGCGGTTTGCCCAAGGACATCAGCAAGGCGATATTGAACGCCGAAGGAAAGGTGGTCTCCCGGCCCTTGTTGGGACCGGCGGAACGTCTGCTGGCCGCCTTGGCAAATCCGGAGCTGGCCAACATCGACGATTCGGTCAATCTGGTGGAGGAGTTGCCGGCTGATAAGATTGAGACACTGGTGTCGAAACATGGAGACGTCCTCCGCCGGCTGGTGGGCAACAAATCGCCGAAGGCCCGGTGGGCCATCGTCAAAGCGCTCGGCAAGACGCGGAACCTCGACAACGTCGAGGTGCTGATCTATGCCCTGACCGATCCAATCCCGGAGGTCGTCCACGCGGCCAACGAGTCCCTCTTGCGGATCCGCCGGAACCTGGACGCCGTCGCCCTGCCCGAGAAGTTTTCCGAAGAAGACCGCCGTTTGGTGATTGAAAAGTGGAAGGCCTGGTATCGGTCGATCCGGCCGGACGCGAAATTCGAGTGGATGGAATCAAAGTGACCGCCACAGCAAACCAAGAACACGTCGATTCCTACCGTCTGTGCGTCTCGCGGTACGACCGGATGTCGAGTCTGTTGATCTCGCTGTTGATACTGATCGGCATGCTCGTATTGATACTGTTTATCGCCTGGTTGACCAGCGTGATTTTTGTTGGCCAAGCCGCGGTCCCCGTGGAGTTGGCCGACTTCAGCGGCGACGACGGTCCGGTCGGCGGCGGCCAGACGCCCGAGCCGCCCAACCCCGAGGAAATCCGGGAAATGGAACTCGAGGAGCCGGTGATTACCGAAATGCTCACGACCATTTCCTCCGTGGTGCAAAAACAGATCCCGATGTTGGACGATCCGATGATTGCCCACAAGAAGACCTCGGGCATGGGTTTCGGCCACGGCGAGGGGCGCGGCCGGGGGGACGGCGTCGGAGACGGCAGCGGCGGCTCCTCGCGCCGATGGGAAGTCCGCTTCGACAAGGGCGCCACCTTGGACGTCTACGCCCGGCAACTCGACTTCTTCAAGATCGAATTGGGCGTTCTCCTACCCGACGGCAGACTGGTGAGGGTCAGCGGATTCTCTCGGCCCAGACCTAAGGTTGAATACGTCAAAAATCCCTCGGAGACGGAGAAGCGTTACTATTTGACTTGGCGCAAGGGTGGACTGAAAAAAGCCGACGTGGAGTTGCTGGCCAAGGCGGGAATCACCGTCGGAAGAAGCATTATCCTAAAGTTTCTGCCACCGGCGTTGGAACAACGGCTGGTTACCCTGGAAAGGACGCGCGCCGCCGGCAGAGACCCAAAATCCATTCGCCGCACCCGCTTCGGCGTCCGCTCCGACGGAGACGGTTACGTCTTCTTTGTCTTGAAACAGAGTTACAAACGCTGATCGGCCTGGCCGAACGGCAGCAGGCAGTCCGTGGCACTGGCAAAGCCAGTGGCACACAACTAGCAAAGCCAGTGGCACACAACTAGCAAAGCCAGTGGCACACAACTAGCAAAGCCAGTGGCACACAACTAGCAAAGCCGGTGGCACACAACTGGCAAAGCCGGTGGCATACAACCGGAAACACAACTAGAAATCGAAATCCAATTTCGCAGAGGAGAGAATCTATCCATGCCCGACATTACCACGGTCGTATCGTTTGCCGGCCAGGCGTGCTACGGGGGGCTGGCGTTGATGGCGTTATGGGGTGCTTATTGCACGATTATTGTTTGGCGGCAGGTCACACAAATCCGCTTCCGGAACGAACAGGAACAAACCGACTTCCTCAACAAGTTCGACGAGCAACTCGCCGCCAATGACTTTGAGGCCGCCGACCAGCTATGCAAGGACGACCCTCGGGCAGTGCCCCAGTTGGCGGGCCTGGCGGTCAACAACCGCAACCTCGGTTACGCCAAACTCCGCTCGCTGCTGGTCGATCGGTTTCAGCGCGACGTGCTGGCCGACCTGGAGCACCGCCTGAGTTGGGTCTATACCATGATTAAAGCCGCTCCAATGGTCGGATTATATGGTACGGTGTTGGGTATGATGGGTGCCTTCGGCAAGCTCGGCGCGTCAGACAAGGTTTCGCCAACCGCGCTGGCCAGCGACATCATGGTCGCCCTGACCACCACCGCCCTGGGGTTGACCATTGCCATTCCCCTTATTATCTGCACCAACAGCATCAACGTGCGGATTCGCAAGCTGGAGGAACTGGTCGGCTACGGTTTGGCCCGGGTGCTGGAAGGTATTAAGCAAGCGCTGTCAACGGAAACGGTGCCCGAGGAGAAGTAACGCATGGCCCATAACGACGCCTGGGACAAACCGTTCGCCGAAGACGACAGCGGCGCCACCGTTCAATTCCGTCCTCCTCCTCAGCAGGAGGCGGAGGTTGACATGACGCCGATGATCGACTGCGTCTTCCTGCTGCTGATCTTCTTCCTGATCAGCTCGATTCCCGACGTGAATACGGCGGTGGAACTGGCCCCCGCGCGCTACGGCAAAGGGGCCGATCCGAGCACCGCGGTGTTCGTCACCATCGCCGACAGCGGCGGCAAGTCGGCCGACGTCTATCTGGCCGACGGCAAGATCGGCTCGCCTTTGCCCAAAGACCCCAAGGCCCAGGAGGCCGCCGTCTTGGCAGCCGTCCGCAAAGGGTTTCAGGATGGCAAGTCCAGCGTGATTATCAAGGCCGAGCGGAGCGTCAAGCACAAAGAAGTCTCGCGCGTGGCATCGGCCGCCGCGCTGGTCGAGGGCATCCAATTGTACCTTGCGGTATTCGAGATCAAATGAGCGATTCCCAACACCCAATCGACGAAGAGCAAGCCGTCCTCAGCTTCGAGCACAAGGACGACAGCGACAAAGAAGTCGACATGACCCCCATGATCGACTGCGTGTTCCTGTTGTTGATTTTTTTCGTGGTCACGGCTTCGTTCCAGTTGCAAAAGGCGTTGGAGATCCCCCCGCCGGAGCAAAAAACCAAGGACGTCGCCGAGAAAGAACTTGATATCGAGGATGACACCATCATCGTTCGTATCGACGGGGACAACACTATATGGGTAAACGACAGCGAGGCCCCGAGTGAGCAAGACTTGCTGCTGAAGCTCCGCGAGGCCCGCGAAAACACGACAGCTTCGGACGGCCGCCCGCCCAGCACTCTGCTGGTGCTGGCCGACGGCGAGGCCCGACACGACGTTGTGGTGCTCGTGCTTGATGCCGGCAACTCCGTGGGCATGGAACACGTCAAATTGGCCTCCGCCGACGACTTTGAGATGTAATTATGAAATCCACCGAACGCTTTATCGCTTTACTGGAAGAAAGAGAACTCGTCTCGCCGCGCACGGCGAAAAGCCTCCTCGCGCAGGTGGCCAAATCCCGCAAGACGATCTCGGCCGAATCGATCGCCAAACGGTTGGTCAAGCACGGGCGGCTCACGTCCACCCAGGCCAAGCGCCTGCTGGCGGCGCTGAAGGAGACGCCCTCGGAGCCTGCGGCCGAATCGAAACCAAAGGCGGAACCGGCGCCGAAGGCCGAGGATGAACTCGGTTTCGCGCCGATCGACGACGAGTTGGCCAAATCAAAGCGGGCGGCCAAGCGGCGTGGGGAGAAACCCGCCCCAACACCGCAGGCGGAGCAACCTTCCGAGCCGACGGCCGCCCCCGCGAAGCCCGCCGGAAGGGAATCGCTGCTGGATCAAGAGATGCCGGCGCCGACCGGCGGCGGACCGCTGGACGGGCTGATGTCCGAGGCCGCAATGACCGCCGCCGCGGTCGGCAGCCCGTTGGATTCTGCCCCGTCCACCGGAAGGGGTTTTTGGCGATTCTTCCGCCGCAAGCCGAAAATCACAACCGGCGAGGAACAGTGGGGTTCCTCGCTGATGCTGCTCGGCGGCGGCGGCCTGTTGCTGTTGGTGATCGCAGGTGGCGCGCTCTATTTAGCGCTGTCCCGCGGCGGCGGCGACGAGATGCTCCGACTGGCCAATGACGACTATCGCAACGGATCATACTCGCAGGCCATCAACAAGTACG
Source organism: Planctomycetota bacterium (assembly GCA_030611515.1). GTDB lineage: Bacteria > Planctomycetota > Planctomycetia > Pirellulales > Thermoguttaceae > JAHIKV01. The sequence continues at coordinate 6,875 of JAUWPQ010000124.1, read as the reverse complement.
ATAAATATCTGGAGAAGTTTCCGAACCACGCGGGAGTGAGCGCGGCGCGGGTGCGGATCGGCCTGGCCCAATTGCGCCAAGCGACCTCTAGCGGAAGCAATTGGTCCGCGGCCTTGAAGACGGCCCAAAAAGTGTTGAAAAAAATCGCGCCCGAGAAAGACTTCAAGGAAGCGCACGGCGAGTTGGCCTCGATGTTGCCGGCCATTGCCGAGGGGTTGACCGCCGATGCCCGCAGAAAAACCTCCCAGCCGCTGGTCGATCAGGCCCGACTCGCCCTGAAAATGGCCCGCAACCCGGGCTATGTGCCCAAGTCCTTGCGGCAGAAGGGCAGGTTGGCCAACGTGGAGGCTTCCCTGGCGATAACCGTCCGGGAGATCGCCTGCGGCAACGAACTTGAGAAGACCATCGCCACGATGCTGAAGGCGGCGAAGGAGTCGAAGACCCAAGAGGCTTACGCGGCGTGCAGCGCCTTGTTGCGTCAATATCCCAAACTGGCCGTCGATGCGAAGCTCAAGCAGGCGCTGTTGGAGGTCTCGCGCGCCCAGCAGGCGCTGGTCAAAATGGTCTCGGCCCCGAAGCCGGCCGAGGCCGGTCGGACAATACCTTCGCCCGTCAACAGCGTAACGCTGGCCCAATGCGACACGAAAAACAAGGTGCCCGACACGGAAGGGCGGATCGCGCTGGCGGCGGTCGACGGGGCCGTCTACGGCCTGGACGCCGCCGACGGCAAGGTGCTCTGGCGGAGGTTCGTCGGCTTCGAGACCAATCCGCGGGCACCTTCGTTTCCGCCATCCTTGCTTAGCTCGGAACCAGGCAGCGATGCCTTGGTGGTCGACGCCGCCCGGAACGAACTCTTGCGGCTCGAAGCCCTCTCGGGCAACGTCCGCTGGCGTCAGACGCTTGGCGAGACGTTCGACGCACACCCGGTAGTCGCCGACGGCAAGATTCTGGTCGCCGCACGAAGTGGAAAATTGTTCACCATCGACGCCGCCACCGGCGAATCGCCGGGCTACGTCCAGTTCCCGCAAAAGCTGACTGTCGCCCCGGCCGTCGATGCCCGGCGGTCGCTGATCTACCAGGTCGCCGTCCACTCCAATCTCTTCGTGCTCTCGTTGGACGACGGCGCCTGTCGGGACGTAATTTATCTGGGACACGGTCCCGGAAGCGTCAACACCGCTCCGGTGGTCGTCGACGACTTCCTCCTGTTGGCCGTCAACGACGGCGCCCACGACTGTGTGCTGAAACTCTTCGCCGTCCAACCCAATACTTCCGACAAGCCGAAACCGTGGCTGAAACTGGTGCAGCGGATTCGCCTCGGCGGCCACGTAAAGACGCCGCCGCTGGTCGACGGGCGGCGGGTCTTGGTCGCCACCGCCTCCGGCTACGTAAAGGTGTACGAGATCAGCGCGACGGACGTCAAAATGCCCTTGCGCGAAATCGCCGACACCGCCATCGAAGGCGGCGGCAACCTGATCCGCTTCCCCTTGTTGCGCCGCGGACGCTTCTGGATCGCCGACACTCGACTGACGAAATACGACGTGCAGGCCGCCACCGGCCGACTGATGCCCAAATGGATCGCCGACCAGGAAGGCGCGTTCCTACAGCCTCCGGTCGTCGTCGGCGAGGCGGTCGTGTGCGTGCAGCGCAGGCCGGGAATGCCGGGCGCCGTCGTCTCGACCGTCTCCATGCTCGACCCGGATCAGTATTGGAGAACGCAACTCGGCTGCCCGCTGGCCGCCGAGCCGCTTGTTGTAGGCGATGAAGGCAAAGTCGTTGCCGTTACCGCCGCCGGCGCGGTGTTCCGCATCGACGCCGGCCGCAAAGGAAAAACCATCATCAATATGCCGATCGTGGCCCCCGACGCCTCCCGGCTGCGACGGCCGATCGACAACATTGTCCCGCTCGCCAAGGGACTTTTGGCTATCAGCGGCGGCAAGGGATGCGATCAGATCGGCGTCTTCGACCCCAATACTCCCACCCCGTTGATGTATTGGCTGAAGCTCCGCGACGAACTCGCCTGCGCCCCGGTCGCTTTCGGCCGCGGGATTCTGGTCGCCGACAGGGCCGGCCGAATCTCGTTGCTGGACCCGCAATCGGGCGATCCGCTGGCCGAGCCGTTTCAGCCCCGGCTCGAACCGGGAGAGAGAATCGAGTGGGTCGCTCCCGCCATTGTCAACGACAAGGAAGTCATCGTCGCCAACGGGCAAGGCAAAATCTACCGGCTCGGAATCCAAGATCAGCCGAAACCGCATCTGGCGATGCTGGCACAGACGACCGTCGCCAAGCCGATCACTTCGCCCTTGGCCGTTGCGGGCAACATGGTTTTCGGCGCCGACGTGGACAACGTACTGGCGAGTTTCGACTTGTCGAAGCTCAACCGCGGCAAGGAACTTAACCTCGACGCGCGTTGCGCGTGGGGACCGGCTCGGATCGGCGACCACGTCCTGATGGCCACCGAAGACAACCAAATGTTTTGCGTGAACGCCGATGGAAAACAACTCTGGCGGACGAAACTGAAATACGGTCCATTGGCCGGCGCGCCGCTGCTGCTCGGCGGGAATTACATCCTGGTCGCCCGCGACGGAACCATCTGCCGGATCGAAACCGCCACCGGAAAAGAACTCGGGAAATTGGACGTCGGATTCCCCTTGGCCACCGGAGCGGTCCTGATCGGACAAAGGTTGATCGTCGGCGGCTTCGACGGAACTATTTACGAAGTGCGGCAACCATGAGAAAAAGCTCATTGCTCGAATGTCTTACGGTCGTGCTGTTGGCTTTGTCGTGCGCGGCCGCACGCGCGGAAATACCTCTCTACAAACTGGATCCGTACGATCAGATCACCCTCGGCAAGGCCGACGACAACAAGGTGTTGAAGATCGAGCCGCTGAATCTGACGCCCAAGGAGATTGCGAGGAAGATTAAATCGAGAGGAAAGGTAACCGTCAATCTTGTCGATTCGACCGGGAAAACCTACGAAATCCGCTGGCGCTCGATCGTCAAAGCGGAAACCTTCGGCGAGTTGATCTTGAACAAGGCGGTCAAATTTTCAGCCATCGGCAAGTTTGACGATGCTTTCGACTATTTCACCTTCCTCCTGCGGAATAAGCCCAAGACGCCGGGGCTGAACGAGGCCATCGATAAATCGCTCCAGGCGGAAGTCATGCGGGCCAACGAAAAGCAACAATACGACGGCGCCTTGGCGTTGTTGCGAGAGTTGCATCGCCGCAATCCCGAGTTCCCGAGGATCGAGAGCGCCCTGGGAAAGATGACGGACAAGTTGGTCGAGCAGTACGTATCGAAGCGGGATTACGCCTCCGCGCGGACGCTCTTGCGATCCCTGGCCGCGACTTTTCCTGGAAACACCGTCGTGGCACTCTGGCGAGACCGCTTGCAAGGCGAGACCGCCCCCTTGTTGGCCGAGGCCCACACGGCGATCGATTCCGGCCGGTGGGGCAAGGCGGCCGAACTGAGCCGGCGCATCACGGAGGTTTGGCCCGACTTGCCCGGCGCTCGCCAACTGGCGTTGACCGTCCATCGGAAATTTTCGCGGGTGGTGGTGGGCGTGGGATCGTTCGCCGCCGACTTCACGCCCGGCAAGCTCAGCGGCTGGTCCGCAAGACGCGACAGCCGATTGGTCTACCGGACGTTGACGGAGTTTGCCGGGCCGAGCATCGAGGGAGGGAATTATATTTGTCCGGTCGGCGAAATCTCCTCCGAGGCCCTCGGACGGCGAATGGCCATCAAGTTGAAACCAGGCATCCATTGGGCCAAAGGCGACGCCACCCTGAGCAATTCGGCCGTCTCGATGCGGTTGCTGGAGATGGCCGTGCCGGGTAATCCCGCCTACCGGCTCGATTGGGCCGATCTGATCGGCGCGGTCTCGTTGCGCGGCGTTTATGGGGTCGAGGTGGAGCTGCGCCGTGCCCACGTCCGACCGGAAGCCATGTTGCAAATCGTTTTGACGCCCCGAAACTACATCGCTTCCTCGGGCGAACCGCCCCCGACAAACGGACCGCTGGTGGTCAAATCGCGGAGCGAGCAGGAGACGGTTTTCACCGCCAACCACCAGTATTTCGCGACCGAACCGGGGCAGCCGATGGAAATCGTCGAACGACGGTACGACACGGTTGCCCAGGCCGTCCGGGCGCTGAAACGGGGCGACATCGAGGTGCTCGACCGCGTCAACCCCTGGACTTTGGCCGAGCTTCGCCAAGAAGAAGGGGTGGTGGTACAGCCTTACGCCTTGCCCTTGGTCCACTGCCTGATCCCCAACCTCCACCGGCCGCTGTTGAGCGACCGAACGTTCCGCCGGGCACTGGTCTATGGAATCCACCGCCAGGTAATCCTCGAACTGATGCTCGGCGGCAAGGAGATTCCCGGCTGCAAAGTCACCAGTAGCCCGTTCCCCTTGAGCATCGGCCCGAACGATCCGATGGGCTACGCCTCCGACGAAAGCATCAAACCGCGGCCGTACGAACCGCGATTGACGATCGCCCTGGCCGGTGTTGCGTTGCAGAACTATATCGACTCTACGGCGGGCAAGAAGCAGAAGCTGGAGGAAATGCCCACGCTCGTCTTGGCCCATCCGTCGGGCGAAATCGCGAGTGGGGCGTGCGCCTCCATAAAGTTGCAGTTGAAGTTGGTGGGGATTCCCGTCGAGTTGCGGCCGATCACCGGTTCGATGCCCGAGCGAGTGCCCGACGACGTGGACTTGCTCTACGTCGAATTGGCCACCTGGGAGCCGGTTGTCGACGCCCGGCGTTTGTTGGGCGAGGACGGCATGTCCGGCAAGTGCAGCCCATACATGAGCCAGGCCCTGCGCCGGCTCGACGAGGCCGTCCAGTGGGGGCAGGTCCGCACGTGCTTGCACCGCGTTCACCGCCTCGCGCACGCCGACGTGGCGGTGGTGCCGTTGTGGCAGGTGGTCGATCACTTCGCCTACCGTGAGCACATCCGGGGAATTTCCACCCGGCCCGTCTCTCTCTACCAAAACATCGAACAATGGCGGCCGGCCTTCCAATATCCCTCAGAGAAATGAACCGACTCAGCACACAGATCGATCGGCGTTTATACGGTCTCGTTCTGGCCGTCGTGATTCTATTTATGCCGTCGCTGGCCGGGGCGGACGACCAATCGGTTTGGCAGTTGTTGCCTTACGACGTGCGGATATTGATTGGGTTCGATCCCTGTCCGCCGATTACGCCCCGGCTTCAGGATGAACTGTGCGTCAGCCTTGCGGAGCGTATCGAGGCGACGATCGGGGCGGGCTGGAACGCCACGGTTGCGCCGGCGCCGGCGCCGCTGCGGGGAGCGTTGGTCCGCGACATCAAGGGCCTTCAAGCCGACCAGGTCCCGATACCCACGCCGCCGCCGGACAAGGTCCTGCTGATGGCGATCACCTGCGTACCGGGCGGTCTGGAGGTAACGGCCCGGGACTTCGACGTCCGCACCCACACGCTAAGCTCGCCGGTGACGCGGTCGGTAAGCCAGATCGGCGAGTTGAGCGACGCTGCATTGGACGCGTTGCTGACCGCCTTCGCCCCGCTGGCCCGAATCGTCAGCTCGAAACGAAAAGCAATCGATGGCGTGAGACGAATCGAAGTCGTTTTGCATCCGAAAGCGTCCGGCCTCCCACCCCGCGATCCCAACCTGGCCCTTTTCCGCAAGGACGACGTTTTCCAACCGATCCACCGCTACAACGACCGGGAGGGAAACCTGCGCCGCGCCGCGCCGGTCCCCTGGACGTTCTGCACGGTGGAGAAGATTTCGCCTCTGGAAACGCACTGTCGGTTGCACTCCGGCGTAAGGATATCGCTCACCAAGCGCGGCGGCCGGGTCGAAGCGCTGGCCTTGCGCGTGATTCCAACCGGCGGCTCCACCATGTTGGTGCTCAAGTCGCGGACCAAGCCTCATAAGCCTTTGTCCGGTTACAAAGTGTACTCCCGTGTGCCTGGCAAGAAGGCCGCCACACTGTTGGGATGGACCGACCGGCGGGGCCAACTTCTGATTCCGCCGGAAGAACACCTGCTGAGGGTGCTGCTGATAAAAAACGGCCGTGAGCCGTTGGCGCGGATGCCGATGGTCCCCGGCCTGGAGCCGGAAATGACCACCGAAATCGCCAACGACGACTTGCGGCTGTGGGCCGAGGGATTCATCTTCAGCCTGCAAGAGGAGTTGGTGGACATCGTCGCCCGCCGGAAAATCTACGACGCGCTGATCCGCGCCCGCATCGAGGCCGATAAACTCGACCTGGCGGAAAAGATGTTCGAGGAGTTGCGGAAATTGCCCACCAATGAGCAATTCAGCTTGCGCGTCATCCAGGAGAGAGAAAGACTCGCCACGAACGATCACGTCGTGCAGAGGAAAATCAACCTCTTTCTGGACGACACCAACAAGCTGATCCACCAGCATCTTCACCCGCAAGCGATTGGCGAGTTGGAGCGGTATCTTCGCGACGCCAAAGCCGCCGCAATAAACGCGCCTAAAAGCGAGGAGAAAAAAGAGGAAGAGAAGGATAAGAGCTAACCATCCACCGGCCCAAAAAATAGCTGTTCACCCTCGTTGTTGCACACAAATGGTTGAGCGATAATTCGTCCCGGAGGGACGGGTGACAATAGCCCAGCAGTTCACTGCTGGGGAAATGGGCGAATTGAGAGTGATAAGTCCCGTAGGGACGACCGAAAGCGTTGGCGCCAGACACGTTTTCAACCGTTCCTACGGGACGAGCAGGTTCTATTCTCCCCTTTCGCCCCAGCGATAAATCGCTGGGCTATTGCCAAACGACCCTACGGGTCGAAGTAGCCAAGACTTGTGTGTAACAACGAGGGTGTATTCACCCGGGGCTAAATGGCTGTTGAAGCTTGCGGCCGACTATC
>JAUWPQ010000283.1 GCA_030611515.1 Planctomycetota bacterium | reverse complement strand
GTCGCTCCGGCTCGCTACGCTCACCTCCGCGACGCCGGCCCCACCCTGAGTTGTTTCTAACCTTTCACCAAGGGGACATTTCTATCTGTGAGAAAGAGGGGACATTTCTACCTGTGGACAACACTATTTACGGCTACATCTTGCCGATACGGGTCCGTGAAGCTAGGATAAAAAGGTTTCAGGCAATAGTACACGAGGCTTTTTTTCGCAAATCATGTCACTTCGGCAAGAGATCGTTGTCACCGGCGTGGGCGTGGTCAGTCCGATCGGGATCGGGAAGGCCCCGTTTTGGACTTCGCTGGTCGAGGGCCGCGGCGGCATCCGACGCCTCGACCTGCACCATGACCCGACCTTGCCTCCGCCGATCGGCGGCGCGGTGGCCAATTTCGACCCCAAGCAGTACGTTCGGCCGCGAAAGAGCCTGAAGATTATGAGCCGCGACATCCAACTGGCGTTCGCGGCGGCCGATCTGGCTTGCGTCGACGCCAATTTGCACGAGAAGCCGGTCGCCCCGGAGCGGCTGGGCGTCGTCTTCGGGGCCGGCATTATCCCCTGCGAATTGGACGAATTGATGGGCGCGTATTGCGATTGCATCGTCGACGGCAAGTTCGATTACAGCCGCTGGGGCCAAGCGGCGATGGCCGAATTGTTCCCACTCTGGATATTGAAGTATCTGCCGAACATGCCGGCCTGCCACATCGGCATCGGCCAGGACGCGCGCGGCCCGAACAATTCGATCACCCTCGGCGACGTATCGAGCCTTTCCGCGCTGGCCGAGGCGGCGCGAGTGCTGGAGCGGAAACAGGCCGACGCGGTGATCGCCGGCGGCGTCGGCGCGAAGTTGCATCCCTCGGCTTGGATGCGGGGCTGCAACGGCAAGTTGTCGCGCCGCGGCGACGAGCCGGGCGCGGCTTCGCGCCCCTTCGACGCGGCGCGCGACGGTCTGGTCAACGGCGAGGGTTCCGGGGCGTTGGTGCTCGAGACTCGCGCGCATGCCCAGTCTCGCGGCGTTCCCCCGCTGGCCCGCGTCCTCGGCCACGCCGTGGTCTTCGAGCCGCCCGGCGACAAAGCCGCGATCGGCGAGTCCATCCGCCGCGCGATCCTGACCGCCTTGCACGACGCCGAGATAACGCCGGGCGAGGTGGGATTCGTCGCGGCACACGGTTTGAGCACAGTGGACGACGACCGCATCGAGGCTCAGGCGATCCGCTCCGCGCTGGGCGACGTGCCGGTCACCGCGCCGAAGAGCTATTTCGGCCATCTCGGTCCCGCGGCCGGCGCGCTCGAGGCGGCAATGAGCGTATTGGCGTTGCACGCCGGGCTGATCCCACCCACGCTCAACTACGAGCGGCCCGACCCGCAGTGCCCGGTCAACGTGGTCCACGGCCAGCCGGCGCCGCTGAAGCGTCCCACGGCGATGGTGCTCGCCCACAGCCATCACGGTCAGGCGGTGGCGGTGGTGTTGGGAGGAGTAAACTAGCGCGGCTTCGGAGTTTTTGCCCCGCGATTTTCCAAATCATGTCAACTTATCAATCTTTCGCCGATCGGGTGCGGCGGCTCGATCGAGCGATTTGTGCGTTGGCCCCCCAGGCCGCTGCGTTGGGTACGCCGACGCCCAAGGGGCAAGAGTGGTTCGATCTGCTGCGGAACAAGCTGCTCGCCGAGTTGGATCTGCCGCCGCTGCTGATCGTGGCGATCGTCGGCGGCACAAACATCGGCAAGTCGGCGATCTTCAACCATCTGGCCGGCGAGGTGGCCAGCGCCGCCAGCCCCTTGGCCGCCGGCACCAAGCATCCGGTCTGCTTCGTGCCCAAGGAGTTGGCCGATCCGGCGTTGCTTGGGCGGCTCTTCGAGCCGTTTAAGCTGTGCGATTGGCGCTCGGCCGACGATCCGCTGGGCGAGTCGCCGGAGAACCGGCTCTTCTGGCGCGTCGGGCCGGCCATGCCGCCGCGGCTCTTGCTCCTCGACGCGCCGGACATCGATTCCGACGCGGAGGTCAATTGGCGTCGCGCCCGGGCAATCCGTCAGACGGCCGACGTGCTGGTGGCCGTCCTGACCCAGCAGAAGTACAACGACGCCGCCGTGAAACGCTTTTTTCGCGCGGCGGTCGAGGCCGACAAACCGATCGTCGTTGTGTTCAATCAATGCGAAATGGAGGCCGATGCGAAGTATTGGCCCCGCTGGCTGGCGACCTTCCGCGAGACGACCGGCGCCAGGCCGGAGTTGGTCTATGTGGTCCCCTACGATCGTCGTGCGGCCGAGGAGTTGCGGCTGCCGTTCTACGCGATTTCCGCGGGGTGTGAACTGGCCGCTCTGCGCTTCGACGAGATAAAAATCCGCACCTTCCGCGGGGCGCTCCGCCGCGTGCTCGATCCGCAACACGGTCTGCCGGCGTACCTCGACTCGATCCGCGCGGCGGCCGACGATTTTTCTTCCGCCGCCGCCGCGCTCTCGACGGCCGAGATGGCCCGGGTCGGCTGGCCGTCGCTGCCGACCGGCGTGCTGGTCGACGAAATCCGCGACTGGTGGGACGACTCGCGGCAACCCTGGTCGCGGCGGGTCCACGGATTCTATCGGGCGCTGGGCCGGGGCGCGACGTGGCCGCTGAGGACCGCTTGGAACTCGATGGCCGGTCCACGCTCGGACCCGCTGGCCGTGTTTCGACGGCGGGAACGGGAGGCCGTCGTACTGGCCGTCGAAAAACTCCTCGATGAATTGGACCGGCTGGCGCGGGTGGGCAACGACGTGCTCCGCCCACGATTGCTGAGCATGTTGGGCGGACACGCCCGGGCGAGCGTGCTCGAACGGGTCCAAGCCGCCCACGAAAACCTACCGGCGGTGGACGAGCATTACCGCCGCTTCCTGAGGGCCGAACTCGATGCCTGGCGATCATCCAGTCCCCGGGCGGTGCGTTTCCTGCAATCGCTCGACCACGCGGCGGCGGTCGCCCGGCCGGCAATCACCGTGGCGCTGTTCTTCACCGGCCTGCACTTCGCGGGCGATTTGGCCGGCCAAGCGGCCGCGCAGGCGGCCAGCGCGACCGCCGGACATCTGGCAACGGAAGCGGCCATCGCCGGAGGATTCACCGGCGGAGGCGAGGCTCTGGTCAGCACCACCAGCGAAGGCGTCCGCCAGGCGGCCGGAATACTGTTCGGACGATTGCAGTCGCGCTATGCCCAACAGCGGGCCGGATGGCTGGCCGAGTGGTTGGAGAACGAGCTTCTGGGCGATCTGCTGGCCGATCTCCGCCGCGGCGCGGAAGTACCGCGCGAGGCTGCGTTCCAGGAAGTCGAGACGGCCGCACGGGCGCTCTCGTAAAGCAATCCGTTGATTAAGTCTGATTTCTGGAGTTTGGGTGCCACTGCTGGCTTGTCCAGCAGTGTTTGTTCGGGAAACTTCCACCCGCACTGCTGGACAAGCCAGCAGTGGCACCCTTATTCAACAGGCTGTCCAAGAAAAATACCGACGCGCTTGCCGCTAGGACGTGCTACGTGCTTTGGCACGTTACTGGGGCCGCGGAACAAAGCCGCCGATACCCCGCGAATTATTGCATGACGTCCATCAAGCGGCAAACGCGCCGGAGGAAACACTCACAACGTCTGCGATCAAACGATCCTCCTTTTTTGATAGAGCGAGAAAAGCAAAAGCAGGACACCAACTTCAGAACGAGCGGTCCTCCTCGGTAAGAGTAGAGAAACGTGACACACTACGATGGCGGCCGCGGTCGAGACGGATACGCCAAGTAATCGACCAGACCGGCCTGAAGGTCCTCCTGTTGCCGCCGTAACCGGCGGCGTCGTTCGAGGGCGCTCAGGTGTCGGCTGAGCGCCCCTGCCGGCGGCCCCGAACGGGGCAACCTCACACTTCGCGTGTACGACCACGCGCTACGGAGTGGTCCAGTGAAACTAATCATATTATTATATGCTCGAAAACATCTAAAAGTCAATAAAAGATTCAAGAAAAACAAGGGGAAAATCGACACGCCGCGGACCTTCGAGCGGCGCTCGCGGAAAAGCCGACAGACATTCGGCAACCGAAAGAGTCTACGGAGAACGGGCTGTACCTCTGTACGACGCACTTTGACTATCACGCGCTTCTCACGCCCCACGGAAGGCTTGCCCAAATCCGTTCGGTCAAGCTCCGTTGCGGCGGGGGGACTTGCGCCAGATGGCGGCAGGCCATTCGGGCCAACAGGCCGACTTGCCGGGGAGAGCAGAGGAAATGGACCGCCCCGGCCTCGCGGATCGGCCACTCGAAGGCGGCTTGCGAGCGTTTGGCCGCCACCGCCAGTCGAGCGGTGGGGAACTCCCGCGTCTGCAATGCCACGAAACGGAGTGTTTCGATCGCGTCGCGGGCCATTTGCAAGACCACGAAAGAGGTGGGGCTTGCGATCAACTCGCGGCGGCAGTCCTCTAGCGTGCGCGTTTCCCAAACGCGGACGCCCGCGCCGGCCAACTCACGACGCAATGCCACGGCCCAGCGCCCGTCGCGCTCGCAGACGATCAGCCGGGCAACGGCGATATTTTCCTCGGTATCGATGTTCATTGTTTATTTGCGAAACCGCAAGCGGAAATGCAAGCCGTGCGAAGTCGCAAGCGGCTTTCTCCCCCGCGACCGCAGTCGCGGGGCGTTTCTCGCACTATCCACTACCAACTACCCACTACCCACTACCCACTATCCACTACCCACTACCCACTAGCCACTATCCACTACCCACTATCAACTACCCACTTTCACCAAGCCACTCTACACTCGCGACACAAGCCGCCACTCGAACACCAGGGGTCGAGATACCAGGGGC
>JAUWPQ010000100.1 GCA_030611515.1 Planctomycetota bacterium | reverse complement strand
CATAAACGGCTGAATCAACAGCAGCGGCGCAACCTGCTGGCCCGCTTCGGGCTGGTCGGCGACAAGGCCCTGCAAAAGGTGGGCAGCCTCAGCGGCGGCGAGCGATGCCGCGCCGCCTTGGCCCGGCTGGCCGCCGCCGAGGTAAACTTGCTGGTCCTCGACGAACCGACAAACCACCTCGACCTTTGGGCGAGCGAAGCTCTGGAAAAAGCGATTACCCGCTTCGACGGGACCGTGTTGCTGGTCAGCCACGACCGATACCTGGTCAATCGCGTGGCCGACCACCTGTTGGCGATTGAACCGGACCGGGTCCACGTCGTCGAGGGCAACTACGACACCTACCAGATGCTACTGAGCCAAGCGGAGACCGAGAGGACGACGGATGTAGGACAGGTTGCCAACCTGTCCCACGGCACCGCCGCCAAGAACGTAGGACAGGTTGCCAACCTGTCCCACGGCACGGCCCGAAAACGCCGGTTCACGTACCGTAAAGTGGCTGACCTGGAGACCGAAATCGCCGAGCGCGAGACGTGCCTCGATCGGCTCCAGCACGAACTGATCGATCCCAACGTGCTCCGCGACGGGCAAAAAGTCCGCCAAATCAAGGCCCAAATCGAGGAGCTACGGGCGGCGCTCGAAAAACTCCACGAACACTGGGACGAGGCCGTGGAGCTGAATTGGTGAGCAAACCCCGCCGCAGGGTGGTTTTGCGGGTGGCGGAACGGCAATTCGCCAACTATAATTGAGTATGTTTGGAGAAAAGGAATAGTTTGTTTTGTTTGCATAAACTGGAGAGTCAATCGTGGCCAACGTCGAAGACGAGAATCCCAACTTTGATGAACTGAAGACGCCCGGCGAAGAGGCCGCCGCGGAGGAACCCGTCTTGGAGGACGAGGCCGCGCCGGCCGACGGAGCGGACGAGCAACTTCAGCCCGTCGAGGCGGCCGACGAAGCGGAGGTTAAGGCCGAGAAAACCGAGGAAGGCGAGGAAAAAGAGGCCGAAGAAAGCGAAAAAGAGGAGGCCAAAAAAGAGGCCGGCAAGCTGCCGTTCGTTGTCGAATTGGCCGGAGTGATCGGCGTTCCCGTGGTCCTGCTGGCGTTGTTTTGGTTCGAGATCATTTTTTTCTCCACCACGATTTTCCTGATCGGCATCAGCTTCATTCCCTACGGCATCTGGAAAGGGCGCAAATCGAACACGGTGTTCACGGTCTTCTTGGGCTGCACCCTGGCGGCCCTGCTGACGGCGGCTTATTGTCTGTGGATGGAGATGGGGCGGTATCATTTCGACTTCAAGGCCCAAGAGGCTAAGCAGCGGGTCGGCATGTTGCCACCGATCGAACGAGAGTTATTCGCCTACAGCGACGCTCCGACGATAATGCCCGATGCTTGATCGCAGTCTGCTTGCCTTGTCGATCGCCGACATGCGCTAAGGCACCTGCGCGATATGCCCGTCGGCCATGCTGCCCAAGTGGGCGTAAATAATCTGATCGATCTGCTGGCCGATGAAATGGACCGATCCGTCGGCCATGCCGAAATGCGCCCCGCCGGCGTGGTCGCTTCCGGCCGACTCGAAGTAATCGTTGTTGAATCCGCCGGTTTGCCCGATGTCGTTTGTCGAGCCGGCGCTGGCCGTGTCGAACAACGTGTTCGGCCCGGCGGCCGCCCAGCCGTCGATGCTCGTATGGCATGGCCCCCAGTAGTAGTTCGGCGTCGGTCCGGTCCATTGAGTCCTGGGCACTTCGCCGATGGCGAGAGTATTCGATAGGCCGTCGGCGATTTCGTTGAATGTCGCGGCGAGGTTGGGGACGAACACTCCACGCATGTCCGGCCGGTAGACGTACGTCGGCCCGCAGAACTGGCGTTTGACGTTCGACGTGGTGGGATTCGTAAACGAGTTCTGCGCGCCGATGCAACCGGCGTAGTCGTTCCCGCCGCCGCTCCAGCCGATGTAGGCGTCCTCCGGCGTTCGCTTTGGAAACATGATTTGCCGATCTTCCGCGCGGACGCCCGAGCGGCGCGTGGGACAGTAAAACGTAGCGATATCGGTGGCGGCCACGCTCCGGTTGCCGTTCACGCTCTTGGTGAAGTCCCAGCGGTCGAAAAGGGCGTTCTGTTCCATGAAGGGGAGGATTTGCAGCATCCAGCTCGTGCCATGCATGCCGCTCGCGTCGCTGGTCGCTTCCAGCCAGGGATCGTAGTTGGCGGTGCTGCTCATCTGATAGGTCTTGCCATCGATTATCCTTGCCAAAATTGCCCCCGGCGGCAGCGCGCCGTATTGGCCGGCGTAATTATGCAGGGCGAGCCCGATCTGCTTGAGGTTGTTTTGGCACTTCAACCGACGAGCCGCCTCGCGGGCCGCTTGCACCGCCGGCAGCAGCAGGGCGATCAATATGCCGATGATCGTAATGGCCACCAACAGTTCCACGAGGCTGAAGGCGGTTTTTGGATGGGTCCGCATGAGGGCATACCCCGTCAACGAAGCCAACGGCACGTCGAGAAGGATGGTACTGCCCCCCACCCAGTCTACCGCAGCCCTCCGGCGGGGACAATCGGGCCGGGCGTGTTGGCGCGAACACCGCTGGTTACGACTGCTCCGCGCCGAAACGCACGACGTCCGTTCGCGCGGTAAACCATTGCGGCGAAAGAAGTTGCGTCTTGCGAACACCGAGCGTCCCTGGCCGTCCGTTCCCACACGGAGCGTGGGAACGAGTGGAAATTCCATTTAGCCCCGGGTGAATACACCCGGGATAGGCGGTTTCACGCGGCAAATTCGCCCCGCCGTGTATTCACACGAGCAAATGAATAATTCCAGGACACAAAATCTCGCCGTTGACAGACCGTGGGCCTTGGCACAAAATACGCCCTTGGCCGTTATGGCCGATAGGTCAATACTGGGTTTTATTAGCCGGGCTTACGGCCCAACTATCTCCATGACAGAGGACCAAATCATGTTGCGGGAACTTGAGCCCTTGTGGCAACCATCGACCGAACCCAATTCCGTGCCGGCGTGCGATTTCCAAGCCGCCCAAACCGGTACGTGCGTCGCCGAGGCCACTAGGGATGACGACGACTTCGACGACGACGATTTCGACGACGATTTCGACGACGACTTCGAGGAGGATCTCGACGACGATCTCGACGACGAAGATGACGACTTGGACGAAGCAGACGATTTCGACGATAGTTGCGCGGGCAACTACCGAGGATGAATAACTCGGCGCGGATGATTGATTCGTCGAACTTGCCGGGGGCCAACAGTCCCCGGAGAAAGTTGGGTGGGGCTGCGCTTCGCTTGTCCCACCCTACGCAAAGGAGCCGCCCGTGCCCGAGCTAGCCGACCAGATCGCGCAAGCCACCGAAGTGATTAAAGCCCAATGGGCCGCGCGGCCGCGCGCCGGCATAGTGCTCGGCACCGGACTGGGAAGCGTCGCCAGCCGGATCGAGACCCAGGCCACGTTGGACTACGCCTCGATCCCGCATTTCCCTCAGTCCACCGTCGTCGGCCACGCGGGCCAACTCGTCTGCGGCACCCTCCGCGGCGTGCCGGTCGTGGCGATGGAAGGGCGGTTTCACGCCTACGAGGGCTATTCGCACCGGCAGATCACGTTTCCGATCCGAGTGATGCGCGCCCTGGGGGCCGAAATGATGATCGTATCGAGTGCCTCGGGCGGAATGAATCCGTTCTACTCGCTGGGCGACATCGTGGTGATCGACGACCACATCAACCTGATGGGCGACAACCCGCTGATCGGCCCGAACGACGAGCGGCTCGGCCCTCGGTTTCCCGACATGAGCCGGCCGTACGATCCGGCGCTTGCCGATCGAGCGTTGGACGTTGCCCGGCGCGAAGACATTGTCGCCCATCGCGGCGTCTACGCGGCCGTGACCGGTCCGAACCTCGAGACCCGGGCGGAATACCGGTTCCTGCGCACCATCGGGGCCGATCTGGTCGGCATGTCCACCGTGCCGGAGGTGATCGTGGCGGTACATGGCGGGATGCGGGTGCTGGGCCTGTCGATCGTCACCGACCTCTGTTTCCCCGACGCCCTGAAGCCGGCCAACATCGAGCAGATCCTGGCCACGGCCGCCGAAGCCGAGCCGAAGCTGCGGAAAATCGTCCTCGGCGTGCTGGAACAGGAAGCCCGGAAGCCTGTCGAAGCCCGTGATGGTTAAAAATCGCGCTTGACTGCGGCGGAGTAAATTGTATAATCAGGGACGGATTGAAGTTTTCCACAAGGTGGCGGTATGTCTTTCAGCCTTTGCAACACCCTGATGCTGGTGGCCCTGAGCGATGCTCAGATCGCCATTATTATTAGCATCAGGCGTGAGGCGGGCTGAGCCGTCACAATAGCTCAGATCCCCCAAACGCCGAACATTGGTTCGGCGTTTTTTTTTGCCTTTTAGGAGTCTCGCAGTGAAAAAGACGTTGAAAATCGCGCTGGTGTCGCTGGCATTTCCCGATAGAGACCTCTCGCCGGCCCTCACGCTCATTAAGCGGTTCGCCCGGCTTGACGAGCGGATCGCGGAAAACGTCGATTTCACGACCCGCCAATTTCTTTACACGGCGGACCTCTCCGCCGTGTACGACGAGTTACTTCATCTCCGTGCCGATCTATACGCATTTTCCTGCTACGTGTGGAACACTCAGGCGGCGATCGAACTTTGCGGCATGTTGAAGGAAGCGATGCCGAAAACGACGACTTTGCTGGGCGGGCCGGAACCCGGTCCGCTGGCCGAAAATCTGCTCGCCGCCCATCCCTACGTCGACATGATTGTCGCCGGCGAGGGAGAACTGCCGTTCCGATCCCTTCTGCTGGCGATGCTCGACGGTGGCGATTTCGCTCGCGTGCCGAATCTTTGCCGTCGCGACGGGGACGGGTTGATTCGCAATCCGCTCGCCAAACTCAAAGACTTGACGGAGATTCCCTCGGTGCATTCCGATTCGGAATACACGGCGTATTTGGAGTCCGCGCCTCGACCGGTCACGGCGGCGCTCGAAACCGCCCGTGGCTGTCCTTTTCGATGCCGATACTGTTCTTGGGGAAACACCGTTCCCGTCCGCTTCCGAGCGATGGACGACATCAAGTCGGAATTCCGCCTTTTGCTCGCGCACCCGAAGGTGCGGAGGGTTTACATCACCGACGGCGATCTGCTGATAAACAAACGCCGGGCCAAGGAGCTTTTGGAATTCCTGGTCCGCGAGAACCCCACGGGGAAACAGGTGGTTTTCGAGATGAACCCCGAACTATTGGACGACGAAACCATCGCGTTGATCTCGGGCCTGAAGAGCCATGAGTTCGCGTTCGGCCTTCAGAGCACCTCTCCCCAAACGCTGGCGACCATGAACCGGCGGTTCCGGCCGGAGCGTTATCGGCGAAACGTCGTCCGACTGCGCGAGGCGTGTCCCGACGCGGAGGTGCTTTTCAGTTTGATCGTCGGGCTGCCGCGCGACACGCTCGCGGCGTTCAAGGAGTCGCTCGACTTCGCGATTTCAATGCGTCCCCATTCCCTTTACATCCACGACTTCCTTTGTCTGCCCGGCTCCGACTTTCACGCCAACCAAGAGGAATACGGCATTCGCTGTTCGCCCGAACCGCCGCATCTTCTGGTCGGCAACGAGACGTTCCCGCAAGCCGACCTCGACGAGGCGAAGTGGCTCGGGTATCACGTCAGTCTGCTGCATTATGTGCCCGAAATCGTTTGCCGCTTGTGGAGCTTGCGCCAAAACGAAAATAAGCCGGGCCTCCGGCTCATCGATCTTTTCGATCGGTTTTGCCGACAAATCGAGGGCAAAATCGATTTGACGTGCGGTCGGAACATCGCCGACGTTGCGTCGTTTGAGTTCGACGCCATGTACGCCCGGACCGTCGGACGAGAGGGCGTGAGGGCCGCGTTGCTTGCCGAACTGGACTCTTTCACGGACTCTTTCGCGGACGATCCGCGGACCGTCGAGAATCGGCCGGAAAACAGCATGGAGGCCGCAAAATGTTAGAAAGCACTGTCAGGGAAAGCGTTCGCGGTGTGTGCCCCGAGATTTTAGCGAATCGGCTTCGGCGGATTTTTCGCGTGAACGTCGCGCCGGAATGGGCGCCATTCCGCCATCAGGGCGGCTCGTTGGAATCGGGTACGCTTTACGTGGAAGACATCGGCGCCATTCCCGGCTCGCTGCGAGTCAAGGGTATCGAACACTATCAGTTTCGGATGCGGGTACTGGCCGGCACGGGCGATTTCATCTTGACCTCCGTGCCGGTGGACCAGCGCTACGAACGTTACAACCGTGAACATCTTGGCCTTGGCGATCCCATGTGGGTGCTGGCCCGGTCGAGCGGCGTCTCGCCGATCCACGTCGCCCAAAGCTGTCTTCACGATCCCACCGCCTTGAAATCGCTCGTCCATTACGCGAAAACCGGCCGCTTGCGGCGGATTTGCCCATACATGGGCATCGAGGACGTGTGGAGCCTGGCGCGAGTGGTGTCCGAACTCTCGGGCATGCTTGTCTCCGTGGTGGCGCCGCCGCCGAACATCACGAAAATGGCAAACGACAAGTCATTCATCACGCGACTCGTGCATCTGGCCATCGGCAAGGAACGGACGGTGGAAACCGCCGCCACCAAGACCCTCGACGAGGCGACCGATCGCCTGCGGGAGATGGCCGGACGGCACGATTGCGTCGCGGTCAAACTGAATTCCCACGCCTCGGCGACCGGAAACCTGGTGCTTCGCGCGGCGGACGTGAAACGTCTCTCAAAAAACGGGGTCCGCGACGAGCTTTCGCGGTTCCTCAGCGAAGCCGTGTGGGACGGACGCGAGGAAATGTGCGTGGTCGAATGGCGCAACGACGTAACGATGTCGCCTTCGTCCCAACTGTGGATTCCCTCTCGGGGAGAGCCGTTGCTTGAAGGACTTTACGAACAGCATCTTCTCGGGAAGGAAAAGGTATTCACGGGAAGCCGTCCGCTCGATCCGCTCCATCCCATCGCCGTTGTCCTGAAGGAACAGAGCCTGCTGCTGGCCTCGATATTACGACGTCTCGGATATGTCGGTCGATGTTCTTTCGATGCCATTGTTTGTGGAGGCTCCGATCTGAAGTTCGTCGAATGCAACGGTCGATGGGGAGGCACGTCGCTGCCGATGGCGCTGGTGCGCAGGATGTTTCCCGACGGCGCCCAATATTTCGCCCAGGACTGCCACGACGACGATCTGGTGGGCAAGGATTTTTCGGCCGCCATTGAAAAATACGGGCGGTCGCTGTTCGACAAGAATAACGGACGCGGAAAGTACATACTATACAACGCTGGCGGTATGAAGCCTTTGGGGAAATACAGCCGCATTAGGTTATATTCGCAATCCGGGTGATGGTTTCCGTGGCGCTCTGAATCCGGCCAACATTGAGGAAATCCTGACCACGGCCGCCGAAGCCGAGCCGAAGCTGCGGAAAATCGTCCTCGGCGTGCTGGAACAAGAAGCCGGCGAGGCTTGAATCATCGAGCAACTTGGGCTAGAATTCCAGTGAGAGGAGTTTATCATGGCGACCTTACAGATACCCGACGATCTGCTGAGGGAAGCGGGCCTCAATGAAACCGAGGCTGTGGTCGAACTTGCCTGCCATTTGTTTGAGGCAGGAAAATTGACGCTCTGGCCGGCCGCAAGACTCGCCGGACTAGACCGCGTTGCGATGGAAGAGGCATTGGCCAAGCGATCCATCCCCATTTATCGGCCTACGCTCGATGATCTGGCTCAGGATATCTCCACTTTGGAACGCGTCAAGGATTAAGCGGTGCATATTGTCGTCAGCGATACGTCACCCATACGCGCCCTGGTCCATCTCGGACATATCCAGGTATTGCACGAACTTTTCAACGACGTGCTGATTCCGCCGGCCGTCGTTTCCGAATTGGAGCGGCCTCGTTCCCGGCTAACGCCCGTCCGTCTCAGCGAACTGCCGTTTCTTTGCGTCCAATCGCCGCGAAACTGTTCCATAGTCAACGAACTTCTGGCAACCTTGGGACCAGGAGAATCAGAGGCAATTGCGCTCGCCCTGGAGGTAAAGGCCGAGGCCCTGCTCATCGACGAATCCGCCGTGGAGAACTAGGTCCAATGAAAAGACGAATTCCGCGCAAGCGGCGGCTGACCGACAAGGAGGCGAATCGCTATCGACGCATTCGCGAGCAGATCGCCGCCGAATTGCCTGATATCCGGCGTCGCGCCAAAGCGGTGAAACCGCGCATCCTTTTCAAGCACGTCCTGAAAACCCTCAAGGAAGAGCGCCAGCGGCAAGGACTGAGCCTCGCCGACGTAAAGGTTCGCTCGGGAATTGACCGGGGAACGCTGAGCAAGTTGAAAAATAGAGAATCACGCCTACCAGATTGTGTGGACGCGCGAGGCCCTAATCTTCCGATCCTTCGTGATTAGCGGCAGATTGTGAGCCAGGGCGGTTGCGGCAATGATCCGGTCGGGCAGATCGGGTACTGTGTTGCGCGGAATCCGCTCCACGGCCAGCGATATGTCGAGGTCGATTGGCAGAAACCTCAAGGCAATTTCTGGATCGTGGACCGCCATAACCAAGTCATCGTACGTTGTGGCGGGAAGCCGGCTCTTCTCCACTAGATAACGCACCTCGATCACGGAAATCACCGAGGCGCAAACCAATTTTTCCGAGTCATCCGCTTCCCGCAACGCGGATTTCGCCGCCGGCGACAACTGCTCAGGCTCGAACAAGAACCATAGCAAGGCGTGAGTGTCTACAAGCACGGGGATCATTTTTCGGTGCTCTCAGGAAACTCACGAGGGAAATTTGCCCAGGCTTCCCGACGAGCCTCGTCAATCACCTCTGCCGGGATATGAATGCCACGATGGGCAAACATCCCCATAGGGTTCTTTCTTGGGCCTTTGGGTCTTGTGGCGGCCAGCGACTCCACAAGTTCAGCCACCTTTTGTTGCTCTTCGGGCGGCAGCAACCGAAGCTTTTGTAGAATGGTGTCGTCGATTCCCATATCGCATCCTCCATAATGGGGGGGATTCTAGCAACACGCCGCGAACCGGTCAATCCCCGTTGCATCAAACCGGAAGTCTTGGTTTACTAAGGCTTTGCGGCATTGTCCCCACTTGGAGTCCCAAACCGCCCATGTTCCAGCCCGTCGAAAGTTCGGTTTCCTTTCCCAAACTCGAAGAAGAGATATCCAAGTTCTGGAAGCAGCGCGAGATATACGAGAAATCGCTGGCCGCGCGGGCCGAGGGACCGGCGTTCGTCTTCTACGAAGGACCGCCGACCGCCAACGGACTGCCGCATCCCGGACACTGCCTGACCCGGGCGATCAAGGACCTCTTTCCCCGCTACAAGACGATGCGGGGTTTCCGCTGCCTGCGAAAGGCCGGATGGGATACGCACGGCCTGCCCGTCGAGGTCGAGGTCTGCAAGGAACTGGGTATCCACTCGAAGGAGGAGATCGAGAACTACGGCGTCGAACCGTTCATCCGCAAGTGCGTCGAAAGCGTCTTCCGTTACACGCGGGAGTGGGAGCAGCTAACCGAACGGCTCGGATTCTGGATCCATCTCGATGAGGCCTACGTCACGTACCATCAGAGCTACGTGGAAAGCGTCTGGTGGGCGCTGAAAACGCTGTTCGACCGCGGCCTGCTCTACCAGGGGCACAAGATCGTCTGGTGGTGGGCGCAAGGCGGCACGGCGCTCAGCGCCGGCGAAGTCGGCCAGGGCTACCGCGAGGTGGCCGACCCGAGCGTGTTCGTGCGATTTCCGTTAGCGAAGTCACAACCGCTTGCGGTTTCGCAGGAAATTTCCTCCAACACCGACCTCCTCGTCTGGACCACCACTCCCTGGACCTTGCCGAGCAACCAGTTCGCCGCCGTCAAACCAGACTTGGAATACTCTGTGGTCTCGGTCGAGGGCGAATCGCGCAAATTGATTCTGGCCTCGGCGTTGGTCGAGACCGTTTTGGCCAAAGCCGGCAAAGAGTTCACGGTCGAGGCGACGTTGCCCGGCAAAAAGCTGATCGGGCTGCGCTACCTGCCGCCGTTCCGGTTCTATTACGACACCCAAGGCGATAAGCAGGGCCGATTGAAGGACGGCGGCCGACAGCACGTCGCCTGGCGCATATTGCCGGCCGAGTTCGTGACGACCGACACCGGCACGGGCGTCGTCCATCAGGCGCCGGCCTTCGGCGAGGTCGATTTCGATCTGCTGCTGGCCGAACAGGCCCGGTTCGTCGATGGCGAAGGTCCGCCGCTGATCTGCTCGGTGGCTCCCAATGGCACTTTCACCGACGAAACGCCCGACTATAAGGGCCGCTGGGTGAAGGACTGCGACCGGGACATCGTCCGCCAACTGAAGACCGAAGGGACGCTATTCCACCAAGAGCAGTACATCCACGACTACCCGTTCTGCTGGCGGGCCGAGGAAGACCCGCTGATCCAGTATCCCCGCCGAGGCTGGTTCATCCGCACGACCGCCATCAAAGACAAGATGCTGGCGAACAACAGCAAGATCAACTGGCTGCCGGAACACATCCGCGACGGGCGGTTCGGCAATTTTCTCGAGACCAACGTCGATTGGGCCTTGTCGCGCGAGCGATACTGGGGCACCCCGCTGCCGATCTGGGTCTGCGAAAAAACCGGCCACACGGAGGCGGTGGCGAGCTACGAAGAGTTGTTGTCCAAGCCCGGCGTCACTGGCACGGAAGCCTGGGAGAAAGCCAAGCGGGAAAACACGGACCTGCCCGACGATCTGCGGATACACAAGCCGTACATCGACTCGATCACTTACGACTCGCCGAAGGCGCCCGGGGCGCGGATGCGTCGGGTATCGGAGGTGATCGACTGCTGGTTCGACTCCGGCGCGATGCCCTTCGCCCAATGGGGATATCCGCACCAGCCCGGATCGGCCGAACGGTTCGGCGACCAGTTTCCGGCCGACTTCATCAGCGAGGCGTTGGACCAGACCCGCGGTTGGTTTTACAGTCTGCTGGCAATCAGCACGCTGCTGTTTGGAGAAGGGGAGGAGACGGGAGATGCGAAGCCGCAAGCGGCGAATTCCGAATCCCAAATTCCAAATCAGCAAATCCCCCGTCCCCCGTTCCCCCATCCGTTCCGCAACTGCATCGTGCTGGGGCTGATGCTCGGCGAGGACGGCGGCAAGATGTCGAAAAGCAAGCGGAACTACCGCGACCCCGAAGACATCTTCAATCTCTACGGGGCCGACGCGCTGCGGTGGTTCTTTTTTGCCAACCAGCCGCCGTGGACCTCGATCCGCTACAGCGAACAGGCCATCAAGGACTGCATCCCCGAATTCCTGCTGCGGTTTTGGAACGTGTATAGTTTCTTCGTGATCTACGCAAACATCGACGGATTCGATCCGGCCGCGCGCGTCTCGGGCGAGGTCGGGCAGCTTGGCCCCGACGTGTTGGCCACCGCCAACGGCTACCGCCCCAATTGCGAACGGGGCGAATTGGACCGCTGGATTCTAAGTGAACTGAACCGCACGGTCGCGGCGGTCGTCGAACACATGGACGCCTACGAAAACTTCAACGCCTGCGCTCGGCTGACCGAGTTCGTCGACGCGCTGAGCAACTGGTACGTCCGCCGCAGCCGCGACCGGTATTGGAGCAGCGAGCAATCCGTCGACAAGTTGGACGCCTATTGGACGCTTTACGAATGTCTGCTTACGACCAGCAAGCTGATCGCGCCGTTCGTGCCGTTTCTGGCCGAGGCGATGTGGCAAAATCTGGCCGCGTCCACCTTCGGCGACCGCTCGGATTCCCGACGGCCGAAAGAAAGCGTCCATCTTTGCGATTATCCGGCCGCCGACGTGGCGACGATCGACGAGGATTTGTCGCGACAGATGGCGATGATGCGGGAGATCGTCTCGCTGGGGAGGAGTGCCCGGATGGGCGCGAAGCTCAAAGTCCGCCAGCCGCTATCTCTGGTCGAAGTCGTGCTGGCCGACGACACACATCAACCGTGGCTCGAGCAACACGCCGCGCTGATCCGCGACGAGCTGAACGTAAAACGGGTGGAGTTCACGCAGGAATCCGAGGAGTACATCACTTACAGCGTGTTGCCCGACCTGAAGCGGCTTGGCCCCCGGTTGGGCAAGCGGCTGCCGGCGCTGCGGAAGAAACTGGCCGAGCTGGACGGCGGCGAGTTGTTGTCGAAGCTGAAAACGGACGGCAGCGTCTCCATTTCGCTGGACGACGGGCCGGTCGAACTCGACATGGACGACATCCAGGTCCGTCTCCAGGCCAAGGAAGGTTGGGCCGCCGCCCAGGGCCATTCGGTCGTGGTGGTGCTGGCCACGGAGCTGACCGAGGAGTTGATCCGCGAGGGGCTTGCCCGCGAGTTGGTCCGCGCAATCCAAGACCGCCGCAAAGAGATGGGTTGCGAGTTCACCGACCGGATCGCGGTGGGCGTTGCAACCGAATCGCGGGAGTTACGAGCGGCAATCGAACAGTTCCGCGATTACATCCGCGGCGAAACGCTGGCGGTGGAAATCAAGTTGGATACAATACCTGATGTTGAGTCGAGCGAGATTCAAGTGGCGGGTTATGGCACGACGTTGTACGTGAAGGTACGATAAAAACATAAGGAACCCGTTATGTCATTTTTGCAAAAAATCGATATCCGGGGATTTAAGTCAATTAAGAGCATGACGCTCGATCTTCGCCCCTTGAACATCTTGATCGGCGCTAACGGGGCGGGAAAGAGCAATCTCGTTTTGTTCTTCAAGATGCTCAACGAGATGATGGGCGGGCGGTTGCAGCAGTTTATAGCGACTTCCGGCCGCGCCCAATCGCTGCTGCATTTTGGGCCAAAAGTAACGCCGCAGTTGGAAGCGATTCTTGAGTTTGAAATTGATAATAGTGTTGATTTCTATCAGATTCGCTTGTTTCATGCAGCCGGTGATACCCTCGTCTTTGCCGAGGAAATTCTTCGTTTTAAACGAACCGGTTATCCACAACCGAAAGAGCTTTCCTTGGGAACCGGACACCAAGAAACCCTAATTGCCAAGGCAGCCGATGAGGGAGAGACTATAGCAAAGGTTTTTCGGCGATTATTGAACAACTGCCGCGTTTACCATTTTCACGACACTTCGCCGACCGCTCGCGTTCGCCAATACTGCTACGTGGGCGACAGTCGCTGGCTGATGCCGGACGCCGGCAATCTGGCGGCGGTTTTGTACCGATTGAAAACGCAAAACAACGGAACCGCTTACAGCCGCATCGTCAAGACGATTCGGATGATCGCGCCGTTTTTTGACGATTTCGACCTTGCTCCCAGCACGGAAAATGGGCGAGACATCATCCTCAACTGGCGGCATGTGGAGTCGTCGCAGATATTCGGTCCCCATCAGCTTTCCGACGGCACGCTGCGGGCGATTTGCTTGTTGACGTTGCTGCTGCAACCGGAAGATGAATTGCCCGAACTCATTGTAATCGACGAGCCGGAACTCGGGCTGCATCCTTACGCATTGAACGTAATTGCGTCGTTGTTGAAAAAAGCATCACGGCACACCCAAATATTGGTCAGCACGCAATCAAGCCCCTTTCTCGATAATTTCAGCCCCGAAGATATTGTCGTTGTTGGACGAGATGGCAAAGAATCGACGTTTCGCCGACTCGACGCCGATGAACTCAACTCATGGCTGGAGGAATACAGCCTTGGCGAAATCTGGGAGAAGAACGTCATTCAGGGAGGCCCTCACTAATGACGCGACTCTACATTTTCGCCGAGGGCCAGACGGAACAGACGTACGGCGACACGGTGCTGAAAAAACATCTTGCCGCTTTCGGCGTCTACGTGCAAAGGCCGGTTCTTATCGCACATGCAAGGAAAAAGGGAGTGGTTCATCGCGGCGGCGGACGGCGATATTCGCCGATGAAAAAAGACATTCTCCGGTTCCTAAAGCAAGAAAAGAACCCTGACGTATACTTCACGACGATGATCGACCTTTACGCCCTGCCTGTTGATTTTCCGGGGGCGGCCGAGGCGGAAAAATTGCGGCACTCGCCGCGAGATCGCGTGAAAAAACTGGAGGAACGTTTCGCCGCCGATTTGGACGATCCTTTCGGACGCCCCACCAGATTCATTCCGCACATTCAATTGCATGAATATGAAGCGATTCTGTTTTGTCGGCCGAGTTGCTTTTCTTCGTTTTTCGACGACTGCTCAAAACAAATCGAGCAATTGAAAAATATTTCCCAAGAACATGAATCTCCCGAATTGATCGACGACGGTCAACATACTGCCCCTTCAAAACGCATAATTGATTTTTTTCCCGATTACGAATGTGCAAAACCCGTTGCGGGACCACAAATTGCCGAGGAAATCGGATTACCAACCGTACGCGAACAATGTCCGCATTTTGACGCATGGTTAAAACGGCTGGAATCTTTGCCGAATTCATGATCGTGATACTATGTCTTCACCTCCTTTTCGCATTGCTGTACTGATTTCCGGCGGGGGGACGACCCTGCGGAACTTGATCGAGAAGATCGAGGCCGGGCGGCTGCCGGTGGAAATCTCGCTGGTCGTCTCCAGCAACCCAAACGCACGCGGTCTGCAAATCGCCGCCGACGCCGAACTGTCCGGCGT
>JAUWPQ010000186.1 GCA_030611515.1 Planctomycetota bacterium | reverse complement strand
GCCAGGCGATGTCGAACGCCGTGCCGTGGGCGACGCTGGTGCGGATGATCGGCAGCCCGAGCGTTACGTTCACCGCCCGATGCATCCCCAATAACTTCAAGGCGATGTGCCCCTGATCGTGATACATGGCCACCACGGCGTCGAATTTTCCGTTTTGGGCATGGACCATGAGCGTATCGACCGGCAGCGGCCCCTCGAGTCGCAACCCCTCGGCCTGCCCGCGCTGGACGGCGGGCCGGATAATCGAGATTTCCTCGTCGCCGAACAGCCCGCCCTCGCCCCCGTGAGGATTCAACGCGCAGACGCCGATCCGCGGCCGCGACTTCGCCGGCCGCATCAGCCGCGACATGAACTGGTCGGCCAATCGGGCCTTGGCTAATATCGCCTCCTCGGTCAATTGGCCGAAGACGTTCCGCAGCGCCGTGTGCAGAGTGACGTGGACCACGGCCAGCCCGGCCGGCGGCAGGAGGTCTTCGCCCGGCCCGAGGTAGAGCATCATCGCGTAGTCGTCGATGCCGCAGACGTGCGCCAGCAGTTCCGTGTGGCCGGGATATTCGTGTCCGGCACGGTGTAGCGCCTCCTTTTGCAGCGGTGCGGTCGTGATGGCGTCGACCTTTCCGTCCAGAGCCAATCGGGTTGCGGTCATTATGGCGTCGTAAGCCGCCTGACCCGCCCGGGCGTCGAGTTGACCGGGGCGCACGTCGAGCGCCTCGGCGGCGCCGCAGGGAACGCACGGAATCTCGTCGGGCGACGGCCGGGCCGACTCGGGCGACTCGACCTCGACGACCTTCAACCCCGTCCCCCAGAGGGCCACCGCCCGACGCATGATGTCCGGATGGCCCACCACAACCGGCCGGCACCAGTCGTGGACCACGGTCTCCGACCAGGCGCCGACGATTATCTCCGGCCCTACGCCGGCCGGATCGCCCATCGTCACGGCAATCAGTGGTTTGGAGTTTTGCATAACAGATGAATTGTACGCGACCTCGACCGCCAAGCCAACGGGCGATTGTGCGGAACGACGGAAATCTGTAAAGTGGTAATAATGCGGGTGAATTTTGCGAAACCGCAAGCGGCTTACTCCTCTGACCCCTGACCCCTGACCTCTGATTCCCATGCGAGCCTGCGTTCAACGAGTCAGCCGCGCGGCGGTCACAGTGGCCGGCGAGGTTTGCGGGCGCATTGGCCCGGGCATGTTGGTGCTGTTGGGCGTTGCGGTCGGAGACACCGAGGCCGACGCCCGATGGTTGGCGAAGAAAATCGCGGGCTTGCGGATCTTTGAGGACGCGGAGGGGAAGATGAACCTCGCGTTGGCCGACCAGGGCGGGGCCATGCTGGTGGTCAGCCAGTTTACTCTGCTGGGCGACTGCCGCAAGGGGCGTCGGCCCGCCTTCACCGCCGCCGCGCCACCGGACTTGGCGGAGGAGCTTTACAACGTCTTCATCCACGCGGCGGCCGAACAAGACATTCCCGTGGCCACCGGACGGTTCCAGCAACACATGGAAGTCGAGCTGGTAAACGACGGCCCGGTGACTTTGATAGTGGAGAGTGGATAGAGGGGAGAGAATCGCAACTCAGCGGCGCAAGATTTGATCGATCAGCCGTTCGGCGGTCTGTTGGATCGACGCGGGATCGGCGATCTGCGACGGCGTCTGCGGCAATTGCGGCTCCCAGAGTATGACCGCCGTAAAAACAGCCAGCTTCGCGTAGACGGAGATGTTCGACCACCATCCGCGTCCGAACAGTTTCATCGCGGTGCCGAAGGATTTTTTCAGCCGCAGTCGGCCATGATACCACTCGATGCTGTACAACTCGTCCAGCATCAGGTGAGTTACATATCCGAGCACCACTCCGCCTGCCTTGTACGCCCTCAACAGTTCGTCGCCCGAGGCCAGCAGAAAAGCGATCTCGCCGAATACCAGAGCGGCCGGCAGACTGTGGAACATGCCCCGATGCACGGTGTATTTGCGCAGCAGGGCGGCCCCGCCGAAGCGGACCAGCAGGTACACGCCCGCCCCGGCCAGGATAATCGACTCGTTCGACAGTCCCCATTGCTGGAAGCGGTGGAGCAACATCATGGGCACGATGGCCGCGGCAAACGCCATGCTCTCGCGCAGCGGTGTGCCGGAATCGCTGTCGATGTCGGGCAACATGCCGGCGACGCCGCACAGTCCGCCCGCCAAAAGGCACGTTGGCCAAGGCACATCGTACATCATGTACGCCGCCGCCCCGTAGCCGACGCCCATCAGGCTGCTGGCGGTGATGTGGGTCTTGAATCCGGCCATTTCTTGACGTTTCTGTTTAGCCGCCGCGTCCACGCGGCGAAGAGCGAACATATCCGAATGCGGCAATTCCAACAATAGCGGTTGGCAACCGGCCAAAACTTGCCCCAGATTGCGCAGTTCACCCGCATCATCGCCGCGTGGACGCGGCGGCTAAACGGGTATGCTCTTCGCACCCATGCCGTTTCCCGCTATACTCCGCCCACAATGATCCAGCCCTACGATATCGTGATGTTGGTCGTGCTCGGGGGCATGACGCTGCTGGGCGTCTGGAAAGGGATGGCCTGGCAGATAGCCGCGCTGGCCTCGGTGGTCGTCAGCGCGGTGGTGGCGGTCAACGTCAGCCCGGTGCTGGCCCCGTTGTTCGGCGTCGAGGCGCCGTGGAACCGGTTCCTTGCCATGCTGATCTTGTACGTGGTCACCGCCGGGGCCATCTGGCTCGTGTTCCGCCTGGTGTCGAACGTAATCGACCGCGTCAAACTGAAAGAGTTCGACCGGCAGCTTGGGGCCATGTTCGGTTTGGCAAAGGGAGTACTCTATTGCGTGATAATCACCTTCTTTGCCGTTACCCTCTCGGAGTCTTCGCGGCAGATGGTTCTGCAATCGCGCTCGGGCGATTTCATTGCCCGGGGCATCAGGCACGCCAATCCCATCTTGTCGGAGGACGTTCGGGCGTGGTTGGGTAAATACATCGACGAGTTGGACGAAAAGTTGCATGCCCCGCCGGAGGAGACATCCGAGGAGGCCGACGCCGCGTTGCCGATCGAAAGCGGAGATAAGAACGAGGAAGCGGGCAAGGATGACGCGCGAACGATCAACTAACGGCCGGAAACTCGGTTGTCGAATTCCTGAGTCGATTCACGTAAATCCCTAGAAGGCGGCGAACGCCGTCGGCCGTCAAGGCCCGCGGATCTCGCCGGACACAGACCCACAAACGCCTGCCATACGTTCCAATTGCGAAGGCGGCGTGGGTGTTGGGGCGAATCGGCGGGGCGCCGAAGGCGTCTTCCAAAACAAGATTTCCGGCGACGATCTTGCCCGACTCGCAAGGGAATTGCTTTCCGAAATATCGCCTCATGTTACCCAAGTTTGACAACACTGTCGTGGAAAAACAACGGTTCGCCCCCATCAACAACGGTATCGCTCCCGGAATGAGTTCCATGCATCGGAAGCCTCTGAGGAAGGACGTGCCTCGCCGATAGCGGGTGGCCGGATCGTTTTCCCGGCTGATGCCTTGCAGAAAAGCGGACCGATCGACGCACTGGCTCTCGCGCCGAGTGAGAAAGTTGTAACTCACCCCATTGGCGGCTGACATGCGGTCGTCGTCTCTGGTTTTCAGCTTGACGGGCACCGCAATCCGAAGCCAGCGGTCCGCGGACTCCGGAGCCTGTTCGGCGTTCCACTGCCGTAGAGCCAGAAAAATATCTCGCAGCAAGAGGTCGTTTACCGTTACACGTTGCCGCGCCGCCGCCTGGAAAAGATTTTTGGTTTCGGACTCCTCGAACACGTGGCGGTATGTTTCCAGGAAAGGACGCGTGGCGGTGTGGTTCCCGGCTGCGGGGGTGTTGGGGCACAGGGGCGCCGGCCGCCGGCTGACCCATCGCGCTGCGTCGCGCAGCCCAGCCCATATCGCCCGAGTTTGTTTTCCTTTGCCCGCGGCGACGTCGGCCACGAACCGCCCTCGTCCGAGTAGGCTTGCCGGATCGGTGGGCCACGGCTTTGGGCGACGACCCGCCGAGGGCGCGCGCCCCCCGTAGGCCGCGAGCAGGTGGCCTATGAATCGCAGCGCGCCGATTCCGTCGCAACAAGAGTGGTGAAATTGAAACGTCACCTCGGCTGAGCCGTCTCCCTGGCGCACCCAGACCCGAAGACCAACCTCCGTGTTGAGATCAATCTTCTCGCCGCGGGGACTTCCGATAGCGTCGCCGAGCAGGCCCCAATCGACGGACGGCCTCAGCCCCTCGGCAAGCACCCAGGCCGGGCCGCGCCGCGCCGAACGATTCACCAAGGCGCACAGCAAAGGATGGTGCGAGAGGGCCTCCTCGAAGGACGACTCGAAAATCGGACGGCTTATTTCCCCGGACAGTCTCAGCCGAAACGGAAACACCATCGGATAATCCGGGCGATCATCCATGAGCATGTATTTTTCAAACGCGGTCAGCGGCAACGGAAAAACCGCCGCCACGGAGGAGTCGAACATGTGGCGATCACCTCGTCGCGTCATGGGCTTCGCGCTCGAATGGATTATCGTAGTAAGGATGTTTGCCGCAACACCAAAGGGCAAACCACCAGGTCAAGTACATCGGCACGAACAGCGGTCCCCAACATTCGTACTGACTGACGTGGATCATTTGATGTGCCCGGCAAGCGTCGAGATGGCGCTTCGAGCGACCCAAAACCACGTGACCAAAAGTGGCCGCCGGCGAACCGGCAATGAAGGGAAAATATCGGAGGAACAGCGGGAGGAAGCCACCCCAGAACTCCACGATCCGCCCGCAACGGCGTACTCCTCCGCCCGTGAGAAGCCCAACGACTCCAACTCCCGCTCCCCAAAGACTCCAAGGGGCTGCCCAGAGAATCTTGGCCAATGAAATAACCCCGGAGCACTCGCCCAAGGTTACATCGACCTGCAAAGCAAGCGAATCGGCCGAATCAGCAAGACAATCGCACGGACGGGCATATAAAGATTGTTTTTCGTCGAGACCAATGCTTCCCATATCGCCTCCGCATATACATAATTCCCAGATGCCAAACTCCCTGCATTTTCAACTAGGAAAACATTCGGGTCAATACATGGCACGGATTTCACGACTGGGTTTTCCGCGTATCCGACCAAATACATATACATTTGTGCGCTTTAGGCGAGTTTTCCTCTACCCCCTTTGGGCTGTATCGTCAATTGTGTTGTATTGCGGCATTTTTGTTTTCCATTACGGCGTTATTTCCCGGCTCGGTTCACGCCTAATACGTTATGGTAGGAGCAATCCGCAAATTCCGCATACGCCTTATTCCCGTAACTTTGTTATGGAGCTTGGCGTTATACCAGTTTATTGCGTCTGTCTGTATGGTCGGCTGTTATATTGTTGCAATGGCTGAGCTAAAACCGACGTCTGATCTTCAAGCGTCGTGGACCCCTCTTTTCACGGCGGCCATAATTGCATGGCTCCTCCCTACCAGCATGGGTGCGTTCGTGGCCGGCCGGTTTTTTTACAGAGGCCGTTGGAAAGCCGCAACCCTTGCGACAGTCGCGTTGTTTTTGCTTTGGTATTTGTGTTTGATTCCCATATTTTTGGTGCTGGCCAATTATCCCGGGCCGTTGTGATTGACTCATCGTCCGTTTGGCGACGGAGCGGGCGGCTTGAAAGGCTTTAACCCCCGGATTCTCCGAGGAATTCAGCCTTCCCGACCGAACATAAGAAACAATCCCTGGCGATAGTGGTGGGAATTGCCCCCCTAATCTCTTCCGCTTACCGAACTGCCGAAAGCGGATTCTCGGCGTCTCTTCTGAATCAAGTTCCCCCTCGGGGGCTTGCAAGGCTACGAGTGGAGTGGTTTGGATTAGCCAACGGAGCGAAAGCAGACGCCAAACTGTTATTGAGCAGGATGGATACTGAGGCTAGTCGTGCGGTATATCCAGCAGCCTTGCCGGCGAGACACCGGCCCACTCCACTTCCTTCCCCTCGCCATGCGGACAACAGCAAGCTAATAGCGCTATGTCGCTTGCTGGGCCGACGGATTTTAGACCCGAAAGCTGTCTTGGAGCAGAAGTCGGTTACGCGACCGATAGCCAGGTTCAACTCCTGGGGCGGGGACTCTTTGCGGCGGCGGCGTGGAATGGGTGCAACTCCCAGCAGTCAGAGTTTGACGTGCCACGTCGGCAGCAATGCGTCGGACCTGCAATTCCGGCCCGCCGCTCTTCAGAACTGCCAGCGGCCCAGCAATGGGATCGTTAAGAAGGCAGCCAACCATGCGAGGCGGCTTACTCCGCCCGCTGGCGGTTCTGTTTACACCCGAACCATTTGTGGTTTCCCTGGAGCAATACCAGGCGGATGTCCTGCCCAAAAGCCAGTCCCGCGCCGGGTAGTCAAGGGATTGGAAGCGACGAGTGGCGTGCGTGGAAACACAAACGGTATTTACCGCGATACGAAGCCTCACCACAACGACTCGCAACGGGCCAGACCCGGCACCTTTTTCTCTTTGCGCGGTAACGCTACGGCCGTGAGTTCAGGAACCCCAATATCGGACAATCCGAGGCCGACTGAACCCAAACCAGGGGTGCCGGTGAAAGACCGGCCCGCGCAACTTTTTTCACCCGCGTCGCCAACCAGCAACGTTCGCACTTATGCAAGCAAAACATCAAAAAAAACGAAAAGACAGAATAACCAAGAGAACAATGCGCGAACGCTGGACAAAATCGCCAAGTCACATTGGAAAACGAAATGGTCCGATCGGTATTCGTGTCATTACCGGACTTCATACATCGAGGCATCAGTGAAAGACACTTTGCGGCGGCGACTGCCAGAGCGCAGCGGTGAAGTCAGGCGGCGAGTCCAAGCGTCGTTAGCGGGTTGCCACCTGGGGCTTATCCTGTTACTGAAGCCCCCGCCCCGGCGACGGGGCCCGCCGCAAACTTCTATTCACCCGCGTCGCCACCCGGCGACCATCCGCACTTCGCGGGACGCGGGACTTTTAACTCGAAGGGAATTGAAAAGTGACTACTCCGTCGCGTAAACGCGACGGCTTCCCGGAAAATGCAAAGCAACCTTCACATTACATTCCGCTGGCCCAGTCCGGGCCAGTCCCCTTGCGAGGATATTGAGAGCAGCATTATGATCCCTGTTGAGCGACAAACCGCAGTGCGGACAGTCATGCCAACGTACCGAGAGGTCTTTGTGTACCTCCTGGCCGCAACGGCTGCACTCTTGGCTTGTGCCTCGGGGATCGACTTCCACAACCGAAGCACCGGCTTTTTCGGCTTTGTGCTTCAGGATGCCAATGAAACCGGACCAACCGGCGTCACTGATCGCGCGGGCCAGCCTGCGGTTCTTGACCATCCCTCGGATGTTCAAGCGTTCCACAGCGATCAGGCCGTAGCGACGGACCAAACGACAAGCGACTTGATGATGATGCTCGCGCCGCAGATTGCGAACGCGGACATACACGGATCGAAGGCGTCCAACGGCCTTACGACGGTTGAGGCCAAACCTTTTCTTCCTACTGACGGCGCGGCCCTTTCGCCGAAGTTCCGGCAACTGAGTTTTCAGAAGCCGGGGATTCGGCTCGCGTTCCCCGTCACTGGCAGTCAAAAACGATTTCAGCCCCAAGTCGATTCCAACCGGCGGATTGTTGCTCTTCGGAATGGCGACTTCACCCAAGTCACAAGACAAAACCAAGAACCACTTGTCGCCTTCCCGTTTGATCGTAGCGGTTTTGACTGTGCCTTCGACGGGGCGATGCAACTTGACTCGGATCGTGCCCACATGCTGGACGCGAAGCCGGTTGCCGTTCAAGCGGATGCCGTCGCCGTAGGAAGGAAACTCGATGCTCTCAAATCGGTCGCGCGACTTGAAGCGAGGATAGCCCGGCTTCTCTTTCGCTTTGAGCCGACGAAAGAACGCCCGGAACGCCTTGTCCAATCTGCGCATCGTGGCTTGGGCGGAGGAAAAGTTCAATCGGGCAAAGTACGGATTGCTGATTCGCTGATGCTTAAACCAACCCGAACAATCGCAGTATGTTATCGTGACGCCATATTGCTCATAAGCGAGTTGCCTCATGTCCAGGTAGGCATTATACAGACGGCGGTGGGATTCGAGCATGACGCCCAATTCCCGCTCTTGGTTGGCGTTGACGAACAGACGGTACTTAAAGGCCGTTCGCACTTATTTTCCCTTCTGGGATGTGATGTACTTTTTTACTGTTTTGTCGGAAACGTGGCCGACTGTTCCCGCATAATAACTTCTGGACCACAACGTAGGGAGTCGTGTCGTCAAGTGGTGAAACTCCCGCCGCAAAACTCTCGATGTATAGCCTTTGAGGCGGTTGACGATCTCGGCGACACAACGAGTCGGATCAGACTCGACAAACAAGTGAACGTGGTCGGGCATGATTTCCAAGGCGTGAATCGTCATGTTCAACTCGGCGGCTTTTTCCATCAAGAGTTTTCGCAGTCGTTTGGCTACATTGTCGGTCAGAACCGGCCGCCGATATTTCGGACACCAGACAATGTGATATTTCAAGGCAAAAACCGCACCGGCGTTATTTACGTATTGGCTCACGTTCAGTATTATACACCCACTGTATACCTAAGTCAAGAGAAAGGCGGCAATTCCCCTGTCGCTTGAAAGCGACAGTCCCCTTGCCGTGAATCTTATGGACCAGTGTAACCCAACAGTAGCAGAATCGAAAGTTGCCTTGGCATTTTCCCATTTAGGGCAAGCGGTTTCCAGCACCGAGGAAGGGATTAAAAATCTAAAATCTCGGCTAAGCCCAATACTGGAGACAGATATGCCCTCGGAAGTAGGAGAGCCAGACAAAACACAATCCACATGTAAACTTATTGATGACATAGATGA
>JAUWPQ010000088.1 GCA_030611515.1 Planctomycetota bacterium | reverse complement strand
GTTCCGTGCGAAAGGCGTCATTTCGGCGGGAATTGTGGAAGGTTTCAACAACAAAGCAAAACTGACGATGAGAAAAGCGTATGGCTTTCGTACAGCGACAGCCATCGAAATCGCCCTATATCACCAACTTGGAGACCTTCCCAAGCCAGATTTTGCCCACGAATTCTGGTGAGGAGGCGATTTTCAATGTCCAATGTTCAATGACATTTGAGTTGTTAACATTGGAGTAACCGTTCACGGACCGAGAAACATCGTCATTCTGAGCGTAGCGAAGAATCTCGCTTGCGCCGCGATCTCACACGAGATTCTTCTCTACGCTCAGAATGATGGGTGCCCTGTGAACGGTTGCACATTGAACATTGGTCATTGAACATTGAACATTTAATTCCAGCTTGACTTACCCGATATTCGACCTATTATTCATTAGTCAGGGCGAGTTAGGTGCGACTGCCTCGTCGACGGCGCCCTGGCAGGGACACCGCATGAGGCGTCAGACGGATTCCCGCGGTGGAAGCCCGTCGCCGGCCGACGTCTGACAGGCCGATGGCGGGTTTTTTCATGCGCTTTCAGCAATTGCGTCGCTCGGCCGGGGGTCGCCTTCGTACCGAACCCTCACCGGCAGGGCGACCGCCCAAACCTTGTGCGGATCGTCGTAAGCGTTCACGGGTTGGCTGGGGACTGGTCCATTTTTCGGTCGAAAAGCGCATTTTGCGGGCAAACGGCTGGCCGAAAACATGGACTTTTAACACAGTCGCTGTCCCCTTCCCGCGGCGCAAGGGGGACAGTCCCCTGTGAACGAGTCGAACGGCTGTTGCGTCGCGGCGCGAACAACGGCAACCGTCAAACGCAGGGCATGTGCCGGGAACTATACGACCATTGCGGGTGGCTTTGGATGTTTGCGCCCATCTCGCCGGCCACCCCTTGCCCCTACATCTTCTCGACCACGTTGATCCCCAGCAACTCCAGCCCCTTTTGGATCGTCCTCGCGGTCAAGTCGCAAAGCAACAGACGGCTTTGACGAAGTGCGTCCGTCTCGGCGCGGAGAACGTGGCACTGCTCGAAAAACGTAGAGTAGCGGTTGGCTAGATCAAATAGATACGCCGTCAGTTGGTTGGGGCGATAGTCGGCCACCGTCAGATCGAGGGCCTCGGAGAAACGGAGCAGCTCCAAGGCCAACGCGCGTTCGGCCGGCGAGTCGAGCAGGATCGTCGCGCCGGAGTTGCACAACGCATCCACGTCCACGTTTCCCTTGGCAAAGATGCTCCGCACCCGCGCGTAGGCGTATTGCATGTAGGTCGCCGTGTTGCCGGTCATCGCCAGCATCTTGTCGTAACTGAAGACGTAATCGCTGGTGCGGTTTTGCGCCAGGTCGGCGTATTTCAAGGCGGCGATGCCCACCGTTTCGGCGACCTGCCGGCGCTGCTCGGCGGAAAGCTCCGGGCCGTCGGGTTTCGAGTCGTCGCCCGCCGATACGATCTCCAAAGCGCGGCGGACGGCCTCGTCCAAAAGCCCTTCCAGTCCGACGGTGTCGCCCGAGCGGGTCTTGAACGGCCGGCCGTCACCGCCCAACACGGTACCGAAGCTGACGTGTTGAAGTTCAACATTGTCGTAGCCCAGCATTCCGGCAACGGCGAAAAGCTGCTGGAAGTGCAACGACTGGCGGTAATCGACCACGTAGAGGATCGCGTCCGGCCGCCAAGTCTCCATTCGATACTGGATCGTGGCCAGATCGGTAGTGCCGTACAAAAACGCCCCGTCCGACTTGCGGACGATCATCGGCGTTTTTTGGCCTTCGATGAAAACGCAGATTGCCCCATCGCTTTCCCGGGCGATTCCCCGCCGCTGCAATTCGTCCACCAAGGGGGCTAAACGATCCTCATAAAAACTCTCGCCGAGCGTGTGGTCGAACTTCACGTCGAGCCGCCGGAATACGCGGTCGATCTCGTCCTCGCAGTGGGGCAGAAACTCTTCCCAAAGACGGCGGTTCTCCACGTCGCCGGCGTGTAGTTTCGCCGTCTCGGCCAGCACGGCGGAGTTTATCTCCGGCTGCTCGTCCATCAAGGAACGAACCTTTCGATAGAGCCGGGCAAGCTCCTCGACGGGGTTTTGCCGATACGCCTCGGCGTCGAGGAAGTGCTTGTAGCCGTAAAGGATCATGCCGAACTGGGTACCCCAGTCGCCGATGTGGTTGTCGCTGATCGCCCGATGGCCGAGGAACCGCAACACGCGGCACAGCGAGTCGCCGATTACGGTCGAGCGGATGTGGCCGACGTGCATCGGCTTGGCCACGTTTGGGGCGGAGTAATCGACGACGAACGTCCGCGGCCTGGCGACCGGAGCCACGCCCAATCGCGGGTCGAGGATCGCCGCCGAGAGTTTCTCGGCGAGCCACTGCTTTTTCAGCCGCAAGTTTATGAAGCCCGGCCCGGCAATTTTCGGCTCCCGGCAGATGTCCGCGACCTCGAGCCGTTGGACGATCTCGGCGGCGATCTCCCTCGGCGGACGCCCCAACCGTTTGCCCAGCGGCATGGCCATGTTGGCCTGGTAATCGCCGAACTTCGGGTCTTGGCCGCGTCGGACCAGCTCCAACAAATCGGCCGGATCGTCTACCATTCCAGTCAACGCTTTGCGAAAACGTTCTTTTAATTCCGTCAGGATACTCATCGGCAGCGGCTCTCTTTTCCCAAAGACGTTGATTCTACGGGAGATACGTCGTTTCGGCCAGCCCGCATTTCGTTCACAGGGGACTGTCCCAATTTTCGCGGCGTGAGGGACGTTGCTTTGGGAAATCGCTTGACCGCCGCGAAAATGGGACTGTCCCCCTTGCGTTGCGGGAAGGGGACAGGTCCATGTTTTCGGCCAACCGTTTGCCCGCAAAATGCGTTTTTAGGCCGAAAAATGGACCAGTCCCCTGTCGGCCCGGCTCTTCTCGCAAGAAAAGCCGGACACTCAACGCACCAGCCGCACCGGCGAATAGATGAAGTTGCTTATCGGCGTACTGCCGGAGGCGGGGATGCCACCGTAGACCTGCACCCGCGCGGGCTGGACGATCACCCGTTTGCCGCTCATCTTGCCGGTCAGCTTCACGTCCATGACCCGCACGCCGGCGAACCCGACGATCGTGTACGTGGCGTTGTTGCCATTGCCGGAAACGGAGTCGAACAAGGGTATGATCCGCGGCTGGCCGCGAATGGACGCCAACTCGTCCTTCATTCCAGCACTGATGCCGGTGTCGCCGTTTAGCACCAAAGTACCGTCGGGGCCAAGCTCCAGCTTGCCGCCGATGTGATCCAGATCGGTAGTGTTCACGCCCTCGACGATCTGCCGCGCGAGGTCGGCGGTGCTGTTGTTGCTCGCTCCGATGTCAACCGTGCCTCGGTTGCCCGGCGAATTGGCGCCTTGCGGGAAAAGGTTCACCTCAAGGACGCCATCGGAGCCCGAAGTGATCCCTTGGTCCGCGTCCCAGGTCCAATCGTCGCCGGCGTTGCCGTCCATCAGCGCATCCCAGGTCTGTTTGTCCATTGTGAAGGGGAGGATCATCAGGTTTTCCCCAGGCGGTAGCGGCCCAAAGCCGGAGAGGTTATCGACGAACGCGGCCGTTGCTTCCGCCCCGCCGGAACTGGAATCGACCCCCACCACCCGGGCGAAGAACGAAGGGATCTCTCCGTTGATGTCCGCCGTACGGCGCACACTCACACGGACGGCGTTGTAGGTCAGGTCGCCGAAGGCGTCGGGGGTGTAAAGCTGGGCGTTTGGGCCGGCCGTCACGTCGAGCCGGCCGAGTTCGATGTCCGCGTCGGCCAATTCAGGCTGAACTTGGCCGACGGGGTTTTCGCTCGCGTAATAACGGGCGGGCGTCAAGACGTCGGCCTGGACCAACTCCGGGCTGGCCAACGGCGTCGTCAGCGTACGGCTGTCGTACAATTCCCAGGTGGCGGCCAGCGCCGCGGCGTCGGCCGACGATTGTAGTTGCGTGCGGATCAGAGCCACGTATCCGACGTCCACGGCGACCACCAACATCGCGAACATGACAACCATCATCACCGCCGTCAGAACCAAAATGGCGCCCGACCGGCGGCGGCGCTTACGAAGAGACCTCATGGTAAATATCCCTCCTCGGGATTGTAGGAGGCGTCTCCCGACGCCGAATGCCTTCCGGAAATATCCGATCTTCGGCGACTGGAGTCGCCTCCTACAATCTCCCCAATCCCCCATAACATTTTTACTCGCTCGCAGGATGGACGACGCGCGGGTTGGCGTCCTCGGCCAACAGTCCTTCGTCCGTGTACGCCCTGACCCGTTTCAATACCAGCGATTGCACGCGGTTGCCCGCGTAGCCGACGCCCGAGTGCTTAACGGAGTTTTCCAGGCTGTATCCATTCAGGTCTGGAATCGGAGCGGCGATAGGCAATTTCAGCGTCCCCTCGCCGCCGAAGCTGCCCCAGGTGGTCGAGGAGCCGTTGAGCACCTCAAACTCCACTCCATCCGCGGTCTTCTTCATCACCTGCGTCCAGCGGATGACTTCGCCGGGCGTGGCCAACACGGCTTGGTTCGGCGCCCGCCGGCTGGCTAGCAGATTTTCGCCGTTCCACGCCTGCAATTGCAGCCCACCGGCGGCGAAGGCGGGATTCTCGTGGTAATTCACCACGAAAGTGGCGCTGTAAGAGTTCATGTCGCTCAACGGCGAGATGGCGCAAATGACCTGCGGGGCGTCGCTATTCGGCGACGGCTCGCCGATGACCAACTCCCAATCTTCCTCGATCCGGACGATCGACCGCTCTTCGGCCCACGCCGTGGAAGCCGTCGCCGCCAGAATAGCGGCCGCCGCGAGCCAACGGACGGCCCAAAAGCCGGTAGAGGCACTGTTGCGATGGAACATTGTCGCACACTCCTGTCTGCCTTGGCGTCGGTCGCCCGACCGCCCCGGCGTGCGGGAAGACCACCGTGGTTTCCCACACGCCGCGCGGATCAAACTTGCGGCCTGCGCCGTCGGCTGCTATCGGAAATCTGGAAAGTTGACAGACATTGCAAACGATGAGTAGGTTCCGTCCCCGTTATAAGTCTACGTCGAATTCGGCCGGGCGGGAAAAACATGGCTGGCGGGTGCCCACCCGCCCGCCGGACGATGGGGTTACGCTAGCATTGGCGGCACGGGCTGGCAACTGGAAAACTGGCCTTGGTGGTTTCGCCGCGGCAGGGTAAATTTCCACCCGTCCTACCATCGTCAAGGAAGCGAGGGAGAGCATGGAAGCTCGCATCTTATGGGCCGCCGCGGGCACCGCCGCGAAGCGGTG
The DNA here is from genome assembly GCA_030611515.1 of Planctomycetota bacterium. Classification (GTDB taxonomy): domain Bacteria; phylum Planctomycetota; class Planctomycetia; order Pirellulales; family Thermoguttaceae; genus JAHIKV01. The sequence goes on along the minus strand of JAUWPQ010000088.1, from coordinate 10,787 downwards.
GTCGACGGCCGCTAAACGATTTGCCGTGCCGGCGGCCGCTCGGCGTTTCGCGCTGTTGGCGGCTTTACTGTTGGTCTCGATGGGCGCCCGGCAACGGAGCGCCAACTTCATCGTCGAGACACCCGATCCGAGTTTTGCCCGCCAGATGGTTCAGGCGGCGGAAAAGTATCGCCACGACTTGGCCGTCGAGTGGCTCGGCCAGGCGATGCCCAACTGGGCGCAGCCGTGCGTGATAACGGTCCAAGCCGCGCCGCATCTCGGCAACGGCGGGGCCACCACCTTCGCCTTCGACCGGGGCGAGGTGTTCGGATGGCGGATGTCGATCCAAGGCTCGCGCGAGCGGATACTCGACTCGGTGCTGCCGCACGAGATCACCCACATGATCTTCGCCAGCCACTTCCGACAACCGTTGCCGCGTTGGGCTGACGAAGGCGGCGCCACCATCGTCGAACACGTCAGTGAGAGGAACAAATATCGGCGTATTCTCGACCAATCGCTGCGCACCGGCCGGGGCATCGCCTTCAACCGGATGTTCGCCATGTCCGAGTACCCGCCGGACATCATGCCGCTCTACGCCCAGGGCTATTCGCTGGCCGAGTTTCTCATCCAGACAAGCGGGCGGCGGAAGTACGTCGAGTTCATCGGCGACGGGCTGAAAACCGACGACTGGTCCGGGGCCATCCGGCGGCACTACGGGATCGGCGACGTGGGTAAGCTGCAAAACACCTGGTTGGCGTGGGTCAAGCAGGGCTCGCCCAATTTGCGCCAGCGCGAGGTCCGGCCGGCCGCCGCGGACGTGATGCTGGCCTCCAATGTACGCCGGCCGCGGCCCGAGCCGAACTTGATCTACCGCGTCCGCGACAAGCGTTCGTCGCCCAAGACGCTGTCGGAACTGGAGCCGGTCCGCTTCCCGCGGAACACGGCGGGCGCCTCGCCTCTTGCCGAACGGTTAGCGGCCAATGTACCTCGCAGCGCTCCGAAGGTGTTGCCCGTTTCCGGCTGGCACGCGTCGGGGACTCCCGCCCCGCCGCCGGCCGAGGCCTCCTCGACCCAAGTGGCCCATCCCCAGCCGATCAAACGTCCGTAAAACAACATAAAGCCGCTTTGCGGCGGTCGCGCCGGCGGAACTGTCGCATAATGTGGTTTTCCAAACGGGCGCGACCGGCGGTCGCGGCTTTATGGCACGGGAGGAAAGTAGGCATAGTTTTATCGATGATGTTGTGGGGCGTCGTTTCGTCGTTGATTTCCCGAGGATCAATATCCGACGACTTTGATCGCCTTGACACTGAGGGGGGGACTGATAAAATCCATAGAGAGGATGAGTTTTTGTTGTTTGGGGGCGATTTCCGCGGCTTATGTCTTGCCGTCAACGCGGTAGGTAGCCGGCCTCTATTGAGCGGGTGACTGCCGATGAAGTGCCAAAACTGCGACAAACCGGCGACGTTCCACATCACCGAGCTGACCGATGGCAAGCCGCAGGAATTGCACCTGTGCGAAGACCACGCCCGGCAATACCTGACCGAGTCGTCCGGAGAGCCGACGCCCGCCAGCGGCATGGCGGCGCTGGCGCAACAGATAGCGATCGGTCAGACGGCGGAGGATTTGGCCCAGCTCGACCAGCAGGCATGCCCGGTGTGCGGCATCACGTTTTTTGAGTTCCGTAGCCAGGGGCGGCTGGGCTGCCCGCACGATTACGTCTGTTTCCAGAAGCAGTTGGAGCCGTTGATTGTGAACATTCACGGCGAGTCGGAACACGTGGGCAAGCGGCCGAGCCGACCGGCCGGCGGCAGCGAGCATCGCACTCAGTTGATCCGCTTGCGCCGGGAATTGAAGGAAGCCGTCGACGAGGAGCGTTACGAGCGTGCCAGCCAACTGCACGACGAAATCCAACGTATCGAGAGCGAGGAGAGTTGACACCGTGCGATTGGACGACCTGACCACAAACAACGGCGAATGGATGCGAGGCTCCGGCCCCGAGTCGGACATCGTTATCAGCAGCCGTGTTCGGATGGCGCGGAATCTGGCCGATTTCCCCTTCATCAGCCGCACCACGGTCCAGGACCGCGAACGGATCGAGAGCATTTTACACGAGCGCGTCGCGCTCATCACCAGCGAGAACGAGTTGCTGTACCTCGATCTGTCGAAACTGGAAAAGGTGGACCGCCAGTTGCTCGTCGAGCGGCACCTGATCAGCCGCGAACACGCCGAGGCCCAAGGCGCACGGTCCGTGGCCATCGACGGCAGCGAAAAGTTCAGCCTGATGATCAACGAAGAGGACCATCTGCGGATCCAGGTGATGCAGAGCGGGCTGGACCTGGACGGCGTTTGGGAACAGATCAACCGAATCGACGACCTGATCGAGGAGAAAGTCACTTACGCCTTCCACGAGCGGCTGGGATACCTGACCGCCTGTCCGACCAACGTGGGCACGGGCATGCGCGTGAGCGTGATGTTGCACCTGCCCGCCCTGGTCATTACCCGGCAGATAGACAAAGTCTTCCGCAGCTTGCAAAAGATCAGTCTGGCGGTGCGCGGCCTGTACGGCGAAGGCTCGCAGGCGATGGGCGACTTCTATCAGATCAGCAACCAGATGACGCTCGGCCTGACCGAATCGGAGTTGATCCGTCGGGTGAGCGACATCGTGCCGATGATTATCGACTACGAGCGTCAGGCCCGCGATTTTCTCGTCAAGGAAAGCCACGAGAACCTTCACGACCGTGTCAGCCGGGCTTACGGCATCCTGCGCACCGCCCAAACGATCAGCTCCGAGGAGACGATGCACCTGCTGAGCAGCGTGCGGATGGGCGTGAACCTGGGTTTGATCAACGACCTGAATATACCCGCCATCAACCAATTGTTCATCCGCACGCAACCGGCCCATCTACAGAAGCTGACCGGCAGCGACATGGACACATCGGACCGCAACATCGAGCGTGCCCGCTTCTTGCGCCGTTATCTCAACAAGGAAAACGGCAGCCACGGCGCGGCGGAGCATAATTAGTTGCCCGTTACGCGGAGGGAATTATGGATTGGCGTGGATCGCGCCACGTCGTGAGACATCCCCGTCGCCGATGGCTCCGGGTTAAACGACGCCATCGGTGACGGCGGGGCGACGGTGACGTTCCCCCGGGCAACAGCTTCATTCACCCACCTCAGCGTCACTCCCCAAGGCCAGACCGCCGGCGTGATGCTGCGGCGATTCGTATAACGGCTCTATCTAATCTAATTGTTTGTCGATACAATAATACCAGGAGGATGTTTTACCTCTCGCTTGCAGGTGAAATCCATGGTTGAAGCCGTAATTTCCGAACATATCGAATCCACGCCTGGGATTTGCGGCGGAAAACCCCGCATCGCCGGACATCGCATTCGCGTTGAAGATGTTGTCGTTTGGCACGAGCAACAAGGGCTGTCGCCCGACGAAATTGTCGCTCAGTTTCCTCGGATCACCCTATCCGACGTGTACGCGGCACTGGCATATTATCACGATCACCAAGAGGAGATACGAGAATCGATGCGGCAAGACGAGGAGTTTGCCGACGCCATGCGGGCGAAAACCCCGTCGAAGCTGTTGCAACGGTTGACGGGCACGAATTCCCGCGATGATTTGCTTCCACCTCGATGAGAACGTTCCGTCGGCGATCGCGGAAGGACTCCGGCGGCGGGGCATCGACGCAACCACCACGCCTCAAGCCGGTTTGCTTAGCGCCGACGATGAAGCACAACTTCGTTTCGCGCATTCCCAAGGTCGTGTGCTGATCACCAGTGATGCTGATTTCCTGCGGCTGCACGATCGAGGCATGCCTCATACAGGCATAGCGTACAGCCCGAAAGGAAAGCGTGCCGTCGGCGAGTTGCTCCACGGTTTGATCATGATTGCCGAGTGCCTTGCGCCGGAGGAAATGCAGAATCACGTGGAATATCTGTGATGGTTGGGTGAGGAAATTGAAAACGAGGACGAGGTTTTTTTCTCCATCATGCCAATGGCTTTCCGCAACAGAAACTCATGACTGTGGAGCCATTTGCTGTTTTGCCTGGCTCTTTGAATCAGCAATATTTTTGATCATTGTCAGCCGTTTCTTGCGATCTTCGCGGGCAATGTACCAGTCACGAATTAGCGTTTCTATCAATTCGATTAGTAGTTCTGCCTCATCTGGATCGACGTCAACAATTACGTTGATGTCTTTCTCCATGTGCGCCCCTATGTTTCCAATCTTTCGCACTGCATCAATCGCTTCCCACGTGATCGGATCTATCTTGTCCTTAACGGCATCGATTTCGTCGACTAGCCGCCCTGGCTTGACTTTCCAGTAGTCTCGGAGGATGCCTTGAAGACATCTACGAGAGAGTGTGGCTGATGCTTTTGAGCTGAGATCACAGATGAGGCAAGCCTCATTGTAGTCATCAATCACAACCTGCGGTACAAAGGACGGGAAAGTCTTGGCTTTGGATGGAGGAATCAAGTTCCATGTCAGCAGTTGCCTTGCTGTTCTCCACTGATTCCGGGAGAATCCGGCCTCATGGAGGGTTACCACAAGAGTTATCTTGCGGCACTTTGGATTCGGACACACGATAAATTGGGACTTCAGACTGCGATACCCCTCAGCGTTGTCAACTTTTAGGAACGCGCTGTCCTCAGAGTAGTCACCATTCCGAAGTGTCGTATCACGATCGCAGAAGGGGCATGTCCAATGGATTACATTGCTCATATTGGATCCTTTCTTATACTCCCCAACATTACTTAGATTGATCCGCTCAACATGCCGAGTACCCGTTTCCGATCTGCATAGATTAACTTCTCCATCGTAAGCCTATGCCCCAATTTTGGCAAGTCTCGTGTCACAAACGTCTCGCCACTTTCTCGCAATACCCAAAACTTCCTTTCCAGAACCACAAATCACTCCTGCCCTGCTTCGGCGTCGAAAATTCGCTCGAAGCGGCGGCGGATCTCGCGGGTGGCGGTCTCGTAGTCGGTCATCAGAGACTCGCCGCTGGGGTAATGAAGCAGGCCGGCCAGCTTCGTCAATTCGACCGGGTCGTGGGGCAACTGGTCACGGGCGGTGGAGTTCATTAGCCGGAGCCGCCCCTCGATGGTCCGTAGCAGACGGTAACTTTGGTCGAAAAACTCGCGGTCGTCGTCCGAGAGCAGGCCCGCGCGATGAAGCTCATCGAGCGCCGCGAGCGTGTTGGCGGCGCGGAGTCGGGGATTCTTTCGGGCGTGTTTCAATTGCAGCATCTGCACGAGGAATTCAACGTCCACGATTCCACCGGGGCCTCGCTTCAGGTCGCCGCTGGCAGAGGCGGTCTTTTCGATCCGGCCTCTCATCCGGCGGATTTCCGCCGCGGCGGAAGATTGCCAGGGGTGGTCGAACGCGGCCCGGGCCACAACGTCCATCGCCGCCTCGGCGGCCTGCCGCGAGCCGTACACCACCCGCGCCTTGCAGAGTGCCTGACGTTCCCAAAGCTGTCCGTCGCCGGTGGCGAAATAGCGAGAAAACTCGTCGAACGAAACGGCCAACGCGCCGCTGCGTCCGGTGGGGCGGAGCCGGACGTCCACTTCGTACAACCGGCCGTACCCGCTGGTGCGGCTGGTGGTTTTGATGATCCGCTGCCCCAACTCGCTGAAAAAGTGCTGGTTGGTCGTCTTTTCGGCGTCCGAGCCAGGCGTTGCCAGGGTATGTCCGTCCGCTTCGTAGAGGAAGATCAGGTCGAGGTCGCTGTGGTAGTTCATCTCTCGCCCGCCGAACTTACCCAGCGCCAGGACGACCATTTCGCAGGGCGCCGCGGCGCGGGGTCCGTCGCCGATCAGCGGCCGGCCGTAACGCGAGTGCAATCGCTCGCTTTCGCGGGCGACAATCCGCGCCAGGCAGGTTTCGGCGATGTCCGACAGCGCGCCGGTGGTGGTCTGCACGTCTTCCTTGCTTAGGATGTCGCGCACGCCAGCACAGAGTTGCAGATCGTTCTTGAAGCTGTGCAGTATCGGGTCGATGTCCTCGGCCCCGCGGCATAGTTCAGCCAGCTTCGCTTCCATGTCTTCGCGGGTGGGCAGCTTGTCGAGCACCAGGCTGTCCATCAAACCGTCGATCATGCCGGGGTTGCTCGTCAGCAGATCGGAGAGATATGGGCTGTAGGCGCACAGTTCGACGTACAGCCGCAGGCTGGGCGGGTTGAAGCTGAACAGTTCCCAGAGGACGCCCTTGCCGCCCAGCGAATCGCTCACCTTGTCCAGGTTGACCAGCGTTGAGTCGGGGTCGGCCGTTGCGGCGATGGCCGCCAGCGACCGCGGCGCGATGGCCGCCAGGAAGTGCCGGCAACGGCGGGTCGAAAGAAAATCGCTCCGCTCCTCGGCCAACGACATCAGGTTGCGGTATGCCCGTTGCGAGTCGCGGAAGTGGTACTTTCCCAACACCTCTTCGATCCGATCTTCCGGCGGGTCGGGATCGAGCACCAGGTCCACCTCGGCCTGTGTCTGCCGGTCGTCGCTGAATGCGTCGTGCAACAGGTGGTCGAGTATCCCGCGGTTCAGCTCGGTCTTGCACCGGTAATCGTCGAGAAATGCCTCCAACGCCGACCGCTCGGCTTCGTCGGCGTAGCCCATCCGCAACGCCAGCTTGCGCAGATCGTCGTGCCCCTCGGGCAACAAATGCGTTTGCAGATCGAGCATGATTTGCAGCCGGTGTTCGATCCTACGGAGAAAGGTGTAGTTTTCCTCGAGGATCGACCGTTCCGAGTTCGCCAGACAGCCGACTTGTTCGAGCCGAGCGATGGCCTCGAGCGTGTTTCCGGTGCGCAGCTCGGACAGGTCGCCGCCGTTGAGGAGTTGCAGGAATTGGATGACGAACTCGATGTCGCGGATTCCGCCGTGTCCGGTTTTCACGTCCCGCGCGGCCGCGCCGTGCGAAATCCGCTCGATCCGCCGCTTCAGCGCTTTCACGCCGCTGATGTCGGCATGGCTGAGGTAGCGGCGAAAAATCCAGGGCGTCAGTGTGTCGAGAAACTCGCGTCCCAAGGCCAGCTCGCCCGCCACCGGCCGGGCCTTGATGTACGCCTGACGCTCCCACGTCCGGCCGCGAGTGTCGTAATAGGCCAAGGCGTTGCCGGCGTCCATGACCATCGGCCCCCGGCTCCCCTCCGGCCGCAGCCGCATGTCTACCCGATATACGCTCCCCAACTCGGTCTTTTCGGTCAGCATCCGCACCAGTTCCCGGGCGACAAGGCCGAAGAACTCGATGTTCGGGATCGGTCGCGGTCCGTCGGTCGTCCCTTCGCCGTCGCAGAGGAAGATCAGGTCGATGTCGCTCGAGTAATTCAGTTCCAGGCCGCCGAGCTTACCCAGTGCCAGGACGACGAACCGGGCGGGTCGGCCGTCGGGACGCCGGGGTACGCCGCGCTGGGTATGATACTTCCGCCGCGCCGCCTGCAACGCCGCCTCCAAGACCGCGTCGGCCAGGAAGGAAATCTGCATGGTCACCGCCCGAAGGCTCTGCTCGCGGATGATGTCGCCGTAGGCGATCCGCAAAGTTTCGCGGCGCTTGAACCGTCGCAGCGCCCGCATCACGACCGTTTCATGCTCGAGCGCGAAGATTTCCGCGGTCAATTCGTCGATCATCGATTGGCGGGATGATTCTTGGCCCTCGCTCAACCGCAACAGATCGAGGCTTTCCGGGTCGGTCGCCAGCAGGTCGCTCAGATATTGGCTGGCCGCAAAGATTTGCAGCAGCGTGGGCAATATCCGCGGATCGCGTTCAAACAGCGCTCCCAGCCCGATCGGATTCCGCGCCGCGCGGACGAAGCGCTCCAGGTTGTTCAACGCCATGTCGGTGTCGGCACAGCCGGGCAAAGCTCTCTCGATCTGATCGAAAACGTTGGCCAGCAGATCGAGTGTCACGCCGGCCCGAGCCATGCCGAGCAGGTTGGCGTGTCCACGCTGGGTATCGACTATCCCCAGTCGCGCGAGCCAATCGGCTGCGGCGGCCGTGTCGTCCAGATAACGGCGGGCGGTCTGGATATTCATAAAGCCGCGACCGGTGGTCGCGTGGGTTAGTGGATAGTGGCCGTTTAGCCCCGGCGTCCACGCCGGGAATTGCACCGCGTGGACGCGGCGGCTAAACGGCGGCTCTAAAACAACATTTACACCTTGTTCCCACGCTCCGCGTGGGAACACACTGCCCGGACGCTCCGCGTCCGTTGAAGTTCACCCTCGGAAGTATAACGGAGGCACACAGCGCGTCCAATAAGTGCGTTCCCACGCAGAGCATGGGAACGAGGGGTGCTCTAAAACAACGTTCGGATGATTCCGTCCACTCCCTCGATCATTTCCTTGACCTCTTTTCCACGTGGTTCACGGTGTTTCTGGTGGCCGCAGAGGTTGCGGATGTCGGCCAGCCGTTGTATCTGACGCCACGTGGGCACGTCGAGCAGGCCGGCCTTCTTCAAGTGGTCGTTGAAATCGTTGAGCGTCGGTTCCGAGTGGCGAACGGCCACGCCGTGGCTCTCGGCCACCTGCCGCAAATGCTTTTCCAACACCACGCCGGCGACGGTGCCCGCCGCACGCAGAAAACCACGAGCGGCCAGCTCGCGGCAGGCGTCCAACTGCGAGTCGAACAGGTCGGCCTGCACCAATTGGCGGACGTCGAACAGGCTGCTCTCCAGCCTAGCCCCGGCCGAGCGGAGAATATCCAACTGCATTTTCAGCCGCATCGAGACGGCCAGCAGATCGTTGAACGCGGGCTTGCCCGAGCCGTCGGCCGGGGCGCGGCGGCCAGAGAGCCAGTCCTGGATGTTGTAGGTTTCGGCGTCGATCGAGCGGCGTTTGGCCGCTCCCATGTAGAGCCGCTCGAACTCGGCCGCGCGGGCGTGGATCAGTTGGCCGACTACCGCCCCGGCCTCGGTGTACCAGCGTTGGTAATTCCGCTCGAAGCTGCCTTTTACCCGATCGGCGATTTTGTGCTGCTCAGCGTCGGCGGCCGCGTCGCGGAGCGAGAGATCGACGAGCATTTCCTCGCCCAGTTTTGTCAGATCAGTCAAGTCGCGGCGGTATTTGTCGAGATTGTCACGCATGGTGGAAAATGTCGGCGGTGGTTGCGAAGCCGCAAGCGGCGATCACTCTAATCCCTAATCCCCAATCCCTATTCCCGTGCCTTCTTCAGATATTTCTCCAGCAGCGCGGGCACCTGATCGGGCGTCACCTCGCCGTGGATTTCGTCGTCGATCATCACCACCGGCGCCAGTCCGCAGGTGCCGAGACAGCGAGAGCCTTCCAGGGAGAACACGCCGTCCTTGCTGGTCTCGCCCCAGGTGATGCCCAACTCCTCGATAATCTTCTGCGCCACGCGCTCGGCCCCCTTCACGTAACAGGCCGTGCCGATGCAGACGTTTATCATAAACTTGCCGCGCGGCTTCAAGCGGAAAAAATGGTAGAAGCTGGCCACGCCAACCACCTTCGCCGCGGGCACCTGCATCAGTTGTGCCACCGCGTCCAGATGCGTCTCGGCCAGATAGCCGAACTGCGATTGGACTTTGTGCAGCACGGCGATAAGTTGGCTTTCCGGGTGCGGCTTCGCGAGGCACCGTTCGATGAAATCGACGATCGGCTCGCCGAGCACCATTTTGGCGGCCGCCTCTACTTGTTCCCAATTGTCGGTGCAGGTGCTCATTTTATGCCTCGCGGCTCTTTGGCGTGGTAATGGGTGTGCAAGAGTTCGTGTGCCCGCTCGGTGCCGGGGCCGCCGAGGTAGGAACTGTAAACCTCTTCGATGGCCGGGTTCTCGTACGATTTGCGGAGTTTTTTGCCGCCGTCGATCGCGTACAGGGCGCTTGCCCGACGACGGAGCAAATCTGGATCGAGCACCTTTACTCCCTCGGGCGGATAGGGTTGCCCGCCGCCGCCAACGCAGCCGCCGGGACAGGCCATCACTTCGATAATGTGGAACTGCTCGCCGGCCTTGATCTTGTCCAAAAGGATTTTGGCGTTCGTCAGACCGTTGGCCACGCCGACGTGGATGTTGTGCTCGCCGATGGCCACGTAGGTCTCGCGTAGCCCCTCGACGTCGCGGACCTCGGTGTAGTCGAGCCGGTCGGCCGGTTTTCCGGTGATCAGTTCGCTGGCCGCGCGGAGTGTGGCCTCCATCACGCCGCCGGTCGTGCCAAAGAGGTCTCCGGCCCCGCTGGCGATGCCCAACGGGGCGTCGAACTCGCCGGGCGGCAGCTTCGTGAACTCGATCCCGTAGCACTTGATCATCCAGATCAATTCCCGTGTGGTCAGCACCGCGTCGGTGTAAGGCATCCCATCGGCGGAAAAATGTTCCGGCCGCCGGGCCTCGTACTTCTTCGCCACGCAGGGCATCACGGCGACCATGAAAATCTTCTTCGGGTCGATGCCCGTCTGCTCGGCGTAATAGGTTTTAGCCAAGGCCGAGAGCATCGACATCGGCGAGCGGCAGGTGGAGGCGTGCGGGATCAGCTCGGGATAGAACTTTTCCAGAAAACTTATCCAGCCGGGTGAGCAGGAAGTAATCATGGGCAGCGGGCCGGGAGGAGTAGAGGGGGAGACAGGGAGATTGGGAGAGGGGGAGATTTGTTGATTTGGGATTTGGGATTTGGGATTTTCTTTTCCCGTCCCACGCCCCACGTCCCCCGTTCCCTCTTCTCTCTTCTCTCTTCTCTCTTCTCTCTTCGTTGCCGTCGCCGCTTGTAAACGTGAAAGAAACTCGTGGGCTTCCTCGACGATCGTCAGGTCGGCGCCGAAATCGGTGTCGAACACGCGGTCGAATCCCAAACGCTTCAGC
>JAUWPQ010000065.1 GCA_030611515.1 Planctomycetota bacterium | reverse complement strand
GATGACACGACTGATCGCCGGAAACCTTGTCGATCCGAGCGTCGCTGCCCGTGCGGCCGGCGGCCAGACGGTCCATGAAAACCGCTTCGAAATCACCGATCTGGGCGTATACGATTGGATGGCCGCGCGGAAGTTCTATCTGAACCTCGCCCCGCCCTCGGCCGATCTTGTGCCGATCAGTACCGAAAGCGGCGCGATGGCCGCTTATGACAAGAAGACCCGTCAGCGGATAATTAGGGATCGCTTCACCAGAGCGTTCAAGCGGTTGGCGCGGGCCAGCTTGAAAAAACGGTAGCCGCGACGAGGTATGGTCTTCAGAAAAGCGGCGGCAAGACGCCGCACTCCAAGGCACGCCGCAGGACGGATTTCCTAATCCGTCCTACGCATTCGATCAACTTTTTTCCCCGTGTGCCATAACGTGGGCGGAGGGGAGCACGACCTCGAACACGCTTCCTCGTCCGGGAACGCTGCGGACGGCGATCTCGCCCCCGTGGCGTTCGACGATCTTGCGGCACAGTGCCAACCCGATCCCCACCCCCTCGAACACGTCGCGGGAGTGCAAACGTTGGAAAACGTCGAATATCTGCTTCAGGTGTTTTTGCTCGACGCCGATGCCGTTGTCCTCGACCACGACCCGGCACCGTTCCTCGCCGGGCGCCAGTCCGGCCGGCCGCTGCGTGCGTCCGTGGGCAAAGCGGCCGTACACTTTCACCACCGGCGGCTCGTCGACGCGGTGGAACTTCAGCCCGTTGGCGATCAGGTTTTGCAGCAATTGCCGCATTTGCACCGGATCGGCCTGGATCGACGGCAAGCGGCCCAACTCGACCCGGCCGCCGACGTACTCGATCTGCACTTCCAGATCGGAGACGACCTCTCGGGCCACCTGTTCCAGATCGACGACGACGAAGTCTTGCCCTTGGGTGGTCACCCGCGAGAGCGAGAGCAGACCGTCGATCAGGGCCTGCATCCGCTCGGCGGCTTTCTGTATCCGCTGGAGGACGTCGTTGCCCTCCTCGTCCAACTTGTCTCCGTACTTCATTTGCAGGCGGTCGCCGAACGTGCGGATTTTCCGCAGCGGCTCTTGCAGATCGTGGGAAGCGACGTAGGCGAACTGCTCCAGCTCGCGGTTCGACCGCTTCAGCTCGGCCGCGTATCGGGTTTGCTCCCGCTCGGCCTTCTTCTGCCGGCTGATGTCGCGGATAAAAAAAGTCAGCACGGGGGCGCCTTGCTCCTGGCTGATGGTCATGGCCATTTCGGCGTCGAATGTCTCGCCGTCGGCGCGGACGGCCGTGACCTCGACCCGCCGGCCAAGCAGCGACCCTTCGCCCACGTTCAGATATCGGTCGATGCGGTCCTGTTGACCAGGGCCGTCGCCGGGCGGAAAGAGGACGTCGGAGGGTTTCGTACCAAGTATCTTTTCCCGCGGATAGCCGAAACATTGCTCCGCCGCCTTATTGAACTCGGTAACGACCCCCTCGTGGTTGATCGTGACAATCGGATCGAGGGAGGATTCGAGTATCGCCCGCTTTCGGGCCTGGGCCTCGGCCAACGCCTTCCGCAGGTCCGACTCCTCCTCTATCCGCCGGTGAACGATCGCCAGACAAACGGGCCGTCCGGCCTCGCTCGACTTGAAGCGGAACATCCGGGCGTGAACTTCGATCATTTCGCCGGAGCCGACGTTGCGAAGCCGGCCGCGCCCCTCCCAGCGGCCGGTCTTGTTGACCTTCGGCACGGCGACGTTGCGCAACTCCGTCCACGAGCGGTCGTCGTACAAATCGTGGAGCGCGATCCCGGAGGCGGGCCGCTCTTCGCTCAACCCGACCATCCGCCGGCCGGCCGGGTTCAGATAGAATGGCTCGCCGTGCGCGGTCGTCAGACAAACGAAATCGGCGGAGGCCTCGGCCAATACGCGCCCCAATGCGTCGACGTCGAGTTGGTCCGGACAATCGCTCATTGCAATTCCCCCCCCGCGACCGCAGTCGCGGGGCGTTTGCCTTTTGCCACATTGGAGTTCTGATGGCCAATCAAAGTGGACAATTCCCAGCCCCCCCTCTCCAATTATTATACGTTATGCGCAACTGTCAACATCCTTTTCCGAGGCCGCGCTGACGGGGAACCTCGTCGCTTCGATTACCATCGAGCAATTGCCGCCGCGTCTGGACGTATGGCTGGCGCAGCGCTTCGCATGACGTTCAAGCGATAATCCACCAGACAGGTAGACAATTCCGGCCGCGGCAGACGCCGCCCGAGAGCGGTTCGACTTGCCCGATTTCGCATGATCGAGTATCATGCACACATCCAAATTACAAGGAGGGCAGAAATGGTTCGAGCCGCCGCGAGACACATTCTAGTGGAAACCGAGGAGGCGTGCGAGAAAATCAAAACGAAGATTCAAGACGGCGCCGACTTCGCCGAAATGGCCCGCGAACATTCGCAGTGTCCTTCAGGCGAACAAGGGGGCGAGTTGGGTGAGTTCGGCCCAGGCGAAATGGTGCCGGAGTTCGACTCGGTGGTCTTCGAGGCCGAGGTGGGCATAGCCCACGGACCAATCCGCACGCAATTCGGCTACCACCTGGTGGAAATCATTCGTCGAACGCAATATCCCGAATAATCTATTGCCGCTTGCACAGCCAAAGGCGAGGCCGACCAACGGAAGGCCGGCTAATAAGCCAAGGATGCTGATGCTTTCACCGTTTTAATTCAAGCATCAATAAATCCGGCGAACGGGAATTGCCATGAAAGCCATGCTTCTTCGACGGATCGCGCCGATCGATTCGTCGCCGTTGGAATTGGTCGATCTGCCGATGCCCGAGCCAGCCCCGGGCGAGGTGCGGATTCGCGTTCGCTGTTGCGCGATCTGCCGCACCGACCTGCACGTGATCGAGGGGGATTTGCCCCAACAAAAGCAGCCGATCATCCCCGGCCACCAGATCGTCGGCACGATCGACAAACTTGGGCCGCCGCTTGCGGATTCGCAATCGCTGCAACTCGGCCGGCGGGTGGGCGTCGCCTGGCTGCGACACACCTGCGGCGAGTGCGGCTTCTGCGCCAAGGGACAAGAAAACCTCTGCGAGTCGGCCCAATTCACCGGCTATCACGCCGACGGCGGATACGCCGAGTACGCCGTCGCGCCGGCCGATTTCGTCTATGAATTGCCCGAGGCGTTCGACGACGTCGATGCGACGCCGCTATTGTGCGCGGGCATAATCGGCTATCGGGCGCTGCGGCGATGCAATCTGCCGCCGGACGGACGGTTGGCGCTGTACGGCTTCGGCTCCTCGGCCCACGTGGTGATCCAGATCGCCCGGCATCGCGGCTGTGAGGTGTACGTGGTCACGCGCGGCGAGCGGCACCGCGAGTTGGCTCGACGGATGGGCGCCGTCTGGGTGGGCGAAAACGCCGCTGACATGCCGGTCAAGGCCCACAGTGCGATAATCTTTGCCCCGGCCGGCGAGTTGGTCCCGCCGGCCTTGGAAGCGCTCGAAAAAGGGGGTACGTTATCGCTGGCCGGAATCTACATGACCCCCATCCCCACGCTGGATTACGAGCGGCACGTGTTTTACGAACGGGACATCCATTCGGTAACTTGCAACACCCGCGAGGACGGCCGCGGGCTGCTGGCCGAGGCCGCCGAGGTTCCCATTCGCCCACACACGACCGTTTATCCGTTGGCCGACGCCAACCGGGCGCTTCAGAACTTAAAGGCCGACCGGATCAACGGAACGGGGGTGTTGGTGAATGAAGAATTATGAATTATGAATGTTTAGCCCGGTCACAAGTGACCGGCGGAATTGGGTTCCGGTACATCTATCTCTCTGAGGTGCGACCATGTTCGGCACGACTGCGGAATTGAAAGTGGGCGACGCGGCCCCCGACTTCTCCTTGCCCGGCAGCGACGGCAAGACCTACAAACTCTCCGACTACCGCGGCCAGCAGGCGGTGGTTTTGGCCTGGTTTCCCAAGGCGTTCACGCCCGGCTGCACCACCGAGTGCAAGGCGATGGCGGCCGGCGGGCGAAAGCTCAAGCGGTTCGACGCCGCCTACTTCACCGTCAGCGTCGATCGGCCGGAGAAGAACCAGGAATTCGCCGCCTCGGTCGAGGCCGATTATCCGATCCTCAGCGATCCGGGCGGCGAGGTTGCCCGCTCTTACGGCGTCACCGGCGTGGTGCAAAAATGGGCCAGCCGGTGGACATTTTACATCGGCGCGGACGGCCGTATTCTCTACATCGACAAGCACGTAAAACCCTCGACCCACGCCGACGACATTGCCGCGAAACTCGCGGAACTCGGCGTACCGGAGCGGAAGTAGTGGATTTTTGATGCGGTCGAGCGCTCACTCGTTTAGCGGCCGCTGCACGAACTTCGTCAAATCGGGCGGCAGCGGAGTCTCGAAACTCATCGCTTGGCCGGTCGCCGGATGCTCGAACCCAAGCTCTACCGCCGCCAGGGCCAATCGCGTCGCGCCGCTGGTGTCCGGCTCGCCGGGCTTGAGTAGAGGTCGCCAATACACCTTGTCACCGCAAAGTGGATGACCGGCCTCGCTGAGATGGATGCGAATCTGGTGCGTCCGCCCGGTCTCCAGCCGGCTTTCGATAGTTTGCTCTTCGACGAATCCGCGCACGACCGCCACGTAGCGCCGCCGAATAGAGTGTTTGCGGAACTGGTGTTGCAAGTGTTTCTGCGCTTCGGTCGTTAGGGCGAAGACCATCAGGCCGCTGGTCTCTCGGTCCAGGCGATCCACGTGTTGGGCCGGTTCCACATTATGGCGAAGATGAACAAGGCAATCGACGAGGTTCGGGCGGCCGAGGCGAAGCGGTTGGAGCAGGCGGGCTACGAACCGGTGCTGAAGCATTTCCGCTGGTGTCTGCTGAAACGGGAAGAGAACCTCACCGATAAGCAAATGGTAAAGTTGTCGGAGTTGCTTCAGTACAAATTGCGGCCGGTCCGCAGCCGTCTGATGCGGGAGGGCTTCCCGCGATTTTGGGAGTACCTTTACCCGGCCTGTGCGGCGAAGTTCCTGGATGAGTGGAAAGCTGGCTGAACAGGACGGCAAGCGGGTGAGCAAGACCGTCAAGCTGTTTGCCGGGGCGCACGACCTTCGGCGGGCATTCTGCTCCCACTGGGCGAGGAAAGTTATGCCAGCTATACTACAGAAGTTGGTTAGGCACGCCCACATATCGACCACGATGAGCTTTTATGTGTGCCTGACGGCCGATGAGATCGGGGCGGACCTTTGGGCCGACTACTGGAAACAAGGTAACAAACCAGGTAACATTGGCCCCCAGAGGGCCGAAAACGAAGGACAGAAAAACTGCCGTAAGTCGTTGCGGAGTAACAAGTAATGTTCACTATGCGAGAGTGGCGGAATTGGCAGACGCGCTGGATTTAGGATCCAGTGGGGAAACCCATCCGGGTTCGAGTCCCGGCTCTCGCACTGGAAGCGGATAACCAAGGGCGTTTCGGAATTGGACTGCGAAACCACATTATTTAGCCCCGGGTGAATACACCCGGGGCACAGTGTGGTGCGTCCAATCGCCTCTCCCCGCCGTGTATTTACGGCGGGCTAAATGAAATCATTTACACAGCCGGAATAGAACGCTTCCACGCCCACCGATGTTTCCAGCAGCAGTGCTCCGTCGTGAGCGATTCCTCGGCAGCGACCCGTCACGCAGCGGTCTCCGAGTTGGAGCGCCAGGGTCCGGCCGCGTTGCAGGCATAGTGCGTCGGCGCGAGCGGCGATGTTGGCCGGCTCTTGCCGCAGTTCGGAAAACGCTTGCTTCAGACGTTTCAACAGATCGACCAGAATGTCGGTCTGATCGTGCGTCTTGCCCGATAGATCGCGGATCGTGCCGGCGGTGGATTGCAACTCGGCCGGCGCATCGGCCAGGGTGTTGTTCGCGTTCAGTCCGATTCCGATTACGTGCCGTCGGTCGGCCAGCACCTCGATGAGAATGCCGGCCAGCTTCCGGCTGTCCGCCATCACGTCGTTCGGCCAATTGAGGCCGACCGTGCGGCTTGGCAGCAGTGGGGCGACCGCGTCGGCTACGGCCACCGCCGCGGCCAAGGCCACCAACGGCGAGCAGTTCCGCTCGATCGCCACGGTTTCCACGTCGACCAGCAGGCTCATCGCCAGCGCTCCCCGGCCGGTCCACCAACGGTTCGCCCCACGTCCTCGGCCGGCCGTCTGCTCATCGACAACGATCAACAGCGGCAGTTCCTTGACGCCCTGCGACGCGCACTGGGCCGCGCGATCATTGGTCGAGCCGAGCGTGGGATGGTGTTCCGCCCGGGCAACGAACGTCTCGCGGAGTATTCGGACAACGTCGATCATCGTGCGGTCCTACCCGTATCCCAGTTTTTGCAACTCGTCCTCGTTCAGCCCGTGATGATGGGCCAACTCGTGGAGGATCGTTATGCGGATTTCTTCCCTCAGCCGTTCGGTGGCGATGCGGCCCGTGCGGTCGGCGGCGACCGATAGGATTCCTTCGCGGTAGATGGTGACCACGTCAGGCATCACGCCCGAGTGCCAGACGCTCTTATCTCCGATCGGTATGCCGGTGTATAGTCCGCAAAGGCTGTCGAGATACCGGACTCCGATCCGTTCCATCACCTCTGCCGAGGGATAATCCTCGACGTGCAACGGCACCCGCTCGATCAACTCGTGGACCAACAGCGGCATTCGCTCCAAGACCCACTCGAACTGCTCGTCGAAACGGCGACGTTTGCGAGGATTCACCGGTGCGGCTCCCGTCGGCGGTTTTGATGTCTCTATTGTTTCGTACAATGATAGCCGTAGTATCCGCCGGAAGAAATGAGGGTGTCCGGAAATTGACCCGCAAAAACAGTTATTTAGCAGCCCGTTGAAAAAGGGTGCCACTGCTGGCTTGCCCAGCAGTGCGGGGAGAAACACCCGGGGAAACACTGCTGGACAAGCCAGCAGTGGCACCCGAACTCTCGAAAACCGACTTGTTCAACGGGCTGTTAGTCCCCAACCGGATGCCAACCGCCATCGTTCCGCGCCGAGGGGCTGGCAGCGGTGTACGCGGTCGCTTGCACACGGGTCGCCTGACGGATCGCCGGTCGGACGGCCGTCCGGTCGTTCGGATCGGGAAGCATCGGCGCCGGCATGGAGTTTAACTGGGCATCGGACTGCGGGATAGGCTGCAAGCCAGGGTCGGCCGTCGGCTTTTTAACCTCCTGCTGGAACGTTTTCGGCGCCGACTGCGGAACGGTTTGCAGAACCGCTTGCGGTGCGGTGGCGCAAGGCGAACAGCCCAAGGTGGGCACACCGCAACCAACCGGACCGCAGCTTACGCTCGGGCTGTAATAACTTTGGTAAGAGATCGCGGGAACGTAGATTGGCCGGTATGTCGCGTACGGCACCAGGCGAGTCTGATAGGTGCCGAGGAACGGGCGGTACGTGGTAACCGTGGAACCGGCCCAAGGATTGTACGCCGCCGGTCGGTACAGCGCCCGGTATACGACCGTGGGCATGTACTGGCACGTCTGCGGCGCGCAGGGCGTGTAGCATGGCGCGGCGTAGGCCGGCGCGACATAGGTCGGCGCGACGTAGGCCGGCGCGTAGGTTGTCTGCGAAGGAGGCGCGTTGCCGAACAAACAGTCCCAGATATGGCCGGCCCGGCTCTCGGCCGGCAATGCAAGCAAGACAATCGCGGCTACGCACAGAATGGTCAGGCTTATTGGTCGGCGATACATGTATTTTCTCCAATGTGAGTGGAAGGGGAGTTTTCGCGATGAGTTGATCTATTCATCAAACCGCGATTATGTGGCGCTGTCAAGTGGCCGACTCCGAGGTTGAAAGGCGATGGAGTTTATCGATTTTATCGAGCTTGCGTATTGGGTAAAATATCCGGGTTTGTCCGCCTGTTCCGGTGGGCGGCCGGGATTGCATTTCTTATTAAGTCTAGGTCAGAATTTGCCCTAGCGCGGCCGCCGTTTCTCGTATAAATCGTATAGGTCAAAGAGCGTTTCGCGGAGGTTTCCGCGATGTCGGGCGAAACAACCGGCCAGTTCCGCGGCGTCGAACGGGGGCTCTTGCCCGGCCATCAGTCGATCGACGATCTCCGCGGCCAACTCACCCGTGGCGACAACCCGATGGAGTATGGGAAGCCCGACGGAGGCATGAACCGCCACGAGCAGCCCCCAGCCGCGGCGGCGGCAAAGCCGTCTCAGACGGAAACGGCTCCAGCGGCTCAACTGTTCGTAGCCGTCGACGATCAGCAAATCGAAAGGATTCAGTCGGCATTGCCCGTCCAGATCGAGCGGCAAGCGGCGTTGGGCGTCATGCAGTTCAACAAGCAAGGTTTTTCGGCCGGTGCGATGGATGGCCGGGACCAAGGCGGCCAGCAGCGCCGACTTGCCGGCGCCGTGTTCGCCGACGATTTCGCCCCACCAGCCGTTTTCGCGCAGCCGCCGGACGAACGTCTCGGCATTTTCGCCGGGCGGGAAGATAAAAGGCAACGCGCCTGGCCGGACGCGCCGCGTGCAGAAGGGGTTGGTGGAAGGCGTTGTCTCGCGTTTAGCGGCCGACCGCAACTAGGCCGGCACCCGGTACGGGGCCCAGGGGCGGGCGGCCGCTAAACGTGCCGCGTCGCTATGCCGAACATCATCCGATATCATGCGACCGTGCCGGCGGAATTTCGCCGAGTAGAAATCCCTTTTCGCCCACTACGTCCTTGCCGCGGTGCAGCAAAACGCGGACGCGGACGCACCAGCGCAACTTGACGATCTGCCCGTCGTAACTCAGGGGAGTGTTGGGCAACGTGGTGGAAAATTGCTTCGGCCGGCGTGGATCGAACGGAAATTCCCGGTCGGCGTCGCGCCGCCAGAATTCGTGGACGGCCATGTCTTCGTCGCCTTTGCCCTCGGTGTGCCAGAGCACCGACGCCTCGATCGCCTTGATTCGTTGGGAATCGGACGATTCGATCCAATACCGACCGGAGAGCGTTTCGCCGGGGCGAAAAACGCGGCCGTCGTCGTCGAGAGCAATCGAGATCAAAAAATCCGGGTTCATCGGTTGGGGTCTCCGACAATCGGGCGGACGATTACGGTGAAGGCGCGACGATAGTTGGGCCACCCGGCCACGTCCCCCTCGACTATCAACGCCCAATTGATTTCGTTGTGCTTGGCCGCAAAAGAGTGCATGGCGCCCTTTGGCACGTCGAACTCGATGTCCGTCTCGAAAGGCAGCCCCCCGTGGATGACGAATCCCTCGCGGAGAAACAGCTCGCTACGGAAAACCTCGCGGGTTTCCGTCCGGGTATTGGTCCCCTGGCGATACGTGGCCGATTCCTCGCAAGTCAGCGACACCCGCAAGGCGTTCATGTCGAGCCGTCCCGATTGGGAGAGGAACACACGATATTTTTCGCCCGGATGCAGCGGATGATCGGAAATCTCCAGGCGTGTCGGCCCGATGCCCGCGGCGACCAGCAGTTTCCGCAGAAAGATAACGATGGCCCCGAAACCGACCAGCACAAAGGGTATGGTGAAAAGGGTCAGGAGCCAATCCGGATTGCCCTCCAAGTGGCCGTCGACGGCGATCGCCACGAACACCGTCACTATTCCGTTCCAGATCACGCAGAAAGTCAAAATTCCCAACAGGGCCCAAGCGGGCGAGCCGCTGATCGGCAGACGGAACTTGAGTTTCGTGCCGGGGCTATTCGTCACGTCGGCGCCCTCGGGGACGAAGGGACAGCGCCGGTCGCCGCGGCCGCGGATTCCGAGAAAATCCCGCTCCACTCCGTTCCGCGACAGAACGGAACGGCGTTCGGCCGACTTACCCCAACCGAACAGCGTGTGAATCAGTCCGCCCGCCCCGATGACGATGAACGAAAGCGGCACGGCGAACGCGAACCACAGCCACCGAGGGTATCCCCGCGACAACACGACCGTGTTCGGATTGGCCGGGTCGTACCAGCAAGGATAAAGGTTGTTCCGCTCCGGGGAATAGAGATCGAATCGATCGAGTATCGCTTGCGCGTCTTCGCGGTTGTTGTAAGAGGTTTCGTTGATGTCGTAGTACGAAAAGTTTGAGATTTTATCGTACTCGATATTCAACTTCGGCTGGTATTCAGGACCGTCTTCCCCTTGCTTTTCCTCGACCTGTTTTTTCAGCACCTTGCAGCCGGTTTCAATGAACTCTCGGTTGACCCGCCACCGGGGCACAACCTCGCCAATGAACAGCATCGCCAATCCGCCGCAACCGGCTAAGAGAAACAGGGCCGAGAAAGCTGCCTCGAGGCCGACGCCCAAGGTGGGCGAGCCGGTCCGCCGGTGCCCCCGTTTCTTGCCGTAGTAGCGAAAAGCGCGTCCCAAGAGAAGCCCCCCCAACCACCGCGTTCATTCTGTACGAAAAGCCATTCCAATTGCTCTTCGTTCAGCCGGCGGACTTATCCGCCGCGGACATGGATATTTCACCCCGCTTTCGCGGCGTGCTTTTCACGCCGGCTAAACGTCGACGCCTTGCAACATTGTGCTGAAGCCTTAACGCGGCAACTGCGGGTCCGCCAGCATATCGGACATCGGCCCCTGCGGCCCCTTGCGATGGAAGCCGATCGCGTCCAACGCAAGGTACACTTCTTCCAGCGTTTTTTCGCCGAAGTTCGAGATACCCAGCAGATCATCGCGCGTGCAATGCAACAAATCGTTGACCGTGAATATCCCTCTTTCCTCAAGGCAATTCGTTGTGCGCACCGACAATCCAATCTCCGCCGTGCTCATTTCCAACTTTCTGGCAAGATCCTTGGCGAAAGTGTGGGTCGTGCAAAGTGGAATACGGGTACCCATGGGTTCCCTCCCGGGTCGAGGTTATTGCGATGCGGATGCCAGCGACGACGAGACCGCCCCATCGTCGGCGTCGTAAGTATAGCAATTCCGGCGATTTTGGGTAGTAGCGATTCTAGCAGCCTGTTGAAAAAGGGTGCAGTGGCACCCTAACTACCGAAATCCGACGTTTGATTGACAAATGCCCCGCGACCGCAGTCACGAAGCGTTGGGAAGTCCGAGTTCGGAGACGTCGCCTCCTACAAGTTTTCTGCGTATACTGCGTATCATGCTCGACGAACTCACCGAAGCCCAGCGCGAGGCCGTTACCCACTTCGAGGGACCGCTGTTGATCCTGGCCGGTCCCGGAAGCGGCAAAACCAGGGTCGTAACCCATCGCGTCGCATGGCTCATTTCGCAAGGAGTCCCCGGCCGGCATATCCTTGCCCTAACCTTCACCAACAAGGCCGCCGACGAAATGGGACGCCGTATCGAGCAGTTGGCAGGCGACCCGTCGGTCTGGGTAGGCACTTTCCACCGTTTCTGCGCCCGATTGCTGCGTAAATATGCGCAGTTTGTCGGCCTCCAGGAGAACTACACAATATACGACGTGAATGATAGCGTCCGGGCACTTCGCCAGGCTCTCGGTCGCCTGAAAATCGATTCGGACCGCTATACCCCCGAGACCATCGTCAAGGGGATCAGTTGGGCAAAAAACAACTTGATCTCGCCCGAGCAGTATCAGCCCCGGTCGGGATATGCCCTGGGTACCGTGGTGCAGGCCGTATACCCGGCCTACCAGCGGCAGTTGGCCTCCTCGAACGCCGCCGATTTCGACGACCTGTTGTACCACGTGGCCGCCCTTCTACGTGACAACCCCGAGATCAGGGCCAGTCTCGACGAGCGATACCGCTTCGTTCTGGTCGATGAGTATCAGGACACGAATCTGGCCCAATACGCCATCGCCCGGGCGCTGTCGGTCGATTATCCGAACTTGGCCGTCACGGGCGATCCCGACCAGTCGATCTACGGCTGGCGCGGCGCCAATCTGAACAACATTCTCGAGTTCGAGCGGGATTACCCCAAGGTCCACGTCGTCCGGCTCGAGCGGAACTATCGCAGCACGCAGCGAATACTGCGAGTAGCCGCCTCGCTGATCGCCCACAACGTCCAGCGCAAGGAAAAGGGGCTTTTCACTAAAAATGGTCCCGGCGCGCCGGTCCGCCTGACGACGTACGCCACGCAGAAGGACGAGGCGCAAGGAATCGCCTCGCGTATCTTCGAGGAGATTCGCGCGGGCCGGCGCCGCCCCGGCGACTTCGCCGTCTTCTATCGGGTCAACGCCCTGAGCCGGTCGTTGGAGTTCGCTTTCCGCGAGTTGGGTATTCCATATCAAATGGTCAACGGCCTGGAGTTCTTCCAACGCAAGGAGATCAAGGACGTTCTGGCATATTTGCATCTGTTGAACAATCCGCGCGACGACGTTGCCTTGCTTCGGGTGATCAACACACCGCCGCGCGGGATCGGCAAGACGACGATCGGCCGGCTCTCGGACCATGCCGCCCGTGGCGGTCTTTCGCTGCTGGAAGCAGCCCGAGAGGTGGGTGGCATTTCCACGCTCGGTGCCCGGCCCGCCGCCTTGCTGACCAAATTCGTACGGCTCTTCGACCGGCTTTCGGCGGCGACCGACGGGCCGGTCGAGGAGATCGTCGGCCTGGTCCTCAGCGAAACCGGCTACCAGAAGCGGTTGCAGGAGTCGGAAGACGAGGACGACCTGCAACGGCTGGCCAACATCGAGGAACTGCTGACCGTCGCCCGAGACTTCGACGAGCGCAACGGCGGCGAGGGCCGATTGGAGGCGTTCATCGAGGAGACTTGTTTGGTCAGCGACACCGACGCTTGGGAAACCGAGGCCGACCGCGTGACCTTGATGACCTTGCACGCCTCGAAGGGGTTGGAGTTTCCGGTCGTTTTCCTCACGGCGGTCGAGGAGGGACTGTTGCCGCACGAACGGAGCCGCGAGCGGGCCGATCAATTGGAGGAGGAGCGGCGGCTGATGTTCGTCGGCATCACCCGCGCCCGGCAGGAGTTGCAGATCAGCATGGCCCGCTACCGCGACTTTCGCGGTCAACGCAAGCTGACCATCCCCAGTTCCTTCCTAATGGAGTTGCCCCGGGACGAGATGGAGTTGGAACATCCTCACGCCGAGAGTCGCGTTGAGGATATGTGGCATGACATCGACCAGCGGCGCGTTCCATTCGATGATGTGGAATCAGGCGGGTGGCACGGGCATCTTGCCCGTGATCCGGGCAACACTGGCGAGACGCCAGTGCCACCCGGCGCGACCGACGGTCGCGGCTTTATGCCGGGTGGGAAAATTCGGTTGACCACGGGCGCGGCGTTGGCCAACGGCGGGCAGCCCGCGGCGCCGACGGCGCCCGACGACTTTCGCCAGGGGATGTTGGTGCTCCATCCGGTGCATGGTCTGGGACGAATCGTGGCCATCAGCGGCAGCGGGGCCGGCCGCAAGGCGACGATCGACTTCCGCCCGCCCGCCGGACGAAAGAAATTCGTGTTGGCCGACGCTTCGCTGCAACCGGTGGGTAAGAAATAAGACCGCGAATTCCGCCGCCGTCGATGTTGTATAACAACGACGATTCGGCTAGACTTGCCTCTCTCATAAAGCCGCGACCGTTGGTCGCGCCCGTTATGGGAAAGGTCCAAACGAGTCAAGAAGAATCTTCAGGAGAATCCATCATGGTATCGCGCAGGGAATTTTTGGCGGCTTCGGCCGTTGCGTTGGTGGCGGGCAAGACGACGCTGGCGGCGGGTGAAAAAAACAAACTGCCCAAGTGCTTCCTGGACATCACCGCCGACGGCAAGCCGCTGGGCCGGATCGTCATCGAGTTGCGTGCCGACGTGGTGCCCAAGACGGCGGAGAACTTTCGCGCGCTCTGCACCGGCGAGAAGGGGTTCGGTTTCAAGGGAAGCACGTTCCACCGAATCATCCCCGGCTTCATGTGCCAAGGGGGCGATTTCACCAATCACAACGGCACCGGCGGAAAGTCGATCTACGGCAATAAGTTCGCCGACGAAAACTTCAAGCTCCGGCATACCGGCCCAGGCATCCTTAGCATGGCGAACGCCGGCCCCAACACCAACGGCTCGCAGTTCTTCCTCTGCACCGCGAAAACGCCCTGGCTCGACGGCAAGCACGTGGTCTTCGGCTCGGTCGTCGAGGGCATGGACGTGATGAGGAAGGTGGAGCAATACGGCTCCAGATCGGGCACGACTAGGGCCAAAATCGTGGTTGCCGATTGCGGCGAACTATAACGTGTTTTGAAAATGTGGCACAGCCGCCCTCGGCTGTGTGATTAACCGTGAGTTCTCGGTCACAGCCGAGGGCGGCTGTGCCACATTCCAAAACACGCTCTATGAATAATCCGAGCTACTGCTTGCGCGCGTCGTCCAGCACGCGCACGTACTCCGCGCCCAGAAACAGCACGTTGCAGGCGATGTAGATCCAGAGCATAACGGCGATCAGCGATCCGACCACGCCGTAGGCGGTGTAGGTTTTTCCGACAATGACGAAGGTGAGCGCCTGTCTCGCGGCCTCCCAGAACAAGGCGGCCAGCAACCCGCCCCGCGCCGCGTTCGACCAACGGATGCGGACTTTCGGCAGCGCCTTGTAGATGATGGAAAAAAACAGACCGTAGAGGAAGACGCTCAGAGCGATTTCGGACAGTTTCCAGGCCAGGTCTCCGCCGGGCAGCCCCGGCACGGCCGCGCGGATTGCCGAAGCGGCTATTCCGGCCGCAAACGCCGCCAGCACAACAGACCCCGCCCCCAAGAGGATCAGAAACGCACGCAGGCGGTAATAGAGAGCGCCGAGGATCGCCGACATCACTCCCCGCGACCCCGATCCCGGCCGCTTCCATATCCGGTCGAAGGCGCGTTCGACCTGGGCGAAGACTCCGATGGCGGTCAGCAGCAACACGGCCAAGGCGACCGGACCGCCGATCGTCGCCCGCTCGCTGATCTGACCGAGCACGTCTTGCACGTGATCGGCCATCGCGGGCGAGGAGTTCCGCGCGATAAAGTCGAGCAATTCGAGCCGTGCGTTCTGAGCGCCGCTGGAAAACCGCAGGGCGAATCCCAACGCCGAGATCAACAACAGCAGCAACGGCAACAGCGAGAAGACGGCGTAATAAGCCACGGCCGCCGCCAACGTCGAGCAATCGTCACGTTGCCAGTTTCGGGCCGCCTCGCGCAATCGCGGCCAAAACGACTTCAACAACCATTTGTGCATGGGAATAGCGGTTCTTGGCGACGGGGCCTATTCGTCCTTAACCTGGAACTCGTCTCCGCTAAGGTCGAATCCCTTTGGTTGTTCGGGGACCGCTTCGTTCTTATCTAGCGGCGCGGCCTTGGTCAAGTTCGGCGATCCCTCGCCACCTTGAGGCGGTTGAGGGATGCTGGGGCGCTTCATAATGCCCGTCCAAGTCATTATCCCTTTAATGTCCTTGTGGTAGAGCACCTCGATAAGCTCCCAGCCTTGTTGCCCCTGGTCGTTGAGCACCTTAAACAGGGCGGTCTCGGTTTTCCGGCTTTCAAAATAGTATTCCCACTTCTGTTGGGCCTTGATCGTGACGGTTTTTGTCATGGGAGGAACCTCCGGGGAAAAGGGGACGCTTGATTTTCCCCCAACGACGGCCGATAGTCAACCATGACCGGCGGCACTTTCCGCAACGGAAAACGTCGGGTATACTGGGGTAATCGCGTTTCGGGGCCGTAGCTCAGTTGGGAGAGCGCCTGGTTTGCATCCAGGAGGTTGAGGGTTCGATCCCCTTCGGCTCCACTCATAAAGCCCGATGTAGCAAAGAGTTACGTCGGGCTTTTCTTATGCCCCGAAAGTATGGTTTGGCTTGGTGCTACGCCGGTGCTACGGCCGCAAGATTTTTCCGCCGGCTGCCGGAAACCGGCTCGGGAGGTCGTGGAAGAGGTCGTGCCCCGGTCAACCAGCTTGCCAGACACACCTACGGCCTTTGCCCGCTCGTAGGTGGGCCGCGACATACCAGCCGCCTTCGCGGCCCTGGCTGTCGTGCGGGCCGATTCGTCACGAACGCTGGGTAAACTTTTCCCAGCGTTCCCTTTGCGGGATTTACCGCTTGCCTTTCCGGCTTTGCTGGTCGACGCCTTCTGTTTCTCTGCCGCCTTTGGCCGCTGGACGGCCGCGACCGCATCGGCAAGGGCCACGGCCTCACGTGGCGGGAGAGAATCTCCGCTGGCAACTCCGGCAATAGCAGCCTGCGGAAGTCGAGTGCGGAGGACGGGGGACACCACAGCCGAAACATTCCGGCGGCCGGGCCGTGGCAATGTGGCGGTCGCGGCGTTTGACAAGTCGCCGCTCGGCGCGTCGGGCACAGTTGCCACTTGCCCTTGCCTTCTGCCTTGTGGCACAAGATGCACGTATCGGTGGTCGAAACGGTGTATTCCATTGGTTATGCCCTCATACTCCGAAAACTGACGCCCCACGTTGCGCCGTGTTGCGTTCCGATGGCCTGGTTGGGGTTGGAATACCTCGGGAAAATGCGTGCGTCAAACGCGCTCCTACGCGACCGCCTCGGAGTCCATCACTTTCAGGATTTTGGAAACGGCGCTTTCCTCACCTTCCGCCGACGTGACCTTGCCTCGGCTCTTGGGGGTGATCTTCAACTCCGTCGCCCATTGCCGCATCTGCCGTTGTGCTGCTGCGGCAATCGCAACGTAGGGTGACTGGATTGCGAACCCGGCGGCGCTCTTTATCACGCTCCCCAGTTCCGAAACCTTCGCCTCTGCTGCCGTCCAACGGCTGTAGGCGACACAGTAGGCGGCCAGCGCGTCGGCGGTCCCCGGCTTCGTCATGTCGAGCGTAGGGGCAAGCTCGGCCCACTTGGCGCGGGCGGTCTCGTCCAGGTGGTCGGGTGGCTCGTGGTTCATTTTTGGTCCCCTTTGGAAAGCAACTGCATCATCCAAGCCCGGTGAAACCGGAGTAGGTCGGCATCGTGGGTGATGGTGCATTGTTCGATGTTTCGGCAACTCCGAAGATTCGCGCTCGATTCGATTACGATATGGCGGCCGTCCGTCAACTGCATCAGCAAAATCTTGGCATGGCAACGGGCTGCAAGAATCCGCTGGCCTCGGGTGGTCAAGGCGGTGGTCAAGCCGTCCCATACCTGCGGCTCGTTCGACTTGTAATAAACCGATGCAATGAAGGTGCATCGTTCCACCTGGCCGGCGTCCAGCAAGGCGATAAGCTCCGCTGCATTGCGAGAATTAAAGCCCAGCGTGGCGACGTTCAACTCCCGGATGGTGGCGGGTACGGCAAGGCGTAGCACGGCGGGTACAAAATCCCAGCCGGCGAAATTGCCGGCCATCACGATATGGTATGTCTGGCCTTCGAGGGGCAGGGTGTCGAGACACTTTGCGGCATTGGCGATGCTCAGCATATCCAGGTGTCGCCGCCCGCTGGCGGTCCTGACGTGCTTCCGTTCCCCATCCAGTCCGATACGAGCATTTCGGACCTCGCCGCCGGCCGATGGGAAAACTTCGGGCAGGCCGTCCAGGTCCAGCGATTTCAGGTTGTCAAATGGATCGTTCATTGTAAACTCCCCGCCGACGAAAATTAATCCGCCGACGGGGATCAGCAAAAGCGGGCTACAAGCCCTCACTCAAAAGGTTTTATTACGCCCTTACAACAGCCCCATCGACACGGCCAACTCAACCTGCGACGCCAAAAAACGCGATTCATCGGCTTCCCGTTTTGCTTGCTGATGCTGGTCGGCGAGTTCGGCGATTTGGGGGAATATCTTTTCGCCCTCGCCGATCGTTGTGGCCCTGTCGTGCCGGAGTTCGAGTTGCCGAAGATTTTTTCCCAATTTATCGGCGAGCTTTTGCGATTCCGGATAGTCAGCGGCCCGTTTTCGCATATTCGCCGCGCGCTGTCGGAAGCTCCGAAGGTCGGGGACTTCGTTTGCCGGCGAGCCGGCCGATGCCGCCAATAAATTCATGTCGTCGTCGGCCTTTTCAGCCTTGACGCCGGCGATCATTTTTGCGTATTCTGGCCGAGATTTTCGCCACACCTCGAGCGCTTTTTGGAATTCGCCCGTCGCTGCCTGGAGTTCCCTTTCGTGGTTTTCGCTGTTCATCATTTCCTTCATCCTTTTTTCGCCGAGGTTTTAAGGCGTGCCCGCAATCGGCGCATTGCGATCCACGTTTTTTTCTGTGAACATTCGCAGACCGCAAATCAGCGCGGCCGTTTGTGAGTCGGTTGGATTTTCAATGGAGGCAAACCACGTTCGCACGTCGCCTCGCCAGAGTTCTGTGAACTTTTTCGGGGGTGGGATGTTTGCGATTTCTGTCAGTGGCACGTCGACCAGGCGTTCGGGTTCGTCGCCGAGGGCACTTGCGTATTTATACTCGGCTCCGTAAAGGCCGTACCGAAACGGACTAAACCAGGTGTTGCACGGAAGCCATTCACCGGCCAGTTCGCGAACACGGTGTGCGACGTGAAAAAGGGTGCGGATGAAAACTCCATCGTGTCCGATCCACGGAACCGGCTGCTCAACCGCAAGCGGAGTTGTAGTGCAGAACTCCGTC
>JAUWPQ010000196.1 GCA_030611515.1 Planctomycetota bacterium | reverse complement strand
ATCGCGGTATAGCGGTCGACGAAGTACGGCAGCCGATGCTCTTCGGCGCGGCGGTTATGCATACGTTTTCCGGCCGGTGGAAAGGCGCCCCAGGGGCTGGTCGGTTGCTGACGCCGATCCGGCAGGTTCCGTTTTTCGTCGCTTGGCCGCGCGGGCGGGTTCGGATCGTGATTCATCTGGTGCTCGCTCAAGTGCTGTTCGTTCATATTATGTTGTTCAGGGTTGTCGGCGATCAGGAATCGGGAGCAAAGGTATCCGGCATCGGCGTCGGGTCGTTGCCCGGTGGGGTGGCGGCCGCGTGGACCGCCCAACTGTTTTCGCCCTCCCCGGAAAATGTTACGGTGAAGCGGCGCGAACCGTCGGACGTGTCGAGCGTCAGGCCGCAAACGTAGGGATCGCTGGGCGGCGGACCGGTCTCCAGAAGATGCATGGCGCGGGCCAGCGCGGGGATGGTCCCCTCGTCGCGGCGGGTTTGTATCTCGCGGATCGACTGACCGCGCAGCGCCGAGGCTGTTCCACGCCACGCCACCCCCAGCAGCGAGAGAAAAAGCAGACAGAAGAACATCGTCAGCATCAGCGCGTATCCGCGCCGGGCCAGCCAAGTCAGTTTTCGGGAGTTCTTGCCAGTAGCGTGCATGAGCGGGTTGTCCCACGGTGTTCAAAGGTCAACGTGATGCTTATCATCTCGCTGCTTACTTCGGTAATATTCATTTCTTCGAGATTCTTTGCGACGGTAAATGTGGTATCGGTATTTTGGTTCCAGCGGACCAGGGAGTTGGAATCCGCCTGGTAGACGATAACCGTGTCGGGCGGTCCCCAATCCGGCTCGCCGTCCGGTTCCGTCCCGCCGTCGAAACAGAGCCATAACTGACCTTCGGCCGGTTTCAACCATCCGACCCAGCGGTCTTTGGTTTTGCCTCCCAATCGTCCGTCGGGGCCGGCCAGGCTGCCGCCCAGGTCTTGCGAGAATGCCGAGACGGCCGTGTCCATTTCCTGAAACAGCCCGCTACGGACAATCACGTCCACGGTGGGCCGGCCGATGCCGATCCACGCCGAGGAAAGCATCATCGCCAGCACGGCCATCAGCCCGCTGACGACCGTTACTTCCAGCAGGGTTATACCCTTTTTTCCGCTTCTTCGGTTAATGCGATTCATTGCGGCACCAGCACATTGACCGAGACGTGGGCGGTTACTTCCTCGCTGCCGAGTGAACGGTCCAACGAAAGAATCTGAACGTCGTTTTCCAAAAGGACCAGCCGGACGCCGTCGGCGACGACCTCTCCGGCCGCCTGGCCGTGGAGTTGTACTTGCGCGGAGCCGGCCTCGGCTCGAAAATACTTCGTGTCCAAGGTCTGCCAAACGCTGCCCTCGTACTCCTCGCCGACGGGAGCGGTCTGTTGATCGACGGTCGGCTCGCCGAGCAGATCGTCTCCGTCGTAGATGGAATAGCGGGCGTCGGTGACTTGATCGGGCGATTCGGTCCACGTCGCCTGGACTTGATACCATCCCGCCGGAACGTCGGAAAAGGTCCACGTAGCCGTCTGGCCCTCGGCCGGCGCGGCCCGGCGGCAATCTGCCTCGAAGGCCGACGGATCGGCCTCTTCCGTCCAGCCGGTGTCCGTATACTCGATGTCGCCGTCGTCGGCGACCAGCAGCGGCGGCGTGGGCATTGATCCGGGGTCCGTCGCCGTAAGCGAGGCGGCGGCGCCGAGCTTCCGCGCCCAACGGTCTTGTGAGGCCGTCAAGTACCACTCGTCTTGGGCGCTATAGCGTTCTTCGAGAGACCTCAACACCCGCGAGTGCATGACCGTCAAGGGAAAAAGCCCGACCAGCGCGATCCCGAACACCACCATCGCCACCTCGAACTCCAGGAGCGTGAAGCCGCGGCGCGGCGTACAAGCACGCCGGCTAAACTTTATGTTTCGAGTTGAGCTAAAGAACGTTTGTATCATTGGAAACCGGGAGTAATATCTGGTTCGCCTGTCGCCGTGATGGCGCCGGAGACCGCCCCGGTCTCGTCGATCGTCAACTGGCCGCTCCGGAAGGCGCTGCCCGTGCGTTCGGCGGTGGCCTGGAAGCCGTCGGCAACGGTGGTCGCCGAGTAGACGTATCCGGTGGTGGAAAGCACGATCTCCGGGTCGATCATACCCAGGTCTTGCAGTCCGGACAGATTGGCGGTGTAGGCGTGGTATTCCAGCCAATAGAGCCGCTCGGCGGACCAGATGGCGCGCAGATTGGCGGCCGCCACGTCGGCCCGCGACTGCTCCAGGGCCCGCTGGAACGACGGTACGCAAAACGCGGTTAGCACGGCGATGACGATCAACACGACCATCACCTCAACCAGTGTAAAAGCGCGAGGGGCGAGGGGCGAGGGGAGAGGGGAGAGAAACGCCCCCGGACTGCGATCCGGGGGGGAGACGTTTAGCCGGCAAGCTCGCGCGCCGCGCGGCACGCTCGGATTTTGGATGGTGGATGGTGGATTTGAGTTCATGAGAATATTCTCGTTTAGCCGCCGCCGGTACGGCGGCGTGGGGTATTACCGGGGCCGCCGTGCCGGCGGCCGCTAAACGGATACGGTATTACTTTTCCGAGTTCCAATAGCAACACTCATGTTGTTAATTGATCTTTCCGGCCATCTCGAACATGGGTAGGTAGATCGACATCATCAGCCCGGCCACCGTGATGCCCATGCCCATGATAATCACCGGTTCGAGCAGTTTCGTGACCTTGGCGGTCGTGCTTTCCATTTTTTCCTTGTAGTACGGCGCGATCTGTTCCATCACGGAAGGCAACTGTCCGGACTCCTCGCCGATGAGGACCATGTTGCTGATCATGGAGGTGAACAGTCCGGTTTCTTCGAGCGAGGTTCCCAGGGGCCGACCGGAGGCGACCCGGCTTTGCACGCGTCCGATGGCTTCTCGATAGATGGGATTGGTGTGAAAAACGCCTTCCATCGCGGTCAGGGTTTCCAACATGGGTATGCCGCTCTTGAGCAACAGCGCCGTGTTGGAGGCGAAGCGGTACATGGCCGCCTGGACGATCAACTCGCCGAACAGCGGCATGGCCAACCCCACTCCGATCACCCTTCGTCGTCCCGTCTCGGTTTTCATGTACTGCCGGAAGGCCAGCGCGACGCCGACCGCGCCCAGTAACATGTAGACCCCGTATTTCACGATGAAGTCGGAGGTGTCGACGACGAACTGCGTTATGCCGGGCAGTTCCGCGCCCATGTCCTTGAACATTCCGGCAAAGGTGGGCACCACCAGCCAGAGCATGGCGGTCACGGCCAACACGGCCACCACGATCATTATCGCCGGATACATCAACGAACCGACGATCTTGCGGTTGGTGGCGCGGGTTTCCTGGATTTGTTTGTTTAGTTCCAACAGCACGAGGCTCATTTGCCCGGTGATTTCCCCGGTGCGGATGACCTCGATCCAGTAATGCTGAAAGACGTTCGGGAATTCGGCGGCGGCGGCGTGGACCGAGCTTCCAGCCGACACGCGGCCGACGATCTCTTCCAATACCTGGCGAAACTTGATGCTCTGGTTTTGCTCAGCGCAGATTTGCAGGGCCTGCAACAAAGGCGTACCGGAAGAGACCAGCGTCGAGAGCTGGTGAAAGAAGGTCATCTTGTCGTCCAAGGTGATCCTCTTGTGCGGCTTGCTCGACACTCGGGCATGAGCGATAAACCAGTCTTCAAACGCCACGGTGGTTATTCTCCCATATAGTGGATTTCCTCGTTACAATGCTCCGCGTCGTAACGAAGACGTCGGACGCTCTGCGTCCATTCCGGTTGCATCCTATTGCAGCGTAATCAGTTCCACATCGCGGACGCGGAGCGTCCCGTCCGAGCGTTCCCACGCGGAGCGTGGGAACGAGGGTTTGACGCCACGGCGGTTATTCTCCCAGGCCGGCGGCCTAAAGCATGTCGAGTTTTTTAGTCAGCCCCGGTTGCGCCGATTCCCGGATGGTTTCCAGAAATTCGATGCCGATGCGGTTGCCGTCCTCGTCTGCCCGCAAGTAAGCGATGCGTCCCAACACGCTTTCCACACATTCTTCGTGCGATCCGTTCTTGACGTGGAAATCGACGCGGACGTCTTTTCCGCGTTCCATGGACGCCGTCGTGGTTAATCCCACTCCTCCGGCGCTGATGTCGAAGGAATATGCCGGCACGGTAGGTCCGTCGGGCAGTACGGTCAGTTGCACCGGACAGAAAAATGCCATGCGTTCGTAACGACGTTGCCCTGCCATCGTCCACCCCTCGAATATATGAGATTGTCCTTTACTTGCCCATCGACGCACCTTTAATGTAGTCATGTCGATTATACCTTTTTCTCTTTGACCAGTTTCCACGTAATGCGTGGGAACAAGAGACAAAGATTACTCCTCGTCGCCCGTTGCGATGGTTAAAACGTCCTCCAGGCTGGCGATTCCATCCCGCACCTTGTCCAACCCGCTGTCCAACAGCAGTTTCATTCCTTCTTCGCGTGCCGCGGCGCGGAGTTCGGGCAGCGGCGACTTGGTTTGGATCAGGCTCGACATGCGGCTGGTGATCCGCACCACCTCGAACACGCCGACGCGGCCGCGATATCCGGCCCCGCGGCAGTGGTCGCAGCCGGTGGACCGATAGAGCGTTTGCCCCGCCTCCAAACCGTGTCGCTTGGCCGTTTCCGGATCGCAATCGTACGCTTCCTTGCACTCCTTACAGAGGCGGCGGACCAAGCGCTGGGCCTCCAGCACCCGCAGCGTCGAGGCCAGCAAAAACGGCTCGATTCCCATGTCCACTAATCGGTTGACCGCCGAAAGGGAGTCGTTGGTGTGGATTGTCGAGAGGACGAAGTGGCCGGTCAACGCCGCGCGGAGACAAATCTGGGCGGTCTCCTGGTCGCGGACCTCGCCGACCATGATTACGTCCGGGTCTTGCCGCAGGAAGGCCCTCAGCGCGCTGGCGAAGGTCAGGCCCACTATTGCCTTCACCTGCACCTGGTTCATCCCCTTGAACTTGTACTCGACCGGGTCTTCGACGGTGCAGATGTTGGTGTCCGGTTTGTTCAACAGGTTCAGGCAGGCGTAGAGCGTGGTGCTTTTTCCGCTGCCGGTTGGCCCGGTCACGAGCATCAAACCGTGCGGCATCTGGATCGACTCGATGAGGTCTTTCGATTGCCGCTCGTCGAACCCCAGGCCGGTCAGTTCGATGGGGATGGCCCCTTTGTCCAAGATCCGCATCACCATTTTTTCGCCGTAAACGGTGGGCACGGTGCTGACGCGGAGATCGACCCGCTTTCCGCCCCCCCTCAGCGAGATGGCGCCGTCCTGGGGTATCCGTTTTTCCGCGATGTCCATCTTGGCCAGAATCTTGAAGCGGGAAATGATCGGCACGAACAACGATCGGGGCGGCGGGGGCAACTCGCGGAGCGTACCGTCCACCCGCAGGCGGATCGCGCACGAGTCCTCGAACGGCTCGATGTGGATATCGCTGGCCCCGACCTTCAATGCCTGTTCCAATAACTGGTTCACCATGCGGATCACGCGTCCGTCGGGACCGGGAGGCGGCGCCTGGTCAAGCTCCAACAACGAGTCGTCCAGTCGCTCCTCATGCTCCGTGTCTTCCGCCTCCGCCGGATACTCCTCCACGTGGCCGACGAAGCTCGCCGAACCCGAAAGAAACATCGCGTCCAATAATTTCTCCACGAGCGTCAACGGAGCGATCAGCGACCGAATGGTCATGCCGGTGAGCAGTTGAAGCTCGTCGGCCATCATAATGTCATCGAACGTGGCGAAGGCCACGTCCAGCTCGTCGTCGCGGACCGCCACCGGTACGAGTAGATGGTCGCGGCAGAGTTTCTCCGGCAACATGCCGGCAAGTTGCGAGTCGATCTTCTCGTCCGACTCTTCGTACAACGGCATCATTAGATACTCGGAGTACGTCTCGGCGATCTGCTTGTCGGTTGCCAAACCCTTTTTGACGAGGACACTCTCCAGGGAACCATTGTCCTTTGATCTGGCGTCGCCGAGGTCCTTCAGCTTTTCGGGCGAGAGGATCTCATTGGACAGCAAAAGCTGAACCAAAAGCGGTTGCTGGCCTTTCAGTTTGGCAGTGCTGTTCATGGGATCACCTTCGCGTCTTCTGGGTCGATCCGCCTCTGGCGGGGGTTGCGCGTTTGGACGCGGATTGCGGCTTCTTGCCGCTCGATTTCTTTCCGGCCGAGGCGGATTTGGAGGCAACGTTCGGATACGTCAACTCCATGTTCTTGTCTCCGCACTTCAACACTACCTTGTAGGGCATCACGCTGATGATCTCGCACGGCGTCGCCGACAGGCCCGGCAGCGACAGCGTCTCCTTGGGTGCGTACAATCGGCCATTAATTAGCGCCAAACGCCGATCGCCCACGATGCAGGTGGCCTCGAGGGTCAGACGTCCCGAGTTGCCGGTCCGTTTGGCAGTCGGCTTGCCGCCGGCGCGGGCGCCGGTCGTAACTCGCCGATTGGTTTTGACCGTCGGGGCCTTGGCTGCGGACGGCTTTGTCCGTCCCATGCCGGCCGAGGATTTGACCGTCGGCTGGGGCACGTTTTTCAAGGAGGAAGCCAGCATCGCGGTGTTTTCCATAAAGGGGTCGCGAGTCGGGGCCGGCGGCAATTCGGGAGAGAGCAGCGCGGCGGTCAGTTCCGGCATCTTTTTCGGCGTCGTGGTCTTGGGCGTGGAAAAGAACGCCGTCATGCTCGGCCAGAGGCAATAGCCCACCACGGCCAGCGCCAGCGCCCGGGGAATCACTTTGTCGAGTGGAATATCCATGTCAACTCGTCAGTCCCAATACGGTTATCCGCAGAACGGTGACGTGTTTTCCGCTGCGCGACGGCGCGATTGAAATTTCATCCACCCGCAGCAGCCTTTTGTTCGACTCCAGCCAACGGATAAACTTGTCCATTTCCAAATACGATCCTTCCAACTCTACCTTCAGGATGATTGCCCGATAGGGGCCGACGCGTTTTGGTTCGCGGCAGTCGAACCTGACGAGCTTAAGCGGGAAGAGTCGAATGCCATCGAGCATGTACTGCACCCATTCCTTGCTGTCGGTGTTGCGGGGAATCCGGTCCTCGAATTTGTCGTACTGCTCCTGCAATTGCTCCATCTTGATAGCCAGTTGGATCAGTTTCTTGTCGCGCTCCAGCTTTTTCGTCGTCTCGACGATCTTCTCGTGCAGCGGACTGTAGACGGCGAAATAGCCTACCGCCAACACCGCCGCGATCACGCATATCCGCAAGCGCACGGGGTCGTGCAACTGTTCGAGCAAGTTGGATATGATGTCGCCGGCCCGGCGATCGTCGGATTCGGTCGCGCTCATTTCTTCCCCCTCCCTCGTTTTTTGCCCGCGGCGCCGCTGGTGGAACGTTTTGCCGATCCTTTGGCCTTGGGTAAACAGACGACGGTGAAGGCGGCCACGGTCGACTTCCTGTCCCGCGAGAGCGACCGCTTGATGTCCGTCAGCCTCACCGAGCCGAAATCGCGTTGCAGCAGCGGATCGTGGCGAAGCTCTTCGAGAAACTCGTCAATTTCACGGGGAGCGGAACCGTCGGCCATCTGAGGCACAATCGCGCGGAACAGCAGGGATTTCTTGGCCGCCCTTCTGGTCTTTCGGCCGGATTCCAGTATCCACTCTCCGGTGAACGTGCTGAGCATGGCTTCGGCGGGAAGTCGGATCGAAATGTCTCGAGTGTACTCGGTCCAAAGAATCCGGGTATTGAGATACTTGTAAACCGCCTCGACCTTCTTCACCAGGTTTTCGGTTTTCTTTTTCAGATTTTTCGACTCCCCCGATACAAGACACTTGTGGCTGCTGCTTTGAGTGCGAA
Organism: Planctomycetota bacterium; assembly: GCA_030611515.1. Classification (GTDB taxonomy): domain Bacteria; phylum Planctomycetota; class Planctomycetia; order Pirellulales; family Thermoguttaceae; genus JAHIKV01. The sequence continues at coordinate 376 of JAUWPQ010000196.1, read as the reverse complement.
CCACCATATAGTCCTCTTCCAATTTGCTCGAGTGGGCAAAGAGCGTCACTCCCAGCCAGGCGACCAGCAGCGAAGCATAAGTCAGATCCCACCAAGGGAATATTTCCCATATCGACGCACGGGCCTTCATTTGCCGCGAAAGATCGAACGCCTTGGCGTTCTGGTTCAGGCAGCCCGTCGCCAATCCGTAGGCCATCGCGGCGCCGTCCAGCGCCGGGCCGTCTTGCCAGACCACGCGGATGCTTAGCTTCGAGGGCAACTGCTCCTGTTGAAGACGCTCGTGCAGGTCCGCGCGGCCATGAATGATTGCATAGTCCAGAGCCGATTCGACGCCGTAATTTTTTCCTTGCGTTTGCAGGGTCCGAGCCGCGGAGAG
>JAUWPQ010000070.1 GCA_030611515.1 Planctomycetota bacterium | reverse complement strand
TCGCGCTCGAAGCCGCGATCCACCGGCCGATAGTATTCTCGCTCGACGCCGAGATAATCCTGTTCGGCAATGGCGTCGGGAGAATTGTGGGCGTATTGGTAGCCTTCGCCGTGGCCGAGACGTTTCGCGCCGGCGTAGCTTTTGTCGCGGAGATGGACCGGCACGGGCAACAGACGCCCCTCGCGGATGTCCGCCCGCGCCTCGCCGATGCCGATCGTGGCCGCGTTCGATTTCGGCGCGCAGGCCAGATACGTCACCGCCTGGGCCAGCGTCAACTGGCATTCGGGCAGTCCGACCAATTCGCAGGCGTGCGCGGCCGCCACGGCCAACGGCAGCGCCGCCGGATCGGCGTTGCCCACGTCTTCGCTGGCCAGAATCACCAACCGCCGGGCCAGGAACCGCACGTCCTCGCCACCTTCGAGCATCCGGGCGAGCCAGTAGAGCGCCGCGTCGGGATCGCTGCCGCGAAGGCTCTTTATCAGCGCGCTGATCGAGTCGTAATGGGCATCGCCCTGCCGGTCGTATTGCACCGCCTTGCGTTGGACCGACTCGGCGGCTAATTGGCGGGTGAACTCGATCGGCGTCTCGCTGCTCGATAGCACGCCGATTTCCAGTGCCGACAGCGCCCGGCGGGCGTCGCCGTCGCTGGTCTCGGCCAGGAAGTCGAGCGCGTCGTCGTGCAGGCGGACGTCGAATCGGCCCAGGCCGCGCTCTTTGTCGGCGACCGCACGATGGATGAGCGTCTTGATGTCGTCGGACGAAAGCGGCTCGAACTGGAAGACGCGGCTGCGGCTGACCAGCGCGCTGACGACCGTAAAGAAGGGGTTTTCGGTGGTCGCGCCGACCAGGATCACCACGCCCTCCTCCACCGCGGGCAACAACACCTCCTGCTGCGGCTTGTTGAAGCGGTGAAGCTCGTCGACGAACAGGAGCGTCCGCTGGCTGGCGGACGCCAGCCGGTCGTCGGCCGCGGTCAATATCTCCCGCAACTCCTTCACGCCGCTGGTCACGGCGCTGATTTGATGGAAGTGGCTCTTCGTGGCGCCGGCCAGCAATCGGGCCAAGGTGGTTTTGCCCGTGCCCGGCGGGCCATAGAAGATCACCGAACCGAGCCGGTCGGCCGCCAGCAGCCGGCGGAGCAGCTTTCCCTCGCCGAGAAAGTGCCGCTGTCCGACGCACTCATCAAGCGTTCTGGGCCGCATCCGCGCCGCCAAGGGCTGCGCTTCCAGGCGATTCGCGTTTTCACTGGCGTCGAATAAGGACATGCGTTTTCTCGAAGTTCGGGTCGCCGTACCGGCGACCGCTAAACGGTCGATGGCGACGTCCGTTCCCAGTTTAGCGGCCGTCGGTACGACGGCCTAGTCCGGCGTCAACGGCTCGCCGGACGGGAGCATTTCCTGCAACGGACACTCGGCGCATTTTGGATTCGACTTGCGGCAAAAATCCTTGCCCACTCGGACCAGCAGCGCGTGATATTCGTTGTACAATTGCACGTCTTGCGGCAACTCGCCCTGGGCGTAGTCCTGAATCTGATGATAGTCGGCGTCGAAGCCGATCCATCCATGCCGGGCGAAGACGCGATGGGTGTAGGCGTCGACGACGAAGCTGAGCAATCCACCCGCATAGAGCAGGATCGAATCGGCCGTTTCCGGCCCGATGCCGTGAACGCCGAGCAGCCGGCCGCGAAGCTCGGACAATTCGGTACGGAACATCGCCTCCAACGAGCCGTCGAATTGTTCGATGATGAATTCGAGCATGCTCCGCAGCCGCCGGGCCTTGACGCGGAAGTAGCCGGCCGGTTGGATCAACTCCTCGAGTTCTTCGACCGGCACGTCGTACAGCGCGCGGGGTTCGAGCAGGTCGGCCTCGCGTAGGTTGTGGATTGCCCGTTCCACGTTTCGCCAACTGGTGTTTTGCGTTAGCACGGCGCCGACGATGACCTCGAAGGGCGTTTCGCCCGGCCACCAGTGCTGGGGTCCAAAGGCGTCAAACAATCGGCGGTAGGCTTCGATGAGCATCGGATTGATGTTGTATGCCGGATGGAATAAGTTGTTTTGTTAAAAGCAACTTTCGCCAATCGCAAGGAGGCCGCCCTATGTCAACAGAGTGTAACCCACGAGAGGCGGAAGGTCCACCGGGCCGTCCGGTCTGCTTGTCACCCAGTGTAAGAAAGGGGTATACTCATCAACTGCACGGCGTTAAACGTAGCGGCAACCGTTTCAGAGAGAGAAATGGTTCCTGGCGCCTTTTTCCACTCCGGCACACAACTTGCGGATACAGATGGAGTCCGCCGCACGGCTGAAACGCACAAAAGGCGTTTTGCCGCGTGTTATTGCTACTCGCGGACGCGAGTTGACGGCCGAAGCCAAGGAAACGGCTCGACACGGACTAGGCCCGACACTGCAAAAGCGTTCCGAAGCGGCCCAAACTTACTGTGCAAGACTTGCAGGGCGCCAAACCAGAGATGGCGGTACTCTATCATGCGAACCTTACTCGCAATGTTGATTGCCGTGGCCAAAACATTGGCCCAAAAAGAACTTCAATCCGATAGTTATTCTGCTACGACTCCTTATGTATGGCGTCCCCGGAATTAATCCCGGATTACGGGCGTCCCCGGAATTACGAATTTAATCGAATTATTCACCAACCGCAGACGCATGAAAACTTGGATTCTGGCTCTGATCGCTCTCGCCGTCGGTGGCGCCGCGTCCGGATGGTGGTGGCAGAACAGTAGGCACCCGGACGGTGTCGAGGGAAATCCCACGACCATCGAGGTGGTTCGGCGAGATTTTTCCTCGATGGTTCTCGCCACGGGCGCGGTCCAACCCCAAGTCGGCGCGGAGGTTCGCGTCGGAGCCAGGATTTCGGGCAAGGTCCAGCGTTTGCGCGCGAACATAGGCGATGCCGTGACCAAGGGACAGGTGATCGCCGAACTGGAAAAAGCAGACCTGGAAGCCACGGTGACTCAGCGTCAAGCGGAGTTGGATTTGGACGAGGCAAAACTCGCCGCCGTCCAGTCGCTGCTGCCCAAGGAAATCGAGAAGGCGGAACTGGAAACGAGTCAGTGGCAAGCTACCAGGAACTACACCGAAAAGGTCTTGGCAAGGCAAAAGGAGTTGGCCGAGAAAAACGCGGTTTCCCAGGAAGAATACGACGCCGCGCAGGAGCGATTTCTGGTGGCCGAGGCGCAACTGGCGTTGGCCCACAAATCTCACGAGCTGGCAACAATACGTTACCGGGAAGATATGCGGCAAGCCAAGGCGGAGATTGCCCGCGCCAAGTCGGCCCTGGAAAACGCGAATGTTCAGCTTTCCTATGCCACGATCACCGCGCCAATTGACGGGGTGATTGCTTCGGTCGCCACGGAGGAGGGAGAAACGGTTGCGGCCGGCATGCAAGCCCCGACATTCGTCACGATTATCGACCTGGACCGTCTGCAAGTCGACGCCTATGTCGACGAGGTGGATATTGGCAAGATCCAAGTCGGCCAGCACGCCGTCTTCACCGTGGATGCTTTTCCCGCCGACGAATTTGAAGGCACGGTAACGGCAATCTATCCCAAGGCGATCATCCAGGACAACGTAGTCAACTATGACGTGGTCGTTAACGTCACGACGCCCTACGGGGACAGGTTGCGGCCCGAGATGACCGCTAACGTGACCATCTTTCTGGAAACCAGGAAAGACGTGCTGGCCGTTCCCGCCAAAGTCGTGCGGAGGGTGCGCGGGAAGAATGTTGTTTACGTGCTCGCGGACGGTCAACCGGAAGAGCGAGAAATCAAGATCGGCTGGAAAGACAACGGGTGGATTGAAGTCGCGGCGGGTCTTCAAGAGGGAGAGACCGTGCTTCTGACCGCCCCCGACGCAACCCTACAAAACGGTCGGGAGATGCCATGATCGAACTAAAAACTATCGAGAAAACTTACGGCAGCGGCGACACGGCAACCCCGGTGCTCAAGGGTATTTCCTTCCGCATCCAGGCCGGTGAGTACGTGGCCCTCATGGGCGCCTCGGGCACCGGAAAGTCCACGCTGATGAACATCGTGGGATGTCTCGATAAGCCCACGGGCGGGCAATATCAATTGGACGGCGCCGACGCGGGCACACTGGACGACAATGCCCTATCGCATTTGCGAAACCAGAAGATCGGGTTTGTCTTCCAGCAGTTTCATCTGCTCGAACGGACGACGGCACTGAAGAACGTGATGCTGCCGCTGATTTACTCGGAGCCGTACCCCGAGGACGCCGAGCAGCGTGCCGAGAAAGCTCTCACCGCGGTGGGATTGAACGACAGGATGTACTACCGTCCCGGTGAGCTTTCGGGCGGGCAACAGCAGCGGGTCGCTATCGCCCGAGCACTGATCACCAATCCGCAAATTATCCTGGCCGACGAACCTACCGGAAACCTAGACAGCAAGAGCGGCCTGGAGATACTCGCTATTTTCAAGCGGCTGCATCGCGATGGGCATACGATTATCATCGTGACGCACAATGAAGAGGTGGCGGAACATGCCGATCGGGTTATTGTGCTGAAGGACGGCAAGATCGAGCAAGACCGTCGCGTGGCACAGCCGCGGGACGCCGAAAAAGAAGTCGATGAGCGTATCGGACGGGAGGACGCCGAATGAGACTCTTGCGCATAATAACTGAAGGGGTACGATCCCTAAGGATCAATAAGCTCCGCACTTTCTTTATGATGGCAGGCACAATCGTTGGCATCGCGGCCCTGACCGTGATCATGGCCATCGGCAAAGGGACGGAAAAGAAAGTGATGAAGCGGCTGCAAAACTTCGGGCCTCGGGCCATCATGCTGATCGCCGGCGGCGGCAAGGATCTCCCACCGCCCGACATAACGGTTACGACCTTGACGCTGGCAGACGCCGAAGCGATCCGCAACCAAATCGACGGTCTGGAGATTGTCACGCCGATGGCTTGGGATTTCAATGTGAACGTCACGCGCGGGGCAAATCTGCACCAGGCCACCGTCTGGGGCGTCGAGCCGACTTGGCACGAGGCGTGGAATTGGCATGTGGCCGACGGAGAAGGCATATCGGATCAGGACGTGGCCACCATGGCAAAAGTCTGCGTTATCGGAGAAACGGTTCGCCGCGAACTGTTTGGAGAGAGCGATCCCATTGGAGAGCGCCTCTACATCAACAAGGTTGCCCTCACGGTAAAGGGAGTTCTCGAATCGCGCGGCGCCAGTCCGATGGGAATGGACTTCGACAGCCGTGTGATCATCCCCATTACGACGGCGATGCGGAGGGTGATGAACGTGAACCACATCGGCGCAATCCGGCTGATCTCGAAGGATGTTTCCCTAATCCCCCGTCAGGCCGAAGCCGTCCGATCTCTGATTCATCAGCGGCACCATATCACGCCGCCAGAGGAGGATGATTTCCGGCTTATCACCCCCATGGTGATAGCACAACTCGTCAAGGGAATCGCGAGCACCCTGTCGTTCCTGCTGATCGCATTGGCCGCGCTGAGTCTCTTTGTGGGCGGTGTGGTGATGATGAACATTCTGCTCATCTCGGTGGCCGAACGCACCAAGGAGATCGGTTTGCGCCGGGCGGTAGGCGCGACTCGCGGCGACGTCTTTGCCCAGTTTCTCACGGAGTCCTTGGCGGTGACTATCTTCGGTACGATTCTCGGCAGTTTGCTGGGGCTGGGCGTCAGCGTACTGCTGCCAAAGATCATTCAAATGCCGACCATAATCACCTGGGAACCGTTTGCCCTGGCAGTGGCTTTCGCCCTGTTGGTCGGCACGTTCTTCGGAGTCCAACCCGCCCGACGGGCAGCCAGACTGCACCCGGTGGAAGCGCTGCAATGAAACTATCGAGAAACTTAGCGCTCTCGTGTGAAATCCTGGCGGCACAGAAGCTTCGTACTTTGCTGAGTGTGACCGGCATCGTTGTCGGTGTCGGCGCCGTCGTATTGATTGTTTCCGCCGGGCGGGGCGCGGAGAAAAAGATTCTGGACCGCATTCGCGATATGGGTACCAACTTGATCGTCGTCAATGCCGGCCAAACAAGAATTATCGCCGGGCGCCAGCGGCAGATCGCTACAGTCACCACGTTGAAAGCAGACGACGCCGAAGCCATTGCCCGGCAATGCCCGTCGGTGGCACTCGCCGCCCCGGCGATTAGCAAGAAACTGGCTACTCGCTACGAATCGGAAAATGCCAATACCAACGTCGTCGGCATGACCCCGGAGGGTTTCCACGTCCGTAACATTGCGATCGCGTCCGGCCGCTCCTTCGACCCGGAAGAAAACCGTGCGCAACGCCGCGTTGCCATCTTGGGCCCCACCGTTGTTGAGAATCTCTTTGACGGGGCAGATCCAACGGGGCTGCGAATACGGATCGGCCGCGTTCCGTTCGAGGTTGTCGGCGTGACGGCGCCAAAGGGTATGGATGCCAACGGTGTCGACCAGGATGACTTGATCATTGTTCCGCTCGGGACAGCCATGCGACGCCTGTTCAACGTCACGCACATTCAGACGATCTACGTCCAGGCACGCAGCGCTGAGTTGCTCAATACGGGCGAAAAGGAGATCAGGGAACTTCTGCGACAACGACACCGGTTGCGAGACAAGCCGGACGATTTTACGATCCAGAATCAGGCGACTCTCGTGGATACGGAACGGGAGACGACCCGCTCGATGACGTTTCTCATCAGCAGTGTCGCGGGAATCTCCTTGGTGGTAGGCGGCATCGGCATCCTCGCCGTCATGCTGATCTCGGTCCGGGAACGGACCGGGGAGATCGGCCTGCGGCGCGCCGTCGGGGCGCGTCGGAGCGACATCCGCACGCAGTTCCTGTTGGAGTCCGGCCTGTTGGCCGCCGTCGGCGGGTTGGTGGGCGTCCTTGGCGGTGTGGGCGCAGCTTTGGCGGTGTCGATGTTGGGATACTGGGAGACGGTCATATCCTGGCCGGCGGCACTTATTGGCTTTGCCTTTTCGGTATTCGTGGGAATCGTATTTGGAATCTACCCGGCGATTCGCGCCGCCGCTCTTGAACCAATAGAAGCACTCAGGGCGGAATAGGGGAGTCCCGGCCCGTCGAACGGTTCCACGGGGAGCTTGAGGCGATCCGTAGCAAGGTGGATCGGCTCCGCCGTCAAGTGGAGAAGAGCGAAGGGGGAGGAGTGAGGAGTGAGGAGAGAAAAAACGCCCCGCGACTGCGGTCGCGGGGTGGAATTGCGTGGCGTCTGATTTCAAGTTTAGCCGCCGCGTTCACGCGGCGCGGCGAGGTTTCCATCAATGTGTAGCGGGCGGGCTTGCCCGCCGTTCAGGATAGGATACACGCCGATCAATCCCCGAGCGTCTTCGCATGCGAAATGAAATCCAGAACAAGAACAACCCGGTGCAAAGCGGCAAGAATATTATCGCGTTTGCAGCAAGCTTAAATCCCGGCGTTGACATCAAGGGGGAGCAAGAATAGCGTTCGGGCGGATTGCCGAGATCGAGAACGCCCACGTCGTCGTCCTTGGGATACACGCCGGTCAGGCGCGAGAAACGGATGAGACCTTGGAGCACATCGTTGCCGTCTTCCGACGAGAGATCATCGACGGTAAACGTGGAAGGATCGAAGTCGCTGTCGCGGAGCCAACGAAACGCGTTGTATTGGACGTAGGAGGGCGCTCCGCATTTCTCTTCGTCCTGATATGGCGCGAGCTTCAACAGAGCGACAATGTTCGATTTTGTCGGCGGATTCTCAAGCTCCAATCCGCGTTCTCGGAATCCGTCGCGAATCCAGTCTTCCTGCGATTTCGACTTGTTCCGTTCCCACCAAGCAAGCCAGGCCTCGGCCGTGTCGCCCGCGTCCTGATTGGTCAACCGTCGGAGCGCGGTATCCTTATGTCCGGCAGTGCAATCAGAGATTGGCTCATTCGGTCGAATATGATTCATGATCCACTCGACCCAGAACTTGTCGCCGCATGAGCCGACGATCGTGTCGTGATACCAACCGGAACGGTGAGTGCACTTCTGGCATAAGTCCCAACTTGCCGCGTAAGAGAGTTGGCGACACCAGACTGGATCGTACCAGCAGCGCAACGGCCCCATGTAGTATAACCAATAGTACCCCGTCGCCAATCCAAAAATGACGAGAGCGGCGGCGACGACGCGCAATATTACGATCTTCCAGCGGGTAATCCGGGCGATCATGATATGAGTATCGTAGGCGTTATTGTTCGCGCCATCAATACCCAAGAAACAAACGAGGGGCGGCAGTGCAACTGCCACCCCAACATTTTTGCGGAGCGAAAAATCTCCCCCCCGCGACCGCAGTCGCGGGGCGTTTTGTCCCCGCACTATCCACTACCCACTACCCACTATCCACTACCCACTATCCACTACTTCAGCTTCTCTTCCTTGATCCGGCCGGCCAACTCCAGCAAACGGTCGGCCTTTTTGCCGTCGCCGAGCTTGCGGTGCATGGCGGCGAGATTGCCGTAGGGGACGGCCAGCGTCGAGCGGTCGAGCGAACCCTGCCTGACGGCCTGCTCCATCCAGCGGATGCCTTGTTCGGTCTGCTCGACGGCCTTCTCGCGTTGGCCGGTTTGCCAGTAGGAGACGCCCATGCTGACCATCGATTCGCCGTGTCGGCCCAGATTGTCGGCCAGTTCTTCGGCGGACCGGCCCTTCAGCAGCGGCAGGGCCTTGTCAAACCACACGATGGCCGCCTTGTGGTCTCGGTCGCCGAGGGCATGGATCGCGCCGAGGCGGAAGTACAACCGGCCCAGCAGCAAAGTGGTGGTGGACGATGGATTGACCCGATTTGCTTCGGCCAGATATTTGGCCGCGGCCTGGCCGTATTTCAGCGCCTTTTCGTTTTCGGAGCGCATCTGGCAGACCTGCACGGCGTCGTACAGAGCAGTACCCAGTTCCCATTGGAGTTGTGCCTTGCGACCGGGATCGCGTGCCGCGGCGATGAGTTTTTCGCCGACTTCGACCGTCGCTTTTACGACGGAGGCGGGGTCGATCTTGCCGCGCACTCCGACGTAGGCGGACAAGGTCCGGGTGCAGACGTGGAACAGCAGCAGGGGGTTGCCCCTCTCGTTTTCGACCACGTCGGCGGCGGCCGCCCGGGCACGCTCGAGCCAGCGGACCACCGCCTTGTCCTTCTCTTTATATTCGCCCCAGGCGATGTCGTGGGCGGCGCCGAGATGGGCGTCGACCAGCACTTCCTTGGCCGCTATCCGGATTGCAGGGTGCGGACTGCTATACAATTGATCGGCAATTCGGATCGCTTTCGTGTGGTAGGTCAGCGCTTTCTTAAAGTCGGGTTTCGAGCCGGATGCCAGCAGATCGCCGAGCAGACAGGTTGCCCGCGCTTTGATGTGCGGCCGATCCGCGCTGGTCTCGATTGCTCGTTGTGTATGTTGCACCGCTTCGAGCAAGAGTCCGGCCTGGGCCAGAACTTGAGCATGGGTCGCGCGATACTGCGGATTGTCGGGGTCGAGGCGGACCGCCTTGCCCGTCTCGGCCAACGCCTCCTTGTGCCGCTCGGTGGCCGCCAATACGCGGCCCAACAGCCAATGTGCGCGGGCGTTGTTCGGCTCCAACTTCAACGCTTGTTCCAAGTCGCGACGGCTCAGGTCGTAGCGGCTTTCCATCGTCGTCTCGGCGCGGAGTACGAAAGACTCGGCCGATACCGTTTCGAGAATTATCTGCAAGACCTTCATCGACGGTTTGCCGGGCTTGTCGCTCTGCTCGAAGGCGAAGAGCACGCCCCGTTCGGGATAGGCCAGACCGAGTATTTCGCCCAACTCGTTTGACACCAGCACCGGACGAATCGCGGCCAGATCGAGTTGTTTGGCCACGGCGTCGGCGGGAAAAGAGTGTTCCAGGCGGATTACGACCGACGATACCTTCTCGCCGGCATAGCTTACCTCGACCTGCTTGAACGGATCGACCGAATGCAAATGCACGAGTAAGCCGTTGTCCCGCGATGTATTCCTGGGCCGGCCCCAGGAATTCGCCACGTCGTCCTTCGTCGACACCCCTGGCGTGATCCCCTTGAAGCTCGCGGTCTCGACCGAAACGGGAGGGGCCTCCATCGGATCGGGGATCGGGTCGAGCGGTTCAACTTCCGTTTTAGTTTTCGACGGCTCCGCGGTCGGCTTGGTCGCGGGAGTGGACGGCAGCTCCGACGCGGCGGGATCGGCGAGCACCTGTTTCGCGCCCGGCTTGCGCTTGGCGGGAGTGGGCACTCCGACCTTGTGTTTCAGAGATTTTGCGTCGGCAGCCTCCTCGTCCTTCGCGTCCGCCGCGGTCTGGTCCAAGACGCGAATCTCTCCCGACGATTGGAGCGTTTTGTCCGATTGACGTGCGTCATCATCGGCCGCCGAAGGCCCGGCGACCGGCACGGCCCAGGCCGCCGCCGCAACAGCAAGAATCCATAAATAGTGAGACCGCATTATTCGTTCCTCCTTGAACCTCGCAGGGCAAGAATGGACAATCTCGACACCTAATCAGTGGGGGAGTTTATCCATTTCGCCCGGACTGCGTCCAGACGGAAATTCGCATTTTCCATGCACTTTTCCGGAAAACCGGTTGAATGCCCCGGCTGCCTAGGTGAAGAGAAGCCGTCGCGGTGAAGATCGGAAGGATGGGAGGGATGGGGCGAGGCCGATTTTTGTACCATTCACTGCTGGTGGCCAGCGAAATCGGCGCTGCGGAATTGGAACGCGAAAATATCGGCGTCCTTCAGGACGAACCGTAAGCGGACCGGCCGGCCCGCAAGCGCGCTTAGGTCCAAACCCTGCTTCCAGCTTACCGTCCGCTCGATCTGGTCGCCGATGATCTCCGGGCAATCTTCCAGTGCGAAGCCGGGAATTGGCCGGCCCTCGGCGTCTTGAATCTCCACGCGGATCGAGCCGGCGGCCGAAGTGGCGAAGTTGATTTTCAGGGCCTTGCCGGCAAACAGCAGCGGCTTTGTCGTCATCTCACCGCCGGCAAACGGCGCATTGACCGAGGCGAAACCGTCCAAACGCAGTGTATAGCGGCGAACGTGGGCCGTGGGATAGCCGCAATGGTGCAGCACGTAGAGCGAAAGCTCCTCGGGACCGGTTTGCAGAATGCCGTGCGCGGCGTAGCTGGCACGCGAGGTCCAGTTGTACGGGTCCGGGCCGGGCCGGAGGTAAGCCTCCAGAAATGTCCGCTTCAATTCGTCGCCGCCGCGGGTGGAGACCAGCGTGATGTCGGTGCAGTCCTTGACGTACTGTTTCGGCGTTCCCAGCGCGGCGATCTGTTTGTCGCTGAGTGCCCGGCGCCCTTGCATGAACCGCGTCGGCAGCCCCAGGTAAACGTGCGGCGCCCGCACGTACGGGACGAGTTGGCTCGTGTAGAGATGTTGCCGCGGCTTGTCGTCCAGGGTCAGCACAACGGATCGGGTCCAGTTCACGAAATCCTTCGACGTGGTCCGGGCGATCCAGCGCACGCGGTTGCCGTCCGCCCACAAGCGGAAGTAGCACACGTAGCAGCCTTCACGCTCGGACCAGAACGAAACGTTTTGCGAATCGAAAACGTATCGCTTGTCGGATTTGTCTCGGGTAACGACCGGCTCCTTGCGCAACTGCTTCCAGCGAATCCCGTCGGGCGAGACAAAGGCAATCAACCCTCCGTCGCTCGGATCCCTGAACGACGACTGTCCGCCAAGGGCCTTGTAGCGCTGGTCGGCCGGCGCGTCGGGGTTGGTGTCCAGAAACGGGGCGAAGTTGTGGCAGGCCGGATGGCGGGCCAACACCACGTTGTTTTGCTTCGTGCCGCGAACCTCGAACAGCCCCAGATTCGGCTTCGTCCAGTGGATGCCATCGTCGCTTTCGGCGTAGCAAGTCACTTCCGTGTCCAACGCATGTTTGGCTTCGGGCAGTCCCCGGTAGTACATCCGATATTGATCGCCGTCCTTCAGCACGGTGAAGTACCCGCAGTAGAGACCTTCCCAGGGCCGATCGAACTTCAAGACGATCTCTCGCGGGGTAGGCGGATGAAGGCGTAGCGTCGCGCCGTCCAGCCGCTCGATCAGATAGTTGTCCACGATCGGTTCGAGCCGCGCGCCGACGTCGATCGGCTCGGCAGCCCGCGCGGATGTGGCCAGGGCCAGGAAAACGAATATGACGTTCAGCTTGTTGACTAACACGATCTGCTCTCCTCGGGGTTGCTGTTGTCCGCGCTAGCTATCGCGGTTTAACCTCAAAGTGTGGACGGTCAGTCTTTCAGCGCGAACTCCGCCTTGTTCTCGTCCGGCTTGACATCAAACGTCAAACCCGACGTGCCGAACTCGGTGTAGTGGCTGGGAGTGAGGCTCTTGCCTGACGTCATGGTACGCGGGCCACCCTTGAGGTTGGAGTTCGGTTGTTCAAAGCACTCGACTGCCACTTGGTTCTTGCCCTGGAAAGCGACCAACTTGAAGTCGCCGTCGGCGCCGAGATCGCCGCCCACCGCCTGCCCGGAGGGATGAAGGAAGACGATTCTTCCGCCGCTGAGCGGCTTTCCCTGGTAGGTTACCGTGCCTGCAACGGGGGCCGTCGGAAGGACAATCTTGTCGCTGCCGCAACCCATCGCCACCGCCAGCATCAGTGGCAGGCAATGGCGCGCAATGCTCATAATCAATTTTGAATTCATGGCTTGTTTGGCGAAGGCTAAGATCCCAAAGGATGTTGCACTTTTGGTCACATATCACACGAGACACCGAGAACGAAAACGCCACCATGCCGCTGCAAACAGTGCCGCTGCGAACAGTATTAGACTGCCGGTCGCCAACATTCCCATCGTCCCGGGTTCTGGAACCGGTACTCCGATCTTCAAGTCGTCCATCGAGAACTTGCCGGTCACTTCGTCGGAAAAGCCGACAAAGGCAAAGCCGTAACTATCACACTTACTCAAAACGCTGTCGAGACTAACCGGGCGGGACGGATCCCATGACCAACTGCGGTGCCAGAGACTCTCGTCGTTGCTGAGCACGAAGCTCAGTTTCTGGCCCCATGTGCCTTCAGAAATATCCAAGGGCTTGGCCGTGTAGTGCCAACGGTTCCCCCCCCCCGGCCATTGGTTACTGAGTGCCCAGAAGTAGATGCTCGCCCCCTTCAAGTCAAGATGATCGCCACGGAGGTAGACCGACAGCGTCTTGTCGCGAAGATCGAGAGCGCCGCCTCCGACCCAACTGCGGTAGATGATGAACGACAAAATCGAGTTTGGACTCTCGGGCGTATCGATGCGCCACCGCGAGTCGTCGCCCCAGACATACCCGGAATCGCCGACGCCGCCAGAGCTTTCCCACGTGACGGGGTAGAAGACATTGTCCCCACCCGAACCGCCGTTATAGTCGTAGACCTGCCAGCCTTGCGCATTCGCGTTAAAGTCATTCGTCAGCCCGATGTCGCCACGCGCAACACCGACCGTGCCGAAAGTCCAGATACCCGCCAAACCAAGTGCTAAGGCGGCCGTCGACAACAATCCGACAACCAGTTTCTTCATAACAGTGCCCTTTCCAATGGCGTTGGTACGTCGCTCGCTCAGTTTATCGCCGGCTGGACAACTCGATATGGAAGGCATTATCGCCGGAAGTCACCTCGAACTCCAGCCCGGAGACGGCACTGTCGCCGTAGCGCTCGGGGATCAGGGATGGGCCGAACCGGGGCATGCCTAGAGCGCCGGGCTCCTCGCCTTCGAGCATCTTCCGCGCGGTGACGGAGACGCGATGACGGCCCAACACCGCGCCGTCCGCCGCCTTGTACGTGCCCAATGTGAATTGACCGTCCTTGATGACCCCCTTGGCGACTCGGCCGCTGAGTGGCTGGAACACGACTTGGCCGTATGGAAGCGGCTTGCCGTCCAGCGTGACGGTCCCGTGAACGGGCACCGTGGCCACGCGGGTTGCTGCTCCACGGCTGCAGCCGTGGCTCAACGACGCCAAGCCGCATGCAGCCAGGGTCAGGAGCCATCCCGCGTTTCTGATCGCACCGGACAAACCGTTGTCAACGAGCCACTGTTTCGCGGGAGCGGTGCCAGTCGCAACGCGCTGTCCGACACTGCTTGCTTGAAAGCAGTGGCGCACGTGACGGATGGGAGTTGGTCGCATATTCGTTTTCCTGAATGTCGATTTCGACGACTAAGGCATTTTAACCACCTCGCCGCCGTCGCGGGAGGCTAGGGCCTGGAGAATCCTGAGATGGGTGTTTTCCGACAGGAAATGCGCCGAGCCGTCAGCCAATAGAAAATGGCAGCCGCCGGGATGATTGCTGCCGAAGCTTGTATCGTTGACCCTGGGGTTCACGAGGTTTTCGGCCGTGAAGGAACCGTAAGCATTGATGGCGTAGCGCAGATTACGGCAGCAGTACGACCCCCCCCAGCCACTGCTGCCGTTAGTCGTGGAGCGGGGCCAGTAACCCCAAAGGATTCCGTTGTCCCAGGACATTTCGCCGATCAAAAACGTGCTGGAGGAGCCGTCGTCGAGGTCCGCCATGCGCAGCACCCTGTTCCCGTTTGTCCGTTTCGTGCAGGAGGAATTCCATAGGAGCATTGGCATCGCGCCGCTAGTGGCGTATCCTCCGTATTCTGCACTCGGGGGCGAAGAAACGGCGATTTCGACCGGATAGTCGCCGCCGTTCCACTGGTCCGGGCCGCTGGGGCCCAGCACCGGGTTGTAATGCTGAAGGTAGATCGTCTCCGGCGCCACATAGATGGAGTCGCCTTTATATGGCTGGCTGGGACAAAGGAGAACCGACATGCGTGTTTTCTCCGAGAGCATTACGTCGGCGTGGTGGATCTGCTCCCCCTGCACCATCTCGTCGAGAGCGGCCTGTTCCAGGTAGGGCAGTATTATCCCGTACACATCCCAGCCGTTCGGATAGGCCATATAGTACAGCCCGTTGGAATATCCGGCCGGCGGCAGATAGCCGAGCAGGTTCTCATAGTTGAGGATGGCCAGTCCGATCTGCTTGAGGTTGTTGCTACACTGCACCCTGCGCGCGGCTTCGCGGGCCGCCTGCACCGCCGGCAGCAACAACGCGATCAAAATGCCGATGATCGTAATAACCACCAAAAGTTCCACGAGCGTAAAACCCCTGGATTTCTGATTGTTCTGGCACATTGTTTGCCTCTTGGTTCAATAGAAAAGCTGCCGAGGTAAATCACAACGATCTCACGCCAAGGCGCAAATCCGTCCCTTTGCGCCTTTTCACGCGTTTCCTTTTCGACGGCATGGCACCCCAAGCGTCGTCACGAAATGCCTTCGTGACGCCACCGGATCTCGCCGGTCAAATCAGAAATCATACATCCTAAATCATAAATTTACTTCCACTTCCGCCAGCCGTACAGCAACAGGCCCGTCGCGGCGGCGCCCAGAAGGCCGAGCGTACTGGGTTCGGGCACCACTCGAATCGTGCCGGTCAGGTAGAGGTCGGGATGGTGGCCGAACGGCTCGCCCTCGACCCACTCGAATTTGTTCTCATAGCTGCTGACGCCGAGATCGCTGCCGATCATGTGGATCTGGTCGCCCTCAACCACGGTCATCGGCAGGCAGTTATTCACCGGCAACCCCGTCGCCGTGCCGAAGAGGTCGGTCGAGGTGTCGTAGACCCAGACGTCGCTGTAGTGAAAGTCGTTGGGGAAGGCCCTGGAGGGTGTGCCGTAGATCGGCCCGAACGTACCGTCCGGATTAATGACCTTGCCGTACTGATAGCCCCCGACCAAAAGGACGTAGCGGTCAAAGGCCGTGATCCGCCCGTCGGGGAAATTGCCGCTGGCCACGGGCAGATCCCGCAGCCTTTGCCAGGCATCCGTGGCGGGATCGTACTGCCAGTTGTCGACCACGGTGTTATATTTTCCGGTCACGTTGTCGGCGCCGGATGCGCCCCCGAACACGTAGATTTTTCCCCCAACGGTTGCCGTGGCGTGGTCAAAGCGCGGCGTACCCGGACACTGCGCAAGCTCCGTCCAGCCCGCGCCGAGGTTGTTCGTGTCGAGCATCAGCATCCGCGAGCCGAGCCGCGGCACATTGCCGTCGCGATCGCTGTTGGTGAAAAAATCAGTATAGTTATAGTCCGCGCCGCCGAGCACGTAGATCTTCGACCCAATGACGCTGGTTCCGCCATAGTACAGGCTCCACGGCAAAGTCGGCAGGGGGGAACTCGCATTCCACGACCATTGGCCTTCTGGCGCCTTTGACAGGCGATAGCCGTCCCTATACGTGTAGGGCGACGTGTAGCTGAACCCGCCCCAGGCGTAAAGTTGATTGTCGACGACGGTGGTGATCAGCCCTTGCCGGGCAGCGCCGGGAAAGTCGGGTAGGTTCTGCCAGCCGTCCTGCGGCGACTGAAGGTCCAACCCCCAGGCTTTCTTGAAGAATCCGCGCGGGTATTTGTCCGGTTTTCCCGGCACGTTGGTCTGGCCCTGGCAGAATCCGCCCGCCGAGACCAGAGTGCCGTCGAGAATCCCGATGCCGACGTCCTGGAGACCCTGGGGTAGCGAAGGCCCCTTCTTCCAGTCGATCGACAACATCTGTTGCAGCGACGCCTGTGGCTGCGGCGCGTATGGGTCGTCCGCTCCGTGGGCAACGCGCGGGACAGCCAGCCATACCGCCAAGGCAAGTCCGAGAGCGGAAAAAAAGCGTTTCGCAAAGGTGTTCACGGTGTATATTCTTTCGTGTCATGAGAGGGTAGGGTGGGACAAGCGCAGCGCGGTCCCACCATCTTGCTTGAACGAATCCTTGTGGTGGGACTGCGCTGCGCTTGTCCCACCCTACATTCCACATTCCTCTGTTACCCCATTGTCGGACGACGGATTTTGGATGGTGGAGTGACTTGTCGTCACATCCACCATCCGCCATCCAACATCCAGCATTTTCCATTACTTCCGCTTCCGCCAGGCGTAGCAGAGCAGCCCGATCAGACCGCAGCCCAGCAGCGCCAGCGTCGACGGCTCGGGAACGATGGAGAAATTATCCGAGTACGCAGAAGCGCCCTTATAACCCGTGTCATACACCACCTGACCGCTAGCGTTCGCCTGAGCCTTGGTCACAGCATTATAGAAAGGCAATGCCGAGAAAGTATTGGTGGTCGAGTCGCCCAAGTCGAAAAAGGTGAGGGAGTATGTTTGGGCAGTGAAGTCGATGGTTCCGTTTATCGAATACGGGTGATTCACACTGCGCGACACTAGAAAGGACTCGATACCCGAATATACCACAGTACTGGAACTGTCTTGCATACCAAACTTGACGAACGGTACTACGGCAGTGCCGTTACTCGCATCCAGCGAGAACTGGACGTAGCTTCCGGAGTTCAGCATACCTTGGTACAGCATCGAGAACTGGGTGGTGTCCGTGAAATCGGTCCCCGCCAAGCTGCGCGAACTGAAGTTGTTTGAGGCGCCTGCGAACCAGGCCGATTGCGCCCCCGCGGGCACCCCGAAGCAGGCTGGTGCGGCGATCACCGTCGAGGTCGCGGCGGTAGCCCAGCCGTCCTGGCCGTTCAGAGCACCCAGCGTGTAGGTGGGCTGCTCGAAATCAATCATCGTCGCTTGGGCCACCGCGACGCAACCGAACAGAACGGCGAAAGCCAGCACAAATTGAATAGCGCGTAACATGGTACTTTACCTTTTCGATAGGCGACTCAAACGGTGACGTCAAAGTCGCTTCCACACAACCGCTGGCGGGCCGACAGCAACATGCTGTCAAAGTTCATCCCGCGTTACGGTTCTCACTTCCTTTCCTCTGTCGCATCCTCCAAGAGGCCCTTGCGGCGCCGGCCAACTTGGCGGTGCAAAGCGCCCCACACATGTAGGGGGGGACAACCGCCGCGCAGCCCCACCAATCGTATCAAAGGGCCTAAAATGGTGGGACTGCGCTGCGCTTGTCCCACCCTACCCAACTCCACACCACCCCAACCTTCGGCAGACAGGAATGTCTGCCCTACTTGGGGAAAATGCCACCTCCTTTCTTAGTTG
>JAUWPQ010000319.1 GCA_030611515.1 Planctomycetota bacterium | reverse complement strand
CAGATGGCGATGATCGACACGACGACCAAGACCGCAGTTAAACTCGGTATTGCCACGAAGGAATTGAGCCGGTGGCACTACGCGGCCAAGCTGAGCGGCCTGGCAACTACCACGTTCGATATGGCTTTGCAACGGATGGTGCGCCGCGTGGCCGAGGCGGCTCAGGGCACGGGCGAGGCGCAAGAGGCTATCAAGACACTGGGCGTCGACGCGAAGAAACTCAACCGACTGACGCCGGACAAGATGCTGCTGGCCCTTTCCGACGCGCTCGGTAAGATTCCATCGCAAGGCGAACAACTGCGGCTGTACTTTAAGCTGTTCGATTCCGAGGGTGTGAAGATGAAGAACGTCCTCGGCGAAGGCCGGGACGCGATAATCGCAATGCTCAAGGAGGCGGATAAGGCCGGGGCGTCATTCAGTAAGTTTGACGCGGCGACGGTAGAGGCGGCCAATGATGCTGTCACTCGCATGGGTGCATCGTTTAGTGGCCTGTTTACGAGGCTATCCGTTGAACTGTCCCCGTTTATCAAGATGCTCTCCGACAACCTAGCTGACGGGATCATCAAGGCGGGCGACGCTGCGAAGAACTCCGAGAAACAGTACAGCGGGCTTGCCTTGGCTATTTTCTCCATTGCCGAGTTTGCACAAGGGACCAGTGAGTGGTTGCTTAAGGCAAACATACAAGCCCTCAAACTACAAAAGACGCTGCTGTATATCGGTTGGTTTAATGTCTTCGATCCCGAGTCGGTCCAAATTATACATGACGCGATAAAACTACTGGAGCAAGACCTGACGAAATTGGAGAAACGGGACATTGCCGGAGAGTTGCGAAAAAGATTTTCGGAAGCAGCGAAAGCCATCCAGGACGGAATGGCAAAGACCGTAAAGCAGGGCACGCCCGGCGGGGACGCCAGGGGTAACGCCCTTGCCGCCAGCATCGGTAAAAAGTCCGAACTGGAAGATGCAACCAAGCAGGCTACCGACTTCATTGACGAACTGACAAAGAAATACAAAACATTTGGGCAGACGGTGGAGCAGATAAAGTTTAGTGAACTTATGGCCGCCGGTGCGCCAAAACATTTAATGGGGCAAATCCGGGTGTTGCTGGACAGGTTGAGAGCAGCGGGACGAACTGCGGCAATCGAGCCGATTGCTTCCGCCGCCCGTCCGGCCTTTGCCGCCGCCATGCAAGCCGGTTCGCAGGAAGCCTACTCGACGATCGTGCAACATCACTTCGGCTCGCGGGAAAAAGAGGACATACGGCTACAGCGGGAATCGTTGAAAACCGAGCGGGAACAAACCGGGCTGCAAAAGCAGATGGTCGAAAAGCTGGGAAATAAACCAGTAGCCGTAGGACTGGGGGCGTAACATGGCGTTGAGTGCAACAAAAGACGTTAGCGCCGAAAGCGTCGACAAAAAGCCATCCGAGGCCGGCTGGTATGAGGCGGCAGAGGTTTGGACCGTTCGGGGCGCAACGTCGTCCGACACGCGATACACGGTTGTCAACTGCGCCAACCTGCCGAACATCGGCGATGAAGATTCAGAGGGTGTCTTTTGCGCGTCGCGCAGCGCACGCGAGACGGACGATCCAGCGGTTTGGAAAGTGGACGTTCGTTATTCAAGCGTAGTACAAGGCGGACTGACCCCAGGCTATTGGACTATCGAGATACCGACCGAGCGGCCGCCGCACTACGCATGGCGGACAATCCATTACGACGGAGTTATCCACAGCGCGACAACTACACCTGGCGGCGAGACAAGGGTTCCGGCTGTCAATTCCGCCGGCGATCCGTTCGTTCCGCAACTGACGGAAGATTTGCCGCGCATCGGCCTGATTGCCACGCGATTCGAGGCCAACTTTGATCCGCTGATAATTCCCTATTATTCCGACCGGGTAGCTTCGGATTCGTTTAAGGGGTTTCCTGCCTTCGCGGCCCGGTGTGTGGAAATCAACGCCGATCCGCATTATGAGAACGGCGTTGCGTGCCACCGCGTTGTCTATCAATTTGAGTTCGACTACCATTACTTCTGGGCGCAACGTCCGATAGACGCCGGCGGCCGTGCGCTTGACGAAAACAACGTTCTAAAAGTCGTAAGCGACGAAAACGAGGTGAGCCACGGGGGTGTCGTCTTGCTTGACGGGACCGGGCACGTGTTGCCAAGGAACCAACAGGCCAACTTCGTAACGCTGACTTATCACAACCGATACGCGGTGGCTTTCGCGCCGCTTGGATTTACCTAAACAGAGGAGTTAAAATCATGGCTATCCCATCACGAATGCAAGGCGATTATGAGTTCCCTGGCGTAGTGACGATCACCGGAACAGGCACGCTGCCCGACGGTACGATCACCAACGCTAAAGTCAACGCTTCGGCTGCAATCGCCCACACGAAGGTAGCGCATCGGTATCAGGCCTGCACGGTCCAGGGTACGACCTCGGCCGTGGTTGCCGGGACCGAGATGATCTACACCGCCTATCGGCCGGCCACCGTGCTTGGCGGATACGCCACGGTCGATACGATTGCCGACAGCACGGGCCGGACGGTAACGGTTGACGTTCAGAAGTCAACGGCCGGATCGACCTACTCGACGATCCTGTCCGCGTCGTTGGTGTTCAACTCGACGAACACGACTGCGCGGACGCCCCGCGCCCTCAGCCTCTCAGGGACGCCCACGCTTATCCAGACGGACTTGCTGCGGACGGTGGTGTCTGTTGCCGGATCGACCGGGACGCAAGCCCTGGGGCTGCTGGTGGCCGTGAATCTGACGGAAGACCCGGCGTAGGGGGGTAGGTGACAAAATGGCCGACCCGCAAGGCTACAATCTGACCGCCGAGGCTATCCGCGAACTGCGCCGCATGACGGCGTGGTGGCGTCGTCAACCGCGCGCAGGGGGTGGCGGTGGTGCGCCGACGTTCCCGCCGATACCTTTTCAGTTTCGGCGATTCGAGTTGAAAGACGACCTGACCCCCGGCGGCTCGGCCGAGGCGTACATGCTTGTGTGGGACGGGTCGAGTGACTACAAGCGCAAGCAAGTCAACGGCGAATACGTCACGTTCACGGTTTACGATACGGTGGGCGACAAGCGGGCGCGTGGGAAGGATTCCGTAGCGGAAGGCGAGGATGGCGCGCGGGGGTGGTGCGTGCATCCGCACGATGTTGATAGGTGGGAAATCGGAGAGATGCAGAAACTTGCCAAGTTGATCTCAGGAACATGCGAGGCCACTGACGCGGACGCCACATACACCTTGACGAGCGTAACGGCTCTCGACGACGGCCAAACCCCAGCCGACGGAGACGACGAACTTGACAATGTTCTCAATTACAGTGAGGATATGGGGAGTGGCACTGCAATCTGCGTCCACGATGGAAGTGGCGGCTGGCGCACACTAGACGGTCCATGTTCCACCTGAGCAAGAAGTCAAGTTTGGTTTTACGATACCCAACAAAAAGGTGATCTAATGAAAAAAAAGACAAATGAGTTTTCCGGTTTTCTTGAGGCCATCGACACCTTGACGAATCGGATCCGATGCTTGGAGGCTAAG
>JAUWPQ010000091.1 GCA_030611515.1 Planctomycetota bacterium | reverse complement strand
CCAATGCTTCGTGAACCTCGTGAAAAGACTGCACCGTCCTCCAACGTGCCATTCTCCACTTCTACCAGTAGCACTATGGAACGTCAATCCGCACCCCAGCACTGGCAGAGCCAGTGGCACTCAACGTCAGCCCTTTTCGTCAGTGGAAGTGATAAAGAGGTCGGGAGTCTTTGTTTGGCGTAACTGTTGTAGCATGTGCATGGATCATTGGTTTCAGTCACAAACACTCCCGACCCCTTTATCCTGTGTCCACCGATTCGACCGTCTGGCGGCAGCGGGGCAACGAGGCGAGAAACAACCGGCCGTAGGACTTCGTCCGAACCCGGGGATCGAGGATCACCACCATGCCCGTGTCGCGCTTATTGCGGATCAGACGGCCAAACCCCTGCTTGAGCTTCAGTATCGCTTCGGGCAGTTGGTAGCCGCGGAAGGGGTTGCCGCCGCCGGCGCGGATCGCCTCGAGCCGGGCCTCCAGCAGCGGCCGGTCGGGGACGCTGAACGGCAGCCGGGTGATAATCACGTTTTGCAGCGCGTCGCCCGGCACGTCCACACCTTGCCAAAAACTCTCCACGCCGAACAACACCGAACGGGGGTTCTGCTTGAACAGTTCGAGCATCCTGCTCCGCGGCGTCCCTTCGCCCTGGCAGTAGAGAGCGAGGTTCTGCTCGGCCAGCCAGTCGGTCAAGGCCGCGGCCGCGCGGTTCATCATCTCGTAGCTTGTAAAGAGGACGAAGGCCCGGCCGTCGCTCCGGGCGACGTAGCGGCGGATCATCTCGACCGTGGCCCGCTCGTAACGCGCCGCGTCGGCGCCGGGGTCGGGCATGTCGGCCAGCAGCACCAGCTTCACCTGACGGCTGTAATCGAACGGGCTGCCTTGCCAGAGCGTGTCCACACGGGAAAAGGGGGGGAAAGGGGACTGTCCCCCTTTGTGCGAAGCACCCGAAGGACCGTTCCGGCAAAGGGGGACTGTCCCCTTCTTCCCCTCCGCCAAACCGATCCGCGACTGGAAGAAATCGAACGACGGCTCGCGGTCGCCCCCGGCGGTGGCCAGCGTGGCGCTGGTCATCACGACGGTCGGCACTTTGTTGAAGAGGTGTTCGCGGAGGACCGGTCCGACGTCGATCGGGGCGGCCGCCAGTGTGATCCGCAATCGGCCGCGGCCGCCCCCGCGATCGATCCAATAGACCGAGTCGGGAATGTCCTGGCCGAGCCAATCGGAAATCCCTCGGCAAAGCACGTCCAACCGGCCGGCCGCGGCGGTGAAGTCCATCCGCTGTTCGGGCTGTTCGATGTCGTTGGCGTGACGCCGCAGTGACGCGACGAGCTTCCGCAACCGCTCGCCGAGCGGGTTCGAGACGATGCCTGGCTGGCGGACGCGCCCGTTGCCCCCCGGCCGCTCGGCCAGCCATCGGGCGATCGAGTCGAAGAAATCGCTCGCCCGCTCCCGACACTCCCAAACCTCCTTCTGGGCGTCCAACAGCTTGTGATGGACCAGCAGCCCGCGGTTGGTCCGGTCGTTGTACAGCTTCCGCAGCGTGTATTCGAGCTGGCCGCTGGTCACTTTCAGGCCGAGGTATTCGCCGGCGGTGGCCTCGATCGTGTGTGCCTCGTCGAGCACGACGGTCTGGTAATTGGGCAGGATGCTCGCCTGCTCGCGCCGCAAGGCCAGATCGGTGAAGAACAGGGCATGGTTGACGACCAGGATTTGGGCGTTCTGCATCCGCCGCCTGGCTTTGTAGTAGAAACACTTGGCGTAGTGCGGACAGGCGCGGCCCATGCAGTTGCCGTGGTCGCTCGATACCTCGTCCCAGACGGCCGGCAAGGGACGGAAATCGAGGTCGGCCAGCGAGCCGTCGGCCGTCCATTTTGCCCAGTCGCGGAGCCGACGGAGTTGGTCGAGTTCTTCCGGCTCGTCGAACAACCCGGCGGCGCGGCCCAGAGCGTTCTCCAACCGCCGCAGGCTCAGGTAGTTTCCCCGCCCCTTGACCAACACGGCCAAGAACTCCAGCGGGATCACGCTGTTCAACAGCGGGATGTCCTTGCCGATCAATTGCTCTTGCAGGCTGATGGTGTGCGTGGAGACGACCACGCGGCGCGAGGACTGTCCCGATTGTCGCTCCGGGGACTGTCCCGATTTTCGTTCGACGAAAATGGGACTATCCCCTTCATCCTTGTCCCCTCCCCGGTCCTTATCGGTGGCGACGGAGAGGATGGCGGGAACGAGATAGGCGAAGCTCTTGCCCACGCCGGTCCCCGCCTCGACGATCAGGTGGCGTCGCCGCCGGATGGCCCGATCGACGGCCTCGGCCATGGCGAGTTGTTCGTCGCGGTGTTCGTAGTTCGGCAACCGGGCGGCAATCCTTCCGCCGGGACCAAGTATTTCGGCGTATGAAAGCATGGGATACAGGTTACAGGAAAGAGGGGCGAGGGACGAGTAACACTGTCGAAAGTGTGCCACTGGCTTTGCCAGTGCTTCGTGAACCTCGTGGAAAGACTGCACCGTCCTCCAACGTGCCATTCTCCACTTCTACCAGTAGCACTATGGAACGTCAATCCGCACCCCAGCACTGGCAGAGCCAGTGGCACTCAACGTCAGCCCTTTTCGTCAGTGATACCCGGCGGTTTCCTTAATATGACAGCGCAAGATTAGTAGGGTGCGTGAAACGCACCACAACATCTTGTACTTGGTGCGTTTCACGCACCCTACGGATTGTGTCGATCATGGTACTCATATTCCAACCTTGCGGCGGGTGGCACTGTCGAAAGTGTGGCGGGTGGCACTGTCGAAAGTGTGCCACTGGCTTTGCCAGTGCTTCGTGAACCTCGTGAAAAATGCCGCACGGTCTTCCGAAGTGCCTTGTCCCTTCTTCTACACACAACAAGCTGGAACGTCAATCCGCACCCCAGCACTGGCAGAGCCAGTGGCACTCAACGTCAGCCCTTTTCGTCAGTGGCGCCCGGCGGGGTTTTTTTCAGTCGGCTTTGCCGTTGCGGCTTGCTCACAGGCTGGGATCGGATACACTTGTGGGTTTGAATCACACTCTGGGCACTAAAAAATAGTGGGAGGTACTGATGATTGCTTCACTATTGCTGACAGTGGTTTTAGGGGCTAATGCGGATGTTACCAATATTTGGGCACAAGCTCAAGGTATTGACCGTTATGGTTCTTTAGTATATGCGGTGCAATGCACAATTAAAAATACATCAGATAAATCCGAATACTTTATTGTTTCATTACATGGCATGAATGAATGGGGGCATGATGTTGTTTTTGTGCCTTTTACCATTAGATTAGAAGCCGGAGAAAAAAGAAAAGTGATTCGACGATCTATTACATCAGTTAAAGAATGGCGTTCAATACGAGCATGGAGAGCCAGAGTATCTTAGTTGCGATTCAATTTTGACGCCAAGGTTCGTTAAACATGGACGCTGAGCCTGTTTGCTCGCACACGGGGTACAAATGCCATGAAGCCAGGAGTCATGTTCAGATTCATTCACGCGGCGGATATCCATCTAGACAGCCCACTTAAGGGACTAGAGAGATATGACGGCGTCCCTGCCGATGAAATTTGCAATGCGGGGAGAAGAGCACTCGAGGGTTTGGTCCAGTTGGCTATTACTCGCCAGGTTGCCTTCGTACTGCTGGCTGGTGACATCTATGACGGAGACTGGCGTGACTACAATACCGGCCTGTACTTTGTTTCACAAATGGCCCGTCTGCGTGACGCAGGTATTCCCGTGTTTCTCGTCAGCGGCAACCACGATGCGGCCAATCGAATGACTCGCTCGTTGAAGCTGCCGGCCAACGTCAAGGTATTTGACGATGGGGCAGCCGAGACGGTTGTTCTCGACACTGTTCCCGTAGCGATCCACGGGCAAAGTTACGCAACTGCAGCCGTTCGGGAAGATCTCTCCCTGTGTTATCCATTGGCGAATCGCGGGCTATTCAATGTTGGTTTGCTGCACACCTGCGCTTCCGGCCGTGAAGGCCATGCTCCGTACTCTCCTTGCACTGTGGAGGGTTTGCGTGGTAAGGAGTATCAGTATTGGGCCTTGGGGCATGTTCACAAACGGGAAATACTATGCGATGATCCGCTAATCGCGTTTTCTGGCAACATCCAGGGGAGATACATTAGCGAGACTGGTCCCAAAGGCTGCCTGTTGGTTACGGTTGCGGATGATCTGACGGCAACAGCCCAGTTCGTGTCATTGGACGTGGTTCGGTGGGAGGTAGCCGACGTGGACGTCAGCATGGCTCAGGGAGTAGACGAAGTTCTTGACGAGGTCGCAGACGAACTTCAAAGGCTGCGGCAGAAAGCCGATGGCCGCCTCTTGGCAGTTCGAGTGGCGCTGGCCGGACGTTCCCCGGCTCATACGAAGCTGCTGGCGCAACGACATCACTGGGTAAATGAGATCCGTTCTCGAACGGTTGACATTAGTGGCGGCCAGATTTGGGTGGAGAAAGTCCAGATCGGTACAATAGCACCGGAAACATCAGTCAGAATGGATGCAATGGCGGATAGCCCGATCGGTGAGATAGCTTCGCTGATTGAAGAACTTCGGATGGCGCCTGATCGACTTTCTGAACTTGGTGTGGATCTCGGGGCGATCGCGCGTGCTCTGCCTGGCGAAATTAAGGAAGTCTCGGAAATCGGCCAGTTCCCAAATCCGGCTTGGCTCGCGTCAATTCTCGATGAGGCTGGATTCGTACTGCAAGACTATCTGCAGAAAGGGGACGAGAAATCATGAATATCTCAAAGTTGAATTTGATGGCTTTTGGCCCATTTACCGATCTCAACCTGGATTTCTCGGCCAGTGCGTTAGGACTTCACGTCATATACGGCCCGAACGAGGCAGGAAAATCATCGGCTTTGCGCGCTATCCGCGATCTTCTTTTTGGAATACCCCTGCGTTCCAGTGATAACTTCATCCACCCGTACTCCAGTCTCCGACTGGGCGCGTCCCTTGAGATGACCGATGGTAGCACTCTGGAGTTTGTGCGACGTAAAGCCAATCACAAGAGTCTGCGTGGCACTGACGACCAAAGTGCGCTCGCCGACGATGTATTGGATCGCTTTTTGGCTGGAATCGATGAAACAACGTTTCTCACAATGTTTGGCATCGACCACTCAAGGCTCGTCAAAGGCGGTCAAGAGATCCTGGAGGGAGGAGGTTCCGTTGGGAAAGTCCTATTCGCGGCCGGGGCGGGTTTGGCCGACCTTCATGGTATTCAGTCGTGGCTGACTACCGAAAGTGACTTGCTATTCAAACCCGGAGCTCGCAAACCTCGGATCAATCAAGCGATTCACGAATGGCAGGAAACACGAAGAGAATTAGGCAAAATACAGTTGTCTGTCGATGATTGGAGTCGGCATGAAAGCGACCTGCGGGCCGCGGAAAAACGTGAGACAGACTTAGTTAGCGAGATCAATCAGAAGCGGTGTGAGCAGAAGCGAATGGCCCGCATTTGTAATGGTGCGCCCGTCGTCGCACGGTGGAAGCGTGAGACCGCCGAGCTGGAGGGGTGCCGTGATGCACCGTTGTTGTCCGAGGATTTCGCATCTCGGCGCAGCCAAGCTCTCATCGAGTTGAAAACGGTAGAGCAACAGGAAGTTGATGCCAACGACGAATTGAGCCGAGTGGCCGCGCAACTGGACTTGCTCGACGTTCCCGACAATCTGTTGGCGGAAACAACGGCAATTGAGCACCTACGTGAGCGTTTTGGCAGTTATCGAAAGGCCATGTCAGACCGCCCCGATCTGGAGACTTCCCGCCAATTAGCGGAAAAGGATGCCGTGGAAACTCTCAGAAAGATTGGACGGTCAAATCTGGCATCAGATATCGAAGCCCTCCGTCTTCCGACCGACAAGGTTGTCCGTATCCAAAGTCTTGCCAATCAGTACGAGGGGCTAGTGCAAAAGTTTAATGCGGCTCGTCGCGAGCGGGAACGTTTGCTGCTGGCCAAAAAGCAGGCAGAAGATCGTCTTGCAGCAATGGCTGAGCCGATCGACACGACACAACTCAGGAACTTGGTTCAACGCATTCAGCGAGAAGGAGACTTGGAATCGCAAGTGCGGTCAATTGACGGCGAGATTACGAAACTTCAGAAGCAGCTCGATGTTGAACTGTCGCGGCTGTCTCTTTGGAAGGGAACTGCCGACGACCTCGAACGCATGCCGGCGCCAAGTACCGAAACATTAGAACGATTCGACGAGGAATACCGTGATCAAGAGACGCATCAGAACGCCCTTGAAGGACAGAAAACCAGTGAAACCGAGGCGACACGTAGGCTGGAGAGCAGCATTAAAGAACAGGAATTAAAACAGGCGGTCCCAACGGAAGCGGACCTTCATATTGCTAGGCAGCATCGTGACGACGGCTGCCGTCTGTTGCTTACAGCCGTCGAGAAAGGCACGCAGGGCATTCCAGACATTGAAATATTCGTTAGCCACTTTGCCCCCGGAGCCAGTCTCGGCGAAGCCTTCCAGCGTAGCGTTGCGGCTGCCGATGAAGTAGCCGATCGGCTGCGACGCGAAGCGGATCGTGTGGCAACCAAAGCCAAATTGCAATCCGACTTGGATCAACGATTACAACGAATCCAGGAAATAGACGCTAGTCTCTCGGAACTCAACGCCAATCAACAGCGGTTAACCAGTGATTGGCTGCATCAGTGGAAAAACACGGATGTTGCCCCTTTGTCGCCACGCGAAATGATTGCTTGGCGGCGGCGTCAGCAGGAGCTCTGTCAGCTTGCAGGGGCGGTTCGAACAAAACGCCTTGAAGTCGAACGTATTCAAAATCGGATTGCCGCTGCAAAGCGAGCCATGTCGCGAGTCCTGCTGGCTGCGGGAGCCTCTCCCGCAACGGCTAGCGAGTCGTTGCAGGCGCTACTCCAAAGATCGCAAGACCACCACGAAGCCCACCAGAGAATTCACACGCAACGGGTAAGTGTCGAAAAGCAGCTTGAAGTATGTATGAACGATCTCCAGCAAGCCGAACAAGAGTATAAGGCAGCGGAAGCTGAAGGCGTTGAATGGAGAACGGATTGGGCGGTCGAAATGCAGCGACTAGGGCTGGAAAAGAGTGCTACTACAGAGCAGGCAAACAGCGTCTTGAATCTGCTCACGGAATTGTTCCATAAACATCATGATGCCGACCAATACCGATTGCGAATCGACGGGATTGACAAAGATACAAGCCAGTTCACCGGTGAGGTGCGCGAACTGACAACGCGACTCGCACCCGATTTGATCGATCAACCTGTGGAAGCGATCGTCAGCGAATTGAATCGCCGTCTTGATTCGGCCAAAGCGAATCGGCAACAGCGACTCGCGTTGGAGAAACAGCAAAAGCAACAGGATCAGAAACATCGACTGGCTGAAACAGCTAAGCACGATGCAGAGACGCTCCTCAATGTAATGTGCCAAGAAGCCGGCTGTGAAAAACATGAGGATCTGCCTCAAATTGAAGAACGTTCTCGCCGACGTTGCGAACTGGAAACATCCATCCGGGAAGTTGAGAAACAGCTTCTTGATTTGGCAGGTGGCGCAACGCTCGAAGATTTCGTCGCGGAAATCGAACGGGAAGGTTGCGACTGCGGAACCCTTCAACAAATGATCGAGAGCCTGGAGCAAGAAGCCCAGCGATTGAGCCTGGAACGCGACGAAGTGTTGCGACTCATAGAGGGTGAGAAGCATAAGATGGCAGGCATGAATGGTAATGATCAAGCGGCCCTGAAAGCTGTTGAATGCGAGAGGCTTGTAGCTCAATTAGGAGAAGATCTGCACCAACTTGCAGTCTTGCGCGTGGCCGCGACCGTGTTGCGAGAAAGCATCGAGAGGTATCGAAAGAGGAATCAAGGGCCAGTATTGGACCGCGCCAGCCAACTGTTCGCAGAGATGACACTTGGATCCTATGAAGAACTCCGTGCCGAATTCGATGAACATGGGGATCCTGTGCTCGTCGGGGTTCGGCCGGGTGGAAAAGACACGGTGGGTGTCAAAGGCATGAGCAACGGCACGTGTGATCAACTTTACTTGGCAATCCGGGTCGCAAGCCTCGAAGTCTGGCTCAACCACCACGAACCCATACCGTTTATCGTGGACGACGTTCTGTTGAACTTTGATGATGATCGGGCGACAGCGGCCCTGAAGGTTCTCGCCCGGCTTTCACGACGTACTCAGGTTATTTTTTTTACGCATCACCAGCGACTGGTGGACTTGGCAACGAAACACCTTGAGCGCGATGACGTTGTAGTACATCAACTAGACCTAAAACAAGCGTAATCGTTCTTCGTCAATAGCTGCGTCTTATTCCGGTATTCTCGGTATTCTGGGGACACAAACCGATATTGACATTCTGGGATACCTGGGGTATTCCGGGGGCAGTATACATAATTCACGATGATGGCGTATGCAGTCCTCGGAATGTTCTTGGAGATATCCTTTGGCACACATTTTTGCGCTGACTTTTCAAGAACGTGTCTCGGGCGGCGTTTTGCGCGCGAGCGGCGTTTTTGGGGTCAATTCAACCCCGCGCCTTCAGGTTGATCAACCTGGGGTTAAACCGCACTTGCGTCTAAAGCGCGGCCGCGATGCGAAATGAATAGCCCTGGTTTCAAGCGGTTCGAGAACATCGGCGGCCCTCGGCGAATCGTCGTAAGAGTTAATTGGTGAAATCGGGTTTGTTTTCCAGTTAATTCAAACCGGAAAATCGACTGTAACTTGAATAACAACATGGGCTTACAGCGACGGAGCGCGAAACCTTTCGCCAGCCCCCGCCGATGGGGTATGCGCGACGAGGTCATTCTACCAGCCGCAAACGCCTGAAAAAGGCTGTTTTCTGGCCGCCGGTATTTTCGCCTTTTTTCGCAAGGGGCTATGGCGGGTGCAAAAACCCCTTTTCCTACCGAAAATCGGCAATCAAAACCAGCGACGCCAGGGGGATAAGAATCTATCTCGAAATGTGGCACAGCCGCCCTCGGCTGTGAAGTCCGCTCATCACAGCCGAGGGCGGCTGTGCCACAAAAGAGGTTACGAGATAGCCCCTAACAGCCGCCGGCTGTTTGTTGCTCGTTTTCTTATCCGAACTCAGGATCAGACCTCGACCCACTTGCCCGGCACGGGCACTGGATAGCGGCCTTGGGAGTCGGCGCGGACCGGCGCGGGACTGTCGGTGGTCAACTCGGCCACGTTCGGGCAGAATTGGAACTCCGAGGCCAAAGTTTCGTCCAGGGTGATGATCTTGCCGGTATTGATTGCCGCCCGGCCCATGATCGCCGCGTAGTTTGCCATTGCCGCCCGACGGCTCTCGTTGTGCGGCCGGTCGTTGCGGATCGCGTCCAACAGCACGTTCCACTCGGCCTGCCAGGGATTGACCCTCTCGCGCGGCGGCTTCCAGGCGACGTTGTCGGCGGCAATTCGTCGGTCCTTGTAGATTTGCACGGTCGGGGCATGCACGTTGCCGGAGAACTGGGCCGCGCACTTCGTCCCCTGAACGTAGGTGGCGAAGTCGTTGAAGCAATTGTTGATGTAGCGGCTCGTGACCAGCGCCTGCGAGCCGTCGGGGAAGGTGTACTCGACCGCATAGCTGTCGAGGTTCTGGCTGCAATCGTCGCTGCCAACGTAGCGTCCGCCGACTCCGTGCGCGGCGACCGGCCAGGCGTCCTTGATCCAGCAACATTCGTCGATCTGGTGGATCATCATCTCCAGCAGCAGTCCCGAGGAGCCCCAGAGGAAGCGGCCCGCGCGGCGGATTTGCCAGAGCAACTCGTTTTCGCCTTGCGGGAACGGCTTGAGGGCGGTTCTGCCGTGCATCCGATAGGCGCGGGAGAGGAGCACGTCGCCCAGCGCGCCGTCGCGGATTTTCTGGATCAGCGCCTGTCGGGCCGAACTGTGGCGGCACATCAATCCGGCGGCGATCTTCAGATTCTTCTTTTCGGCCGCCTCGCCCGCGCGGATGATCTGCTTTACGCCCGCCGGATCGGGCGCGAACGTCTTTTCCATGAAGACGTGTATCCCCTTTTGCACCGCGTAGTCCAGGTGGGTCGGGCGGAAGGCGGCGTGCGTGGTCAGCAGCGCCACGTCGCCGGGGCGCAGACAGTCGATCGCTTTGCGGTAGGCGTCGAAGCCCAGGAATTGCCGCTCCTCCGGCACGTCGATCTTCTGGCCGAACCGTTTACCCAGCGCCTTGTGCGACCGTCGCAATTTATCGTCGAACAGATCGGCCATGGCCAACAGCTTGACCTGTTCGCCCGGAACCGACAGGGCGTTTCCCACGGCCCCGCTGCCTCGGCCTCCGCAGCCGATCAGCGCCAGCCGGATGGTGTTGTTCTCGGCGGCGTACACTCGGGGAACGGCGACTCCGGCCAAGGCCGTGGCCGCGGTCGCTCCGGCGGCGGTCTTCAGGAACTCGCGACGAGGCGTTGTATTGCGGGTGGATTCTCTCATGGCGGGTATTTCTCCAAGTTAAAACGGTTTGAGTGTTTGCGTTTTCTGTTTAGTGGGCGGGCTGCTACCGCACCAGTTCCAGCGTCGCCCACAGGCTGGGGTCTTCCTGGTACGGCATCGGGCCGCCGACGCTAAAGGTTTGCTCGCCCAACTCGCGGTCGATCGCGGCGTATGTAAAACCCAGACGGGGATGTTCGGCGGGGTCGAAGCCGGCGAGGGCCTCGGCGGGTATCAATACATCCAGTATATATCCGTCGCCGCGCATTTTGCAAATGGCCTGCAAACTATCGGGCGAAACGGACCGCGGCTGCTCCTTGGCCCGATTGATCGGCAACAGACAGGAGAAAGCCGGAAATCTCTTCGCGGAACCGGTTTTCGACGCTTTCCCCCCGTTCTTTTCCGGCAGAAAGGCGAAACGGTGGCAGAAGCGGCCGGCGCGGTGAACGTTGTGGACGTCGCGGGTGTCGATCCATAGGTGCAGGCCGTCGCTCTGTTCGGGCAGGGATTGGTCGCACCATGGCGGCCGGCGTTTGCCCTGCACGATTGCCGTGAAGGCCAACCCCGCCTCGCTCCAGGCGGCTCGCAGGTCGGCCCACTCGGCATGCCCCTCCAGTTCCGTCAGGCCGGCCAGCCGAAACGTTTCGTCCAAGTTCGCGCCCTTGGCGGTCCACAACTTCTTGCGGTACATGCACGGCGCCGCGAAGCGGAACAAAAATCGGGTTGGAAGCAGCGGTTTGCTCATGGTGTTGGTATTCCGCGAGGAAAAACAGGGATCATCCATTGTAGCAGCGAAACGAGAAATCCCAACAGCACAAGGATCGGCAACACTGGCAGAGCCAGTGACACCCGGCGAAAGAACGGCCGAGCCGAGCAGATCGTAGACTCGGCCACGCGTCAGACCGAAACAGAACTAATTGGACTTATCCCCTTTTTCCGTTCTTTTTCCGTTATCTCGTTCGACCCCGTTAGCTCGTCGGTTATCAAGAGTCCTTGGACCATGACACCCCCGGTCCCCCTCTTTCTCGACCAGTGCGATCGCGATCCCCAACAGCGACCGGCACTTAATTAGGCAGGACTCCAACCTATTAGCGCACTCCAGCGCGGTTTGCAGGTCATCACATTCTGTTTCAGCTTTCATGACATCTTGACAGAGTCTCGCAACGTATTCTTCATCCTCGTACGCCCTAGCAGCGTTCATCGCATCCCGAAATATTGCTCTTGCTGCCATCTGATTACCGGCCTTCGCCTGAGCAATGGCGACGTCTCGCAATGCAAGAACGTTGGTGCCCCCCTCAGCGGGAATTGTTTTTGCTATCCGCACTGCCTCTTTCAGTGTGCGAACGGCTCCGGTATAATCTCGCGCTTCCGCCTGGGAGGTCGCGACTACGCACAGCACCTTGGTCACGCGATACGGGTCGCCGATCGCGAGGGCACACTGTAATCCTTTCTGGAAGCTCTTCTCCGCGTCTACTGTGTTGCCAATTCGTGCGTACTCCAGAGCAATCGCCACCATTATCCTAGCACGAGCGGATTGATCTGAAAGCCTCTCTGCAATACTCCTTGCCGATGCAAACTCTCCATGCTCGGCGAACGCCTTACTGATGCTGATCTGGGCCGCCATGCGTGATGCGGGGTCGATTTGCTCCTTCTCCGCAGCCGACAACATCTTCTTGGCTTCTTTATAGCTCCCAGATTGCGCCAGAA
Source organism: Planctomycetota bacterium (assembly GCA_030611515.1). Taxonomy (GTDB): domain Bacteria; phylum Planctomycetota; class Planctomycetia; order Pirellulales; family Thermoguttaceae; genus JAHIKV01. Next base: position 3,350 of record JAUWPQ010000091.1, on the reverse strand, counting down.
CTACAGCGATACGGATCATTGTCTTGCCCCTGTATTGTGTTCGCGTTATCGCTGAAGCAGTCTTCAAGGCATCCTTCGGAAGACCTTTTGCCGCCGCTGCCACGGCAATGTCGCCCATGGCCAGACTCTTTTCATTCACGTTCTGGATTTGTGTCGCTACCCGTCGTGACACAGAGAGATCACCCGTGTTGGCAGCAATAGAAGCAACGGTTCGCAAGGCACGATCACGGAAGCAGCCAAAATCAATTGTCTCGGCCACGTTTATTGCTTCGGTAAATCGTTCGGCACGGGCCAGACACCGTGCCACTTCCAAGAGGGCGACTGCTTTGTGCGAGGCCTTTTCGATTTCTTCATCCTCGCCTGCTTTCAAAGCGCGACCGGCCGTCCGGCGCAAGAGCAGGTTATGCGCGAGAGGCATATCGACACTAACGCCTTGCAACACCTGTAGGGCGCGGCTGCAACCTCCACGGTTTGCCATTTCAAACGCGATAAGACTGATCGCCACACTTCTTTCCCGAGCATATTTCTTGGGTATCAGCGCCACCACCGTCATCGCATCCTGCATATATCCTGCCTCAGAGCAAGTTGCGGCTATCATCTGTAGAAGACGCGCCCGATGTACGCAACTCCGGCCAAGCCTCGAGGTGCGAACGGCGTCGTCTATCTTGCCAGCTTTGGCCTGAGCCTCAACGATTGCCAGCAAGACGCGATAGTGGTCTCGCGGATCCTTGATATGGCGCGCCAACTCCACAGCCAATTTAAACGTTTCGGTTGATCCAACAGCATCTCCGGCCCGTGACTGAGCTAATCCTATATCTATCAGTAGGTGCAATCGTGACGAGGTTCTACATTCTAGACAGAGTTCTCGCGCCGTTCCTAAAATATCCCGTGCTTTTGTAGAACCGTTCACCTGCGCGCATGCCCACACATTTACCAAGAGTGCCAGCACGGCAACCAGTCTGCGTGAAAGAACCATCCAGAGAATCCTTTTTGAAGGAGTTGCTGCTATTATCTGTCGTCGAAATAAGCCGCAATCTTGCGCGCTGCCACACGACAGGGCTTCCTAGAACACTTGCAGGCTTCGGTACATGCTTTCACGCACACCACAAGGTTCTTGTCAGCTTGCTCGGTCGTCATTCCCTGCTGACCTGACTCTATAAGCTCATATTCGTTGTCATGAATACAACAACACTGGTCGACACAGTCCGTCGGGGGAGGTACGGTTTTGCGCGACGGGGATGGCTCCTTCCCGCAATAGCAGCCGTACTGTTGAAGATCTGGAAACCATCCATCAGCCGTCCATGGGGTCGAACAGGCAACTGTTCTCGCCCCACCATCGTTGTCCGCCCTACTGTTTGCAGGACACTGACGTAGTAGCCCTTTTGGATCGGTAAAGGTCAGCGGACTATTCCCGCAGTACCCATACAAGTTTCGCTCCCTCATTCGCTCGGCCACATACTCGTGGCTGTACAGAACATCGACGCCGTCCGGAGACGGCGGATCCAGTTCGATCGTATGACCGGGACCAAGATTAGCGTACATGATTTTTCCCTTTCTGCAATAGAGTTTTTTTCTGATTCAATGGATAAAGTCCACCTGTCGGTTATCGTGGCTGGTGTAGGCCGAACGGCGGTGGCGATGTGCCGCCCGGAGGATGCAATTGCAATTGTCCGTATGGCAATTGTCCCTGCCGATGCCCCTGCTGGATCGCGGAAATCGACTGGTTCTCTTCCCGCGGCAACAGATGGGGAGGATTCGAGAGGAACGAGTGGCCGCGTACGAGAAATTTGCGGTGTGCCTCCCAGTTCGCATACGTGCGTCGGAATCGCCGGTTGTGCGGCGCGAGTTCCACGGCCTTGCGCATCGTTTTGACCGCGTCGGCGAGTTTGCCGTGCATTGCGATGCAATTGGCACGCGCGGCGATGAACTCGGCAAGTTCTTCTTCGGGCGTCAGCGACTTGAGGTAGATGCCGGCCTCGATGTCCTCGAGTGGAATCTTGCGGGGCCACGTCTTGTAGTGCTCGTCCGGCAGGCGATGAATCCCCGGCCCGGTCGCCTCAATGTTGAATCGCGCGGGGTGCAACCAGTATTTACCCTTGGGATCGTCCCAACGCAAGAACAGATGCTGAAACGCCTTCACGATCTTCAGCGGATAGCCGAGCCGTCGTCCAACCGCGGCATGGAGTACCGGTAGTGAGCCGCACGTTCCGCCGGGACCATCAATGATGGCGTGGATAAAGAGGTCTCGGGCGTCGCTGCCAAACTCCCGTGGGATGGGTTCGTCTGTGGTGATGCCTGTCCACTTGGGATTGTAGCGGACACCGCAACGACGCTCCAATACCGCAACCATGCACACGACGCAAAAATACGCCGAGGAATTGTTGAACTGCCACGGCGTTTTCAGAAACTTGTGGTAGTTTCTGTTTGTATCCACGCGCACCAGTTCGGCCCACTGGTCCAACTTCCTCAGCAATCGCGGGGTGTCCAATTTTTCGGCGCCAGGCAGGCCGGCAGCGCAGTGGAGATTGCTCAAAGCAATGTCGGTCTGCTCCGGCTGAAAAGCCGGTCGTCTGGCCAATGTTGTCGGCACGTCGGCCTTTTTTCCCTTTGCCGACTTGAACCGTCGACGCCCCTTTCGCAAAGATTTTTTTAGGTGTGCCATGATGTCCCCGCAGAATGTTATCTTGCTGGATTACACCATAGCAGATTCCCTGGCTCAATTTCAAACAAGAATTGGGCCAACTCACCAGTTTTTCGCTGGCTTAATCCGCATCCTCCAGGTCTTTTTCGCGTTGGCGCGATGAGCCATGCCAAGCCCACGGGCTGCAACCGATGGACTTATCGGCTGTCAGCTTTCAGCAATCAGCTATGGCAGTCAGCCAACCCGCTTCGATGGACCATCGAAGTCCGCGAGCGGCTGCATGTTGTTTACGGCTCACGGCGAAAGATTATCGCACCACTCGCGCTGCCACAGTTCGAGGATCAACAGCGACCAGAGACGGTAGCCGTGGTTGAAGCGGGATTGCTGGTGCTCGTCCCAAAGTTGCGAGACGGCCTCCGGGCGAAAGTAGCCGCGATCGAGCGTCTTCTTGTCCAACAGGATTTCACGGGCAAAGTCGCGCAGCTCGTGGCGGAACCAGTGGTCCAGCGGAACGCCGAATCCCATCTTCGGCCGACGACGGATCGACTCGGGCAACAAGTCGCCAAAGGTCTCGCGCAAAATCAGCTTTCCCCGGCCGCGGCGGAACTTCAGCCGACGCGGCATCCGAGCGGCCAACTCCGCCACTCGATGGTCGAGAAACGGCTGGCGACATTCCAGCCCGTGGGCCATCGAAGCAATATCCGTCTTG
>JAUWPQ010000327.1 GCA_030611515.1 Planctomycetota bacterium | reverse complement strand
CCAATGCTTCGTGAACCTCGTGAAAAGACTGCACCGTCCTCCAACGTGCCATTCTCCACTTCTACCAGTAGCACTATGGAACGTCAATCCGCACCCCAGCACTGGCAGAGCCAGTGGCACTCAACGTCAGCCCTTTTCGTCGGTGGCGCCCGGCGGTGAGTTGCTTCATCCTATCGAACCCGCCAACTTCGACGGGAATGGAAACGGGGAAGCCGACGCCGATCCTTGGGAGGAACCGTCGGAGGTTTGATCTCACCAGTTACGCGAGTCGATCCTACGCCGCTTCTCCTCAAATCCAGCCGCCCTTGCTCTATTCAGCTCGCTGATTCGGTCAAGTTGGCGGCCGAGTTTGCCAGGCGCTAACTCGGTCAGCCGTTCCTGCTTGATCCGCTCACGTTCTTTGCGATACCACTTGGCTAGGTTTTCTTTCAGTTCAGCCTCGTTCTCCTTGAGCATTGCTTCCAGGAGGGCCAATTCCGTTATCGCCTTCCCATATTCTTCACTTTCTTCCGCGTTCATTTGCGCCTTGGGCACAAGCTCGCTGAACTTCACGAGGTATTCGTTCTGGATGTTCTCTTTGTCCCACTCCTGAATCAGCCACGGCGAACCGGCTTGGAAAAGACAGAGCAAACCGTGCTTCCTGCCGTACTTATAGTCAGCGTACAGGAGACGCTCACCGTTCTCCTTCCATTGCTTCATTGGACCGTTCAGGTTCGCCCTCTTGTAAAACGCTAATGTCTGGAAATACCCACTCTCGAAGAGCGTAATTGCCGCCCCGTGGAGTTTGGCTTCATATAGTCTAAACATCCCCTGAATCTTATCGTTGGGGTACGTGGCGACATATACGGAGGTTGCTGCCTCGGGGAAAGGATGAAAAAACTCGGGAAAAAACTTCTTCTTCCAGCCGCGGGGAACTTCCAACATCGCTTCGGCCAACTTGGCGCCAGAGGGCAAAGTGATGTTGATGCGTAGTCTGCTTTTGCCTTTGTCCAAGTCCTTATCCGGGCGACAGGGGCGACGCCTTACACCTGGAAGTGATGCGAGCGAAGATGGCTTGGCGGCCATGTTCTGCATGAGTTTCGTGATGGTCCCGGCGTGGATTGCGAAATTGAGGTTTTGGCTTCCCGGTTTGATATTGATGATAGTGTTGACGCCGACCACTTTTCCATCCATCGCCACTAGTGGTCCGCCACTGTTTCCAGGCGATATTGCCGCTGTGGTTTGGACCCAAGTAATCCCAGGATCATAATCACGCCCCCAAACCTTGGGTTGAAAGTCCGTTCGGATTGCGCTAACGATTCCTTCCGACACCGTGAACTCAAGCCCTCTCGGGGAACCGATGGCGATAACGCTCTCACCCTGTCGCGGAAGCTCGGAACGTATGGGGATTGCCTTCAGCTTCTCCTTCGTCTTGATGCAAAGGATCGCCAAATCTTGTCCCTTGTCCGCAGCAACGTATCCCTCAATCTCTACAGATAGGCCGTTGCTGAACTTCGCCGTCGCCCTGGTTGCGCCGTGAATCACGTGATAGTTGGTCACGATCAGCCCGCTCTCGTCTATGACAAAGCCGCTGCCCAAGCCAACATTTGTTGTGATTTGCACAATCGACGGCGAGACCTTCTCGACAAGATCGGCCAAGTCTGCGGTTGGCGCGTCCGCCGGATTCTTCTCGGCCAACTTCCGCGAAGCCGACCGTGACATGGGGCTTGAATCTGGACTCTCGCTATTGGGAACCGGCTTTTTGGCTGGCGGCTGAACCTTGGGGAACCTTGGTTGTCTCGTATTCTGTTGAGCGACGGCGCGAGGTTTTTCGGAGGCCCTAGCTCTAGGAACTGACGACTTCGGCACCCGCAACTTCGATTCGGGCCTCGGCTTTTGCTTGCCGGGCTTGCTAACTGGTCGGTCGGCGATCATTGACCTCGGTGCGAAGGGTGCGTCGTCATTGTGGGTGCGGCCCCAATAGACCAGCAAAATTACAGCCAAGGCAACAGCCGCCACTCCGAGCAAGCTCAACCCAAAAACCATGTCTGGTAGTTTCTTGCGGCGTGGCAAAGAATAAATCGAAGTGGGCACAACTACCGCCGCCGGAGCGGGATCGCACGGGGGCGATTCTGGTTTGCCTGCATCCAACCGCCCCCGCAACTGCTTATCGTATTCAGACCTTTGTTGCGGGTTCAGCAGGCACACCTTCGCCAACGCGATTTCGTTGAGGATGCGTTGCGAGAGTGCGGAATGCGCGCCGGTCTGAAACGTCTTTACATGGGCCATTCGTGCATCCGCCGCGTTGGCGATGACATCCGGGTCCGACTCGAACAGACTGACGCCCAATAGACGATAGTAGTTGGGCGGCTGTTCCTTTGGATTGATGGCTAACCACTTGTAGTAAGGATCAAATCCGGCAGCATCGCCCAACTCGGGTGGGCGTAGGATTTTGCTCATGGTGATGTATCCAAGAAAAGTAACGGCACGGTCCCGGTTCGATTCTGCTTACGCGGTTGCGTGGGCGGCGCTGCCGTTCGCCCGAACCGAACCAGGATCGTGCCGTCGATCTTCGCCACAATCCAAGAAGTCCATCCCACAATATTAATGGGGTTTCAAGTACCCATAGCCTACGGTTTGATTCGCGGGCCGTCAACCCCCCTGCCTGTCGGACATCGAAGTTGGGACGGAAAAGGGGAGTAGGTCAGGTACCCTGTACCTGACACCAAGCGGCGAACGTGGCAGAAAAGTCAGCAAACCGTCAGGTACGGGGTACCTGACCTACGGCTATTTTTGCGCTAACTTTTCAAGAACGCGTCTCGGGCGGCTTTTTGCGCGCGAGCGGCGTTTTAGGGGTCAATTCAACCCCGCGCCCCCAGGTTGATCAACCTGGCGCTTCAGGTTGATCAACCTGAGGTTAAACAGTGCTTACGTCTAAAGCACAGTCGCAATGCGAAATGAATAGCCCTGGTTTCAAGCGGTTTGAACGCATCGTCGGCCCTCGGCGAATCGACGTAATAATTAAATGGCGAAATCGGGAATTTTTTCCAGTTAATTCAGACCGGAAAATCGACCGTAACCTGAATAACAACATGGGCTTGCGGCGACAACGCAAAAAACTTTTGCAATCGCCCCTCCTGCGAGGTATACGCGACGAGGTCATTCTACCAGCCGAAAACGCCTAAAAAAAGGCTGTTTTCTGGCCGCCGGTATTTTTGCACTTTTTTCACTAGGGGCTATGGC
>JAUWPQ010000053.1 GCA_030611515.1 Planctomycetota bacterium | reverse complement strand
GGCGGAACGGCACCCGGCAGAAAATCACTTCCGAAAAGTTTACGGAAGTGTTCTGGCGGAACGGCCCGCGAGACAACGGTTATTGCCGCGAAGGCGGCGGGTATGTCGCGGCCCTCGACGATCCCTCGCCCCGAGCCGGTTTCTGACAGACCGGCAAAAAATCTTGCGGGGGTAGCACTGGGGTAGCACCGCCACAATTTCCGGTTGCGGGCAAAAATTAAGCCTTGCGTAACTCTTTGCCACGCAAGGCTTTATGAAGCTGGGGAACAAGGATTTGAACCTTGACTAAGTGATCCAGAGTCACTCGTGCTGCCGTTACACTATTCCCCAGTGTTTTTCGCAACCACCTGTCAATTATGATCTTGCGACCGAATCGCCCCTCTTTGACGGCAATATCCGACAGGTCGGTCGAGCTGTACTATCCGATCTTTCATCGGAGAACCATAGTGTGTTTAATTGTACCAAACCCGCTGAACCTGCCAAGCCGTGTCCCAATTTCCCTCAAAACTCGCTCTAACCACTCCCTAACGCCCAAGCGTTCCAGAAGCGACTGCCTCCCCCTTCCACGGATCGGCCGGATGTGCGATAATTCGGGATTCTTCGTCAGGCCCCGATACGGCTTATTGGCGGGGGCTGAATATATTCCCCAGTTTCACGGAGCGATTGCATGTTTAAGAACCTGAACCCGTCGGCGCTCGGCATCACCGGGCACCAGAGTGAGATAATCGAGTTGGCCCTGACTTACGGTTTCGCGGGAATGGACTTGAACATAGTGGAGTTCGCCACGCGGGCAAAATCAAAAGGGATGGACTACGCCAGACGCCTGATCAAGAGCGCCGATATTCGTATCGGTACGTTTACGCTGCCCCTGAAATGGGATACGGACGACGAGAGTTTTCAGAATGAGTTGAAAGAGTTGCCGGAGTATGCCGGCTATGCGGCGGAACTGGGCTGTACCCGCGCGACCGCGGTGCTTGCTCCGGCCGGCGACACCCGACCGTACCACGAAAACTTCGAGTTTCACCGCCATCGCTTCCACGATATATGCGCCGCGCTGGAACCGTCCGGCGTCCGCTTGGCCATCGGTTTCCAGGCCGCCGAATACCTCCGCCGGGACTGTGCCTTCCAGTTCATTCACGACCTCGATGCCTTGTCTCTGCTGGTGAACATGGTGGCGGCGCCAAACATGGGCTTGCTGCTGGACATCTGGAACGTTGTCGCCTGCGGTGGATCGCTGGAGTCCGTGCGGACAATCCCCGCCCAACAGATCGTTGCCGTGCAAGTGGCCGACATGCCCGCCGACGTTCCCTTTGCCGACTTGGACGAAAAGTCCCGCTTGCTCCCGGGCGGTGAAAACGGACAAATCGACGTGGCCGGATTTCTGGCCCTGCTGCGCGACGCAGACTACGATGGTCCCATAACGCTACAACCATCGCGGAGCGCGTTTCAGAGCCGCCGCCGCGACGTGATCGTCAAGCAGGCAGGCGAGGCGCTGAAGAAGGCATTGCATCCGCCCAAGCCGGTCGTCGCCGCCGATCAACCGGAAGAAGTAGTGGCTAGTGGGTAGTGGGAAGGCCCAAGGTTCAAGGTTCAAGGTTCAAGGTTCAAGGCCCAAGGTTCAAGGTTCAAGGTTCAGGTGCTTGGAATTGAACCTTGAACCTTTGACCTTTGACCTTCCCACTACCCACTATCTTGTTCCACTGGGAAAACGGGCTGAAACTGACCAAGGCCGATCTGGCGATCGACGTTCGCCGTCGTCAGCCGCGGGCGTTTATCTCTCACGCCCATTGCGACCATATTGCCCGCCACGAGTATGCTTTGTGTACGCCCGAGACGGCCGCTTTGTACCAACACCGGCTGGGCAAGCGGCGGACGCTGGAGATGCCTTACCTGCAGCCGATCGAGTGGGGCGGGCTGCGATTGACCACCTTTCCCGCCGGACACTGCCTCGGATCGGCCATGCTGCTGGCCACCGACGGCCGACAGTCGCTGCTCTATACGGGCGATTTCAAGCTGGGCGAATCGGCCACCGCTGTCCGGGCCGAACTGCCGCACGCCGACATCCTGGTGATCGAGTCCACCTACGGCCATCCCGACTACCGGCTGCCGCCGCGCAAAGAGGCGCTCGACCAACTCTTTTCGCTGGTGCGTGAGACTTTCGACGCCGGCGCCGTGCCGGTGGTCCAGGCGTACGCGCTCGGCAAGGGGCAGGAGGTCACCCGCCTGTTGACCGACCAAGGCATTCCCGTCCTGCAACACCGCGACGTATACGCCGTCAGCAAAGTGTACGAGGCGTGCGGCATGAAACTCGGCAACTTCAAGAAGTTCACCGGCCGCGCGGTCCCCGGCTGGGCAATCGTCGCTCCGCCGGGCGCCGGATACCTGGAAGGAATCGGCCGGCAAGTCCGCATCGCGGTTACGGGTTGGGCGGTGGACCAGCGGACGAAGCATCGGTTCCGAGTGGACCACGCCGTTCCGCTTTCAGACCATGCCGACTACGACGAGTTGCTGGAGGCGGTCAAGCGCGTCTCGCCGCGGATAGTATATTGCACACACGGCCCGGAGAGTTTCGTCGACCGGCTCCGAGAGGTCGGCCACGACGCCCATCCCCTGGGCCGGGCGAGCCGGAAAAGCCTGTTTTAATCCATTCGGGTGGGTTTGATTTTGGCCGCTACATTAGCTATAGTATCAGTTGAACGTTGTCAATGTTCGCATTCGATTTCCTGCAATTGAGCCGCTTTGCGGCAATTTTAATTGAGTTCACTCATGGTTCACATAGTAGACCTCCACACGGAAGTTGTTCATAGACATGTTTTCGAGTTGAGATATCAATTTGGGCATCTCTATTGGGATCGGTGTGGAAAAGTAATCAACGAACTAATTGGCAGTAACCAAGAGTGGGATTATGAGAACATCCAAGGTGGCGTATGTCAATTGGTTTCACGAGACAAGAATCTACGCTTCAACTTTAGCGCGGCGAATTTTGATCTCTCACAAACCCAAAGTGCTGAAGTGCCTACATTGGACAACGCCGTTGAGTTTGGCGCTATAGCCGAATCGTTCTCGCAGGCTGTGACTTCAATCTTACAATTATCCGAATTCACCAGAGCTGGATTTCGTGCCTGGTATCTCTTCCCTACGGCCGATCGCGAGGAGTCTTACCGTCGCGTGAAAGAGTTGAAGCTTCTTGCACCGGAAATCGATGGTCTGAAGATTGGAAGGGTTTCTGAAGCATCCTGTCGTCTTGTGATCGAGTTGCCTCAACACATGGTACGGTTTGCGGTTGCTCCCTTTGAGCAATCCGTAAATTTGTCAGCAGGTCTAATCCAGGCCGCTAGAGTTAAAGCGAAGGATTGTTCTCGCAACCAAAAACATGTCCTGTTGGACGGGATAAAAGCAGACAGAATAGTAAAAAGCTATCCTCAGTTCGGTATATTGGTAGACATGGATGCGTTTCTCGAAGAACCACCTTATCCTGACGAAGTATCTGCTAGCAGTTTTGTTGCGTCCGCTTTCCAGAGTTTTAGCGAGATAAAAAAAGTTTTGCTCGAGAAACGTTAGAAGAAAGGATGTTTTCAATGGACGGGACACCGCCAGGAGAACCTATCCCCCTGCTTGATAAACCGGGACGAGATCGCAATCGGATCACTGTTGGTGGATCGGTATCGGGAGAGCATTACTCCCCAGCCCTGCAAACGTCGGGCACGATGTCAACCGGCTCTACTGCCTTGCATACATCCGCAAGAGGCACAAGATGTTCGCCATTATTGGAAATTGCACCTCGAATCAAACATAGAATTCATGCACTATTAGATGCTTGTATCACTAATCTCGATCAAGCAAACGACAATTCAGAAGATTTCTTTCTGCGCAACAATAGCTTGGGGAGGGTTCGAGACTCATTGGCGGATCTGTGGTCTGTTCGTTCCAAACGAGAAGAGCAGTATGCAGAAGTAATCAATATGCTTCAATGTGTATTCCTTGGTAAACCAGTCGAGGAGTTTTCAGGAAGGCAAATTGACGCTCTTAGACGTGTGTTCGTCAAGCTCCGAGACGAACCTGATTTTGACGACGAAGCAGCAAATGAGGTCACGGCAGAATTGTTAAAAGGCGGCGTTGATGTCTTTCGAGAACTTGCATGACGATCACACTCCAAAGAGCACCGAAGTATTTCTTGATACTTCAATCCACTGCTCACTATTGAAGGGTTCGTTGTTCCGTGACCGAATTGCTCGTGTTCTTGGTCTCTTTCCGTGGAAAGGCACTTCCAGTTATACAAAAACCGAATATGGAAATGTGGTTTTGTCGCAAGCCGAATACTTTTTACGCAAACTTAATGAATTGGGGAGTCTTGAAAAGATCAAAAGTTTTGTCGGGAACGTTCTTTTTCACAGATACCACCAACAGAAAGTACTGTGGTCGTTCAACTTGCTTGAAGGACACTACGGTGCCGACGACGCGGAATGCACGGAACGTGCATTGTTGTCGTTGCGTAGACTGATGAAACTCGGGCTTGCATTCGTCGAGGAACAATGTGACAGACCGATAGAGAATGGAACAGATTGCTATTGGGCAAAAACCGGCGTTCACAAACGGAAAGACGGAAGATTGTATTGGAAACCGCCCAAGTGCAATCGAGACCAAAAGCGATGTCGTTTGGATGAGTTCTTTACCAGCAACAGCAAGCTGTTTGTCAGGATTAAGGAGGCCATTGATGCAATGCCTGAAGACAGAAAAACTGAGCAATTGCGAGGTTTTTCCGAGGTGATCGAGAAAGCTTTGGATGATCCCACCATCCTGCTGGATTACCGAACAGGCTGTCGGCGCTTGGCCGATGCCATCATCGCAGTGGACGGGCAGGGATATCATAGTATGTTCAGCCAGAACAAAATGGAGAGTGAACTCTTGACAGAAGTGCTTGGACAAGTTTTTTATTACCTTCCTCCCAATCCAGAGAAAGGTGTACTCGTACAGGATAACCTGGAGATAACGCCATGAAACGCCGTGAGATGTTGTTGACGACCGGGGCAGCCGTACTGGGACTGCCGATGCTCTCCTTGGGTCAAATCGTCGAGTCCCACGGGCGAAGGAAGCCGAAGGTGCTCTACTTCACCCGCAGCGCCGGCCACGAGCATTCGCCGATTGCGCGCAAGGGGAAGGAATTGAGCGTATCGGAGAAGTTGCTCACGGAGTGGGGGCGGGACGCCGGCTTTGACGTGGTGTGCAGCAAGGACGGCGCGCTGTTCGACGGCGATCTCGACCAGTACGATGCCTTCGTCTTCTATTCTTCCGGCGATCTGACCGGCAAGTGCGGTAATCCGCAGCCGGGCAAGGCGATGTCGCCCGAGGGAAAGAAGAAGCTGCTGGCGGCGATCGAGGCCGGCAAGGGTTTCGTCGGCATTCACTCGGCCATCGATACGTTCCGTAGCGAGGGGATCGATCCTTACATCGCCATGCTCGGCGGCGAGTTCCTCACCCACGGCGCCCAGCAAGAGGCGCCGATGAAAGTCGCCTCGCCCGAGTTCCCCGGCATGGAAGGATTGGGCAAGGAGTTCACGATCCACGACGAGTGGTACGCGCAATATAAATTCCCCAAGGACTTGCACGTCATCCTGGTGCAGGAAACCGAAGGGATGGAGGGCAAGATGTATCGGCGGCCGTCGTATCCCGCCACCTGGGCACGGATGCACGGCAAGGGCCGCGTCTTCTACACCTCGATGGGACACGGCCGCATCTGGTTGAACAGCCCGACGTTCCGCCAGATACTCTTGGGCGGGATAGCTTGGGCGTCGCGCAAGGCGGGAAACGACGTTAAGCCAAACATCGAGCAAGTCACCCCTGGCGCAAACCAAGCGGCAAAATAGATCGGCCATGCGCCGACGCCGATCAAGTGACGAACCACAGAGCGGTCCGCACGGCGTTCAGGAAACTTCAATGCTGTTGACGAGCCGGTCTCCGCCGGGGATTCGCATGGCGGCGTGTTGGGCCAGTTGCTTGGTGTAATACGTGTCGCAACGGCCTTTCAGCCGAACGCCTTGTGGTCCGACCTCGACGGTCAGGTCGGCCACTGCCCGGCCGGTCTCGTTTTGCACGGCCCTTTCGATCGAGACGGCCAACTCCTCGGCCTCCTCCAACGTCTCTGGGAGCACGTCGGCCAGCCCTTGCCTCGTGCCTGCCCAAACTCCAGAATATTCCATCATGCTCTCCTTCGTTTGCCGCCGGAAAAGCCAGCTTCCTTACACCGGCGACAACGGATTGAGCGTTGGGAACTTCCTTGCTCCCTTCGGGCGTCACGATTTTACTTATCGCTCTTCGGGAGACAGGCGATCGTAATACGTACAATTGCCGTTCTACTCCGCGTTTTCCTCGGGTTTGACGTAGATCGAATTGATCACCTTGGCGTCCGCCGAGACGGAACGAACTACCTCCTGTGCAAGTTGTTTGTGATAAAAGCTGGAAACGCAACCGGAGATCAACAGCCCATCGCGGCGCCGTTCCACCTGCAATTCGCGCAGCTCATAGAAGGGGCTATTGCTTAGCGCCGCTTGGGCTCGCGGCTGCACTTTCTCGACAACGGTTGCGGTCATTGGACAGCTTTCCATTATCAGAATCCCAGCGCGCCGGCCGCTACGCTTGAGCGGCGAAAGATGGGACCACGTCCCTTCCACTTTTGGAGCGGGAACCAACGAAAAGCGCCAACCGGGATGGTCCGCTCCATTATGCGTTCCACCGCCGCGTAAACAGTTTACCAGCGTGCCGCTAATTGTCCGCTCGACGGCGAAAAAAGTCAACCCCGCTGGCGTGGAAACGGCGCGAATTCGCGGTTTTTCTACCCCGGAATTTTGCGCCCCCCCTCGTTCCCACGCTCTGCGTGGGAACGGACATCGGGTGATGTTCTGCTCGGCATTTTCCGTACTCATCGACGCAGAGCATCGGAAAACGTGTGTTCCCACGCAGAGCGTGGGAACAAGATGGTTCTACCCCGGGATTTTGCCCGACGCCTTGAGGTATGCTAGCACCTCGTCTGCCAACGCTTCGGGCAGTTTCGAGCCGGCGTCCAAGACCAATTCCGGCTTCAGTGGCTGCTCGTAAGGATCGTCAATTCCCGTAAACCCCCTAAGCTCACCGGCCCGCGCTTTCTTGTACAGCCCCTTGGGGTCTCGGGCCTCGCACACCTCAAGCGACGCGTCGACGAAGACCTCGACGAAATCCCCCTCGGCCAACGCCGCGCGGACGCGATCGCGGTCCACCAGATATGGACTGATGAAGGCCGTGATGGCGATAATGCCGGCATCGCAAAAGAGTTTTGCCACGGTGCCGATCCGTCGAATGTTCTCTTCCCGATCCTGAGCGGAGAACCCCAGGCCGAACCGCTTTGCGAATTCCTCGCCGTGACAATCCTTGAGCATGGCCGGACCGGAGTTCAGTCCGTGGCGGATGTTGTCGCCGTCGAGGACGAAACTGCGCAGACCCATCGAGTGCAACTGGTGGTCCAACAGGTTGGCCACGGTGCTTTTCCCGCAGGCGCTGAGACCGGTGAACCAGATCACGCAGCCGGAATGACCGCCCAATTGTTCCCGTTCTTCTCGAGAGACGGCGTGTTCATGCCAATGGACGTGGACTTGATCGTGTTGGGGCGTGGTCATTTTTGGATAGTGGGTAGTGGATAGTGGATAGTGGGTAGAGCAACCATAATGCCGTGTAGCGGCCACAAGTTGCGTGATTAGTTTCTGTTGCGGAAGGGTGGGTGCCATGGGTAAGCGGAGCTTACCCGTGTAGGGTTTCCGCATCTTCCGGCCCACGGGTAAGCTCCGCTTACCCATGACACCCGGTCCAATAGCTTTCCACAACAGAAACCAATTACACGGCAAGCTATCAGTATTACGAAAATCGCCCGGCGCCGCAAGTGGCGGCATCATACCCGGCGGAGCCAGATTTCTCGCCAGTAGAGATAGTTTGCCCTGGGGCAATTCTGGACGCAGATGCCCTGACAGACGAGTCCGTCGAGAATGACCGTGTTCGAGAGATTCACCATTTTCCCGCTGTCCTCGACGATGATTTTGCGCAGCGGCATGGCCACCCGGTAGCGGCGGCCGCAGTGCAAGGCCATCTCCGGCTCGAACGTCAATCCCCGGTTTCGTCCCCGCGTGTCGAGGGTGGCCTCGATTACCGCCCGGCTCTTGATCTCGACAAGCTCGCCGGGCTGAAGGTCAAGCTCCTCGGAAAGGGTTTTTTTCTGCTCGCCGGTGATTTGATGGTAATATCGGCCGAAAAACAGCCGCCACAAACGGTTGGCCAGCGCCATCCAGAGGAAATAGCCGAATCGCCGCATTGAAAGCTCGCCGATCCTCAGGTCGCGCAGGTAATGTCGCAACTTGCCCGAGGGAAAATCCGTGGTGGCCGCGGCCAGCTCGGTGGACTGGCAATAGAAGCGGTCTCCCTTGGTGGTCGGCAGATGTAGTACGGCCGCCTTCGGTTGTGCGGGTTCTGGTTCACAGCCGGGGGCGGCCGCGCTACACGGGGCGGTCGTGTCACGCCGGGAGAGATCGGCCGGCTTCAACCAGACCTCTTTCCAGAAGAACAAACAGCCGCGCTGACAGCCGTCATGGGCCGAACCGTCGCAGCGGAGACCTTCGAGGAAGACCGTGTCCCTCATGCCGCGCATGCCGACCCCTTCCACGCAGGTTTTTTCCGCCCGGCGATGCACTCGAAAAGTCTTTCCGCACAGCGGCGTCATTTCGGGCATGAACGGCAGGCCGTCGAACTTGCCGTCGGAATCGAGGGTGGCAAGGATTTCATCGCGGCTCCGCACGGTGACGAACTGACCCCGCCGGAAGTCGGTATTCCTATTTATCCGCCTGCCAAACCCAAACATCGCACCCTCGCCAAGAGTATCCGGAAAGTCTCCCGATCCGTCCAACTATACGTCGGCCGGGGGAAGAAAAAACGGAGTTTTTTTCTCTCGGACAGCAAAAGTGGGGGGGGGCATTTAGCCCGAAGGGGTTTTGGAAGGTAGCCCAGGGTTGCCGCGCAGCGGCTACCCTGGGAGGCGGTGGCCGTATCCTCGCATCAACCCTGAAAGGGTTGCGTCTGTCGGTGTCCCCGCTACGAAACCCCGTTGGGATTTTCCGTATCTCCCCCCCTTTGACCCCAGGGTAGCCGCTGCGCGGCAACCCTGGGCTATCATATTAAAGCCCTTCGGGCTGCTAAGCGACGAATCAAACAACACAAAGTGCGGAATGCACCCAAGACAAAGGTTTACGCCCTCCCTCGGTTGACAGCCCCGGCCAAGTCGTTTAGGATTCTTGGTTTCATTGGCAGGTAGTCCACTAGAGGTATATAAGTATGGCCGTTCCGAAACGCAGGCAAAGCAACGCCCGCACCGGCAAACGCCGCGCGCACGACGCCATAAAGCCGAAACAGTTCTCCTACTGCCAACAGTGCAGCACGGCGCTGCCCACGCACACCGTCTGCCCAAAATGCGGGCATTACATGGGCCGAAAAGTCGTCGAGACCGAGTCTTGAGCAGAATTGCATTCCTCTTTCCCGGACAAGGCGCACAGACAGTGGGGATGGGCAAGCGACTGGCCGAGTCGCTACCCGCCGCCCACCGGCTGTATGATCGCGCCGCCGAAGTACTTGGCTACGATCTGGCAAAGCTCTGTTTCGAGGGACCGGCCGACGAATTGGATTCCACCGTTTGCAGTCAGCCGGCGATTTTCGTCACCAGCCTGGCCGCGCTGGAATCGCTGCGAGCCGAATCGCCGGACGTGGTTCTCGCCTGCGAAGCGACCGCCGGCTTGAGCCTCGGCGAATACACGGCCATGGTTTTCGCGGGCGTGATGGAATTCGAGGACGCCCTGATGGTCGTGCAGCGTCGCGGAGCGGCCATGCAGGAAGCGGCCGACGCCACGGCCGGAGGCATGGTGAGCATCCTTGGGCTGGAGAACGTCGAGGTGGAAGCCCTTTGCGATAAGGCCCGCGACGGCGAAACGCTGAAAATCGCCAATCTCCTCTGTCCAAACAACGTGGTGATCTCGGGAAGCCTGGCCGCCTGCGAGCGGGCGGCGGAGATGGCCCGTTCCCAGGGGGCGATGAAGGCCGTACCCTTGGCCGTGGCAGGCGCGTTTCACACCGAAATCATGCGGCCGGCCGACCAACGCTGCGCCGAAGTACTCGCCGAAGTACCCATGCGCAAGCCCCGCATCCCGGTCGTCTCGAACGTAGACGCAAAACCACACGACGACCCGAAGGAAGTCCGGCGAATCCTCGTCCGCCAAATCCTTCAGCCCGTCCTCTGGGAAGAATCGATGCGTTACATGATTAGGCAGGGCCTGGACCAGTTTTACGAAGTCGGCCCGGGCCGCGTGCTTCGCGGACTGCTGCGGCGGATCGACCGCAACGTCACGTGCCAATGCGTGGAAGTGTGAGGGAAAGGATGAAGGATGAAGGATGAAGGATGAAGGATGAAGGATGAAGTGAAAACTGATCACTGAAAACTGAAAACTGAGAACTTAATCGTGAACAACCGAATCACAACCGACCTGAGCGGCCAAACGGCCATCGTGACCGGCGCCGCGCGAGGGCTGGGGCGGCATATTGCCCAATCGTTGGCCGAGGCAGGCGCGCAGGTCGCCTGTGTCGATATAAATACCGAAAGTCTGGCCGACACGGTGGCCGCCATCCGCGGCGCGGGCGGAGCAGCCGAGCCGATGGCCTGCGACGTGACCGACGCCGGCAGGGTTGCCGAAGTGGTCAATGAGGTGGTCAAGCGGTGGGGCACATTGAACATCCTGGTCAACAACGCCGGCATCACCCGCGACAACGTCATCGTGCGGATGAAGGACGAGCAATGGGACGCGGTGATAAACATCAACCTTCGCGGCACGTTCCTCTTTACCCGCGCGGTGGCCCGGCCGATGATGAAAAACCGCCGGGGACGGATCATCAACGTCGCCAGCGTGTCGGGGTTGATTGGCAATCCGGGACAGGCGAATTACTCGGCATCGAAGGCCGGCGTGATCGGCCTGACCCGGACGGTTGCCCGCGAGTTGGCGAGCCGGAACATCACCGTCAACGCCGTCGCCCCGGGGTTCATCGCCACCGACATGACGGCCGCCTTGGGCGAGGAGATCATCCAGCAAGTCCGCAAGCAAATACCCCTGGGTCGGCTGGGAGACCCCCAAGACGTGGCCGACGCCGTCCTCTTCCTGGCCAGCGACGCCGCTTCGTTCATCACCGGCCACGTTTTGACGATCGACGGAGGGCTAACGGCGTAGGAAGCCATTTAAGGTCGGAGTTGGCTGGGAACTGGTCCATTTTTCGGCCGAAAAACGCATTTCGCGGGCAAACGGTTGGCCGAAAACTTGGGACCTGTCCCCTTCCCGCTGGGTGCCACTGGCTTTGCCAGTGTTGTCGAGGCAAGCACTGGCAGAGCCAGTGGCACCCGCGGCGGTCAAGCGATTTCCCAGGGTAACGCCCCTCACGCCGCGAAAATTGGGACAGTCCCCTGTGAACCACCAGTCCCAGACCCCGATCCCCCAAAAAATCCCCCGGCGGATGTAGACACGGGCTAGACACGGACGAAGAAAACCGGTATACCTTGCGGAATTAGAATTAGATGGGAAACAGGGTAAGACGTGGAGTTTGTGACCCAGCAGGAAAAGATTTGACTTCAATGGTGGGGATTGCCGCTGGAGTGCATCCCCCAGAAAATACTATTTGTATCGTAGCAGGAGGAATATCAAGGTGGCCTCAGTTCAAGAACGAGTCATCGATATCGTTGCCGAGCAACTTGGCGTCAGCAAAGACCAGATCACCAACGAAACCTCGTTCGTCAACGATCTAGGCGCCGACAGCCTGGATACGGTCGAGTTGGTGATGGAACTCGAAGAAGAGTTTGACATCAACATCCCCGACGACGTGGCGGAAAAGATACAAACGGTCGGGCAAGCCATCGACCATATAGGAAAAT
This sequence comes from Planctomycetota bacterium, assembly GCA_030611515.1. GTDB lineage: Bacteria > Planctomycetota > Planctomycetia > Pirellulales > Thermoguttaceae > JAHIKV01. Next base: position 8,177 of record JAUWPQ010000053.1, on the reverse strand, counting down.
CCGTCGAAAACACCGAAGCATCCTCTGCCTAGCAAAATCGCATGAAACGCCGCGTCGTCGTCACGGGCACCGGTGCCGTCACCTCGCTCGGATGCAAGGTGGAGGAGCTATGGACTCGCATCTGCAATGGCGAGAGCGGAATTGGTCCGTTGGAACGTTTGGACGTCTCCGGCTACCGCGTCCGCATCGGCGGCGAAGTTCGCAACTGGTCCGTCGAAGGATACATGGCATCGAAGGATGTTAAGCGGTTCGATCGCTTCGTACAGTTCGCCCACGTCGCCGGGGTCAACGCGGTCTCCGACTCGGGCATCGACTTCTCGAACGATGTTCCCTGGCGGTGCGGAGTCATAATCGGCTCCGGCATCGGCGGCCTGGAAACCATCGAAACACAGCACGAGCGGCTGTTGGTCAAGGGGCCGAGCAAAGTCTCCGCCTTCACCATCCCCAAGTTGATCGGCAACGCGGCCAGCGCGCAGCTTGCCATTCAATACGGACTGAGGGGACCGAACCAGGTAGTGGTCACCGCCTGCGCCAGCGCCACGAACGCCATCGGCGACGCCTTCAAGCTGATCCGCGACGACGAGGTGGACGTTATGATTACCGGCGGCAGCGAAGCCGCCTTGACCCACATCGGCGTCAGCGCCTTCGCCTCCATGCGGGCACTCTCCCTGCGGAACGACGATCCGACGCGTGCCAGCCGACCCTTCGACCGCGACCGCGACGGCTTCGTCCTCAGCGAGGGGGCCGGGATGTTGGTGATCGAGGAGTTGGAACACGCCAAGGCCCGCAGCGCACACATTTACGGCGAGATCTTCGGCTACGGTGTAAGCTGCGACGCCAACCACATCACCGCGCCGGACCCCAACGGCGAGGCGGCCGCGTACGCCATAGCCAGCGCGATCAAAAACGCCGGACTCACGCCCGCGGATATCGACTACATCAACGCACACGGCACCAGCACGCAGATGAACGACGTTGCCGAAACCGCCGCCATCAAGTCCGTCTTTGGGGACCACGCCTACAAGGTCAGCATTTCCAGCACGAAAAGCCAGTTAGGCCATTTGCTGGGCGCCAGCGGCGGAGTGGAGTTGATCCTCAGTCTGCTGGCGATCCGCGACGGCGTGGTCCCGCCGACGATCAACTACGATACGCCCGACCCAAAGTGCGATCTCGACTACACGCCCAACCAGGTCCGCCATCGCGACATTTCCGTGGCGATGTCCAACAGCTTCGGCTTCGGCGGCCACAACGGATCGCTGGTCTTCGGCAAGCTGCGAAACGGTTGAAGCAAGTCATTCGCCCGATTGCTACGGTTGAGGTATCCCAAGCTCACGACATATTCATGAGGCGATGGTGATCGGTTCGCGAATTACCTCTTGACCGGCCAAATCTTCTTCGGCCAAGGTTCGATTCGCTTCCAGCACCAATGAGATCGCTTCTTCAAGATTCCGTCGTGTTTCGTCGAGGGTCGCGCCTTGGGTATTCGCCCCCGGCAACTCCTCCACGAAGCCGATGTATCCTTCCGGCACTTTTCGGAATACCGCGGTGAATTGAATGTTCTTCGGCATCTTGAAAGCTCCTGGTAGAATAATTGGAGTATACCAATTGGCCTGAGACGATACTATCCCGCATCGAATATTGTGATGAAAACGTCCCGCGGCCGCAAAGGCCGTCAGCAAGTCACGTGGATCAGGGCGGCCTTGCGGAGTTTCGAGCGGTTGTAGCGATCGACGGCCTTCGGCGTGGTCAGGATTTCGCATTTGATGTCGCGTTGGGCAAGGAACCGGCGCGCGTCTTCGCTCAGTTCGAGTTTGCCCGAAATGCCCGACCCAATGAAAAGCACCTCCGGTTCACATCGGCAAACCGCCTCCAGTTCCTTCGGGCCGACCGTATGGGCGGAGCCGTACAGTTTCTTGGCCAGCGACTTGTCGCGATTCTTCACCTTGCCGTCGACGAAGATGCAGACGTCGCGGCCAAACGTTTTTTTCCCGACGGTGATCTCACCGAAACCGACTCGCTCGATCCGCGGGAATTTCGTCTTCACGCGAAACCGTTTGTTGAAGGGGCTTCGGCCGACCAGTCTGCGCGCGGCGGCCACGGCGCCGAGCACCACGGCGTCGTCGCCCAGGACGGACAGTAGCACTCGGCCCCCATCGCGGGTTCCGGACAGGGGGTCCAACCCGACGGTGTTCTCCACGATCGGCATGATGAAGTTGCTGCACGCTTCGACCACACCGCCGCCGAGGACGATCGCCTCGGGGTCGATCAGATGGCGGACGTTCACGCAGGCGTGGCCCAGCACCTCGGCCGCCCGGCGCATGATTTCGGTGACCAGTTCGTCCTCGGCATCGAGTGCCTTGCGGATCATTCCGCTGCGGATTACCGACAAGTCTCCGCCGGTAAGTTCCACGAGCATGGTTTTTCGACCGGCGGCCACGGCCTCTCGCAGGTCGCGTTCGATGGCGGTTCGGCTGGCCAGGGCCTCGAAACAGCCGCGGTTGCCGCAGCCGCATTTCGGACCGTCGATCTGCATGATCATGTGGCCGATCTCGCCGGCCGAATCGCGGCCGCCGCGCCATAGCTTGCCGCGGCGGACCAGTCCGCCGCCGATGCCCGTGCCGACGCAGATGTAAAACACACTTCGGGCACGGCATGCCGAGCCGAGCCACGTCTCGCCGTATGCGCCGAAGTTGCCGTCGTTGCCGATCACGATCGGGGCCTTGAACCGGACCTTCAACAACGCACCCAGATCGACGCCGGTCAGGTCCACGTTCGGCGCGAAGACCACCAACCCTCTGCCGGGATCGACGACGCCGGGCACTGCGATGCCGATCGCCATCAGGTCGTCGGGGCCGACGCCCCCTTTTTTCAAGGCGTCGTCCATACACTTTTCCAGCACGGCGACGACCCGCTCGGGGCCTTTCTTTCGCGGTGTGGCGCGTTTTTCGCGTCCGACGATCTCACCCGACTCGCGGACCAGCGAGGCCTGGATCTTCGTCCCGCCGACGTCCACGCCCAGGTAGAGTCGCCGGTCTTTGCGGTCGTTTTTCTTCATGGCATGATTCTTTGATGTTTATACTAATGTTAATGTCGCAATAGCCGGCAATCCGAGAAAATTAGACATCGATCTCGCGCGACTGTAAAGCAGGGGCGGTTATTCCACCACCAACCTCTCCAATCCTTCTTCGGCCGGTGGAAACTGCGGGGACATCTTCTCCAGGGTCTTTCGCAGGATGCGGCTGACAACCAGGTTGCGATACCACTTGCGGTTGGCCGGAATGACGTGCCAGGGGGCATACTCGGTGTTGCAGCGGGTCAAGGCCGCCTCATACACCCGCTGGTAGTCGTTCCAATATTCTCGCTCCTTCAGGTCGGCTCGGCTGAACTTCCAACGCTTGTTCGGATCGTCCAGCCGCGCTTGCAGCCGGCGTCGCTGCTCCTCCTTGTCGATGTGCAGGAACACCTTGACGATCGTCGTCCCGCCGTCGCGGAGCAGTTTCTCGAACAGGTTGATCCGTTCGTAGCGGCTTTCCCATTCCGACTTAGGCACAAGCTTGTGGATGCGGACGACCAGCACGTCTTCGTAGTGCGAACGGTTGAAGATGCCCACGAAACCCTTGCGCGGCGCGGCGAGATTTACACGCCAGAGAAAATCGTGGGCCAACTCTTCGACGCCGGGCTGCTTGAACGAGGTCACCCGGCAACTCTGCGGGTTGAAGCCCCGCATGACGTGGCGGATTGTCCCGTCCTTGCCGGCGGTGTCCATTCCTTGCAACACCAGCAGCAGCGAACGGCGGTCTTCGGCGTAAAGCCGGTAGCCGAGATCAGCCAGCACGGCGATGTTTTCGTCGAGTTCCTGGCGGGCATTCTTCTTGTTCTTAATGCCGCCGCGGTAACCGGCGTCGAAATCGCGCAGGCGGAACTTTCTGCCCGGCGCGAGGCAATGCGGTTGCTTTTTCATGCCAGTGGACCTTTCCGGAAAAGGGGCCGCTGCAAGGATAGGTTATAGCAAAGGCATGGGCAAGCACGCCCACGCGATCCCCCCATTTGACAGTCGTTGGTCATGGTGATAAACTCTATTGTTGTCGAAATTGAAAATCGGGGTTCATGCCGTATGGTGGCGTATGAGCGTTGCGGAAATAGAATCGGCCATTGTCCAACTGCCGGCCAAAGAAGTCACTGAGTTGATGGCGTGGCTTCAGAACTATCACGAGCAGATTTGGGATAGGCAAATCGAGGAGGATTTGGAGGCGGGCCGTCTCGATAAGCTGCTGGCCGAAGTGGACGAAGAACATCGGGACGGATTGGCCCGGCCGCTATGAAGCATCTTGTCTTGCCGCGATTCTGGCAGCACTACCGGTTGCTTCCGGCGGAGATACGGAAGCTCGCGGACAAGAACTTCAAACTGCTCAAGTCTGATCCCCACCACCCGTCGCTGCGCCTGAAACGGGTCGGCAAGAAGAGGCAACTCAGGGCGGTGCGGGTTGGGGCACATTACCGGGCATTGGGCGTCGACAAGCCAGAAGGCATCCTGTGGTTCTGGATCGGCACGCATGCCGAGTACGACAGGCTCTTGTCGTAAGAACCTAAATGTCATCGTCAATCGCGGGCGGCCCGACCCCGACCCTCTCCCAAAGGGAGAGGAGGCCTTGCTCGCCTACACGTTCCCCACGGCCGCGGCCGGACTGTCGGCCAACGGCGTCAGCGGGGCGGCAAAGGGACTCTCGACGAAACCGGCAAGCTGTTGAGCGCGGGAGGGATTCTGCAACGTCCGCAGGGCCTTCACCTCGATCTGGCGGATGCGCTCGCGGGTGACGGAGAATATCTTGCCGACCTCTTCCAGGGTATAAGCGTAGCCGTCGGCCAGACCGAATCGCAATCGGATGATTTCCCGCTCCCGGTAGTCCAACGTGTCGAGCACCTCGGCGATGCGGGTCTTCAGCAGCGCCCGATTCATTTCCTCGATCAGGTCCTTCTCGCGGTGGTCCTCGAGAAACTCGCCGAAATAGCTGTCGTCGTGGTCGCCCACCGGCTGATCGAGCGAAAGCGGCTGGCGGGTCATCCTCATCGCGCACTCGGTATCCTCGATGGAAAGACCGGCCGCATGGGCCGTTTGCTCCAAGGTCGGCTCGCCGCTGTTCTCTTGGGTCAGTTGCCGCGTGGCGTTGCGCACCCGGCCAAGGCTGTCGATCACGTGGACCGGAACGCGGATCGTGCGGCTGTGGTCGGCGATAGCGCGGGTGATCGCCTGACGGATCCACCACGTCGCGTAAGTGGAGAACTTGTAGCCACGGGCGTACTCGAACTTGTCCACCGCCCGCATCAACCCCGTGTTTCCCTCCTGAATCAGGTCCAGGAAGCTCATGCCGCGATTGCGGTAGCGTTTGGCGATGGAGACGACAAGCCGGAGGTTTCCAGCGGAGAGTTCCCGCTTGGCGGCCTCGTATTGCTTTGAGTAGGCGTCTATTCGCACCAGCCGGCGGCGGAGAGTGGCGGGGCTTTCCTGAGTGATGCGCATCAGTTGACGCAATTCCTTGCGGAGTTCGACGGTACGGGCCAAGTCCTGCTCGTCGCGGCAGGGGGCGGCCAATTGACGCTGGATCGCCTCCATCCGCTGGGCTATCTGACGCGATTTCTCCAACGCCGGCTGCAAGCGTTGGGTGCGAAGTCCCAGTTCCTCGACCAGCCGAACCGCCTTCACCCGCCGGTTCAACAGCCGTCGCCAGGCCGCGCGGCGAAGCTTGACGGGCTGACGCCGCGAAATGGCCAGCGCGAAGTCGCGCTTGTTCCGCAGCATCAAGTCGCCAAGGGTCCGCAAATTCGGCCTCATGACCTTCATCAGCCGCGCTTTCTCGCGCAGATTGACGACCGAGACCTCGATCGTGCGGTCCAAACGCAGCCGGTTGTCGTGGATGCTCTCCAACATGCCGACCGCCGCTTGAAGAACGTAGTCGGTGGCCAACATGTTGTAGCGGTATCCGCGGCGGCTCCGCTCGATGCGCTTCGCAATGGACAGCTCCTCGCCGCGGCGGAGCATGGGAATCTCGCCCATCTGCATCAAGTATATCCGCACCGGATCGTCGATAGGAGCGTCCTCGCCGGTGTGGTCGATGTCGTATTCCTCGTCGAACGCCTCGTTCAACTCGTCTTCGCTTGGCGCTTCGGTCTCGCCGCCGAAATCGTCCTCCGGCGTATGGTCGAACGGCCGCTGATTGCGGCGGTCAGGGCGACGGGAACGACGGCTGGTGCGGCTGGTGATTCTTGGCAAGGGAGCGTCCTCTCGTAGACGGTGACGGCGTTTGTTTTCGCGGCGGGGCGTTTCGGTCGATTACATCTCGATCGAGAAGAGAAGCACACCATGCGCCAAACCGCCGCTGGCCGGAGGCCGCCGTCACAACCGGCGGAGGTCAAAGGAGTTGCACCGACATTCAGCCGCTCAGACAAGAATCAGCGGCGCAGTACCCGTGCGAAAAACGCCACGTCCGCCGCCCCCGAGCGTTGCCTTTCGGCAACATTCAGAACGGCTCTTTGACTGCCCGCTGCTCGAACAGGGGCATGTGGCGGTAGTAGACTTCGAGGATCATCAGGGCCATGGCCGTGGTGTAGAGCCGCCCGCCCCGGTCGCCGTAAGGATCGGCGAAATGCCAACTGCCGGACTCGTGGCTGGTTTGCGACTGGGTGGCGATGAGATGGTCGCGCATCCGGAGGTTCCAGGCTTGCCACTCGGGGCCTTCCCAGAAATGCAGCACCTGGGTGGCGTAATAATCGTAATAGATGTTGCTTTTCGAGGGGCCCCAGGTGTGCAGGAAGGTGATCCCCTGGTAAAGCGCCGGCCGGTCGCGGCCCCAGCCGAGATACATCCGGCAAAGCAGGCCCACGGCCGTGGTGGTCCGTTCCGGTTTGCGCGGAGCCTGATAGCGATATCTTGCGCCGCCGTCGGTCTGCACGCCGTCGAGAAACTTTTCGATCAGTCCGATGGTCGGCGAGGGGACTTCCAGCTTGGCCAGTTGCCCGCTGCGGAGCGCCATCCATTGCCATCCGGTGACGGTGATGTCTCCCGGTTCGCCGGGAGTATATCGCCAACCGCCCCCCTCGAGGTCCTGTGCGTAGACGATGAACCGCAGCGCCCCCTGGGCGATCTCCTTCAGCGCCTCGTCGCGGGTCATCCCATAAGCCTCGCACAAGGCGATGGCGGCCAAAGCCTGAGCGTACATCGTGCCGCCGCCGCGGAGGTCGATGCCGTGGGGCGTAACCACGGCCCGCGCGCCGAGGCTGTACAGCCCTCGTTTGACTACCCGTTGGTGTTCGCCCTGTTTGTGCGTGTATCCCGCGCCGAGGAAGGGGAGCAGGGCGATGCCGGTGGCGGCGGTCGCGCTCGCTTCCGTGCCCGAATTTCGGCACAGTCCGCCGCAGGGCGGTTTCGTCAGGTCGAAGCTCCAACTTCCGTCCTCTCGTTGATGCGCCGCCAACCAGCGTAGCCCGCGTTCGACGGCCAGTTCGCTCTGCTTGTTGCCGCCGTGCCTGCCGGCCAGTACCGCTCGGGCGTTTGGATCGCGCCCCTCCCATCCTCCGCCGGTCGGCGTGGCGACTACCCGCGGCTTGTCGGTCGGCTTTTTGCTCGGCTTCGTCCGGGGTCCGGACGCCACGGGCGGAGTTTCTTTCTTTTCCGAGGGAGATTCGCTTGGCAAGACAACTTGCGGCGCCTCGATCGGCACGTCCAGCGGCGGCGCGTCCAAACGGAGTTCCTTGGACCGAACGCCTTCCTCGATGTCCGGCTCGACGACCAGCGGCTGGCTGTGGACGGCGTCCGGCGTCGGCTCTTCTTTGCCCATTTGGGCCAATAGGCTTATCGGAGCGACGCCGGATTCGACGCTGAAAGTGATCAGCCCCATGATGAACAGGGCCGTGCCGTGGACCAGGAAACTAATCAGCCACGCCGACGAATCGACGTGGCTCTGGTCCGCCCACCAACGCCGCGCGGCGTCGGGCATCGCATCCGCGACACTCGAACACTGGGGTAATGGGGGCGGCTTTGGGGGAAATTCCGGCACTGGCATGGCTCCTGGCGCTATATCTATTATAGCTTCTGTTGCTGAAAAGCCTGCGTAGGGTGGGTCAAGCGAAGCGCAGCCCCACCAACAGCGGAAAAATCATGGTGGGGCTGCGCTTCGCTTGAC
>JAUWPQ010000167.1 GCA_030611515.1 Planctomycetota bacterium | reverse complement strand
TTGGAGCTGCTTCAGTTGCTTCAACAAGAGATGGTCCTTAACCAACATGGCAACCTCCTGAAGTGTCGAGATTGCCGTAATGTAATAAGCAAGCTAGAAAAGCGCAATAGGATGCGCGCTATTCTTGACTGGGATTGGTATAACACCCGGAAAAACACTGCTGGACAAGCCAGCAGTGGCACCCAAACTCCCGAAATCCGACTTTTTCAACGGGCAGCTAGATCAACGCCGCCGCCAGGCGGGAAAGGAACTCGTACAGCGCGGCGGGATCGGGGAGGCGGAACCGAGCGATCGACGGGGCGTCGGGGCCGACGCCGAGCGTGATGCCCGCCACGGCGGCGACCGCGTCGAAGGCGTCCGCGTCGTTCCCTCCGTCGCCGGCATAAACCACCATCGCCTGCGGCGCGTCGATATGGTCGAGGATCATCCGCACGGCGGTCCCCTTGTTCCAGCCCATATCGGGCGAGATCTCCAAGGCCATCGGGCCTTCGACGATCCGCATGCCGTCTCCCTCCCGCCGGGCAACCTCCTCCACGCGGCCGCGCAATTGGTCGATCTGCTCCGCCGCCACGTCGCGATAGTGAACCGTACATACAAATCGTTTGTCTTCGACCCATGCCCCGGAGTAGCCGGAGACGGCTTCGGTGAGCCGGGAGATCAACTCGACCGTCGTTGCTTCGGCTTCCTCGGCGTGGGGATGGACGACTCGCTTCCCCTTCAGGTCCAACTCCATCCCGGCGGCGCCGGCGTAGTAGATGCCGGGCAGATCGACCAGTGCTCGGACCTCCTCCAGCTTTCGCCCGCTGACCACTCCCACGTGTACGCGCGGCAGCGCCGCCAGTTGGGCCAGCAGCCGGCGGGTATCGGGGGCGAGCAGCGCCAACTCCGGCCGCGCGACGATCGGCGTCAGCGTGCCGTCGTAGTCCAGCAGCAGCACCAAAGCGCCCCCGTCGAGATAGAGCACTCGCAGCGCCTCGAGCGCGTCCTCGATCGAGGGACTCATACCAACGCCTCCACGGTTTGCCGGGCCTCCAGTTCAACGATGGTTTGCTGCGCCTCGACAAGCTTGCCGGCCTCGGAGAGCAGTTCGCCGGCCCAACGATAGACGTTGTTTTCCTCGATTTGCTGCCGCATGCGGCGCATCCGCTGCTGCTGCTCCTCGGGCGACATCGTCAGGGCCGCGTACAACGCTTCGGCAAACTCGTCCGTCGCGTAGGGATTGATCATGATGGCGTCGGTCAACTCGCGGGCCGCGCCGGTGAACCGCGAAAGGATGAGCACCCCCTGGTCGTCGTCCCGGGCCGCGACGAACTCCTTCGCCACCAGGTTCATGCCGTCGTGGAGCGAGGAGACCACGCACCCGGCCGCGATCCGGTAGAGCGGGAAAATGCGGTCGGGGCCATAATGCTCGTTGACGAAGATGATCGGTCGCCACGAACCTTGGCCGTGGCGCCAATTGATCTCCTCGACCAACGTGTCGAGCCGCTCGTTCAGCCGCCGATAGGCCGCGATGTGGACCCGGCTCGGCGCGCCGATCTGAAGCAGCACGAACTTGCCCTTCAACTCCGGGTGGCGCTCCAGCAGGCGGTTCACCGCGGCGAAGCGTTCGGGGATACCCTTCGTGTAATCGACCCGGTCGACCGCGATCAGCAACTTCCGGTCGCGCAGACCGAACTGTTTTCGCAAGCTGTACTCCATCCCCTCGATGGCCGGCGGCAGCCAGGACTGCACCGAATCGGGGTCGATGCTGATCGGCTGCGGGCGGACGATAGTCGTTCTGCCGCCGCGGGTGACGGAGAACTGCTCCATGTCCACCTTGGCCTCGATCGCCCTATCGACGGTGTCGAGGAAATTGTTGCAGTGGTGCTGGATGTGGAACGAGAGCAGATCGTTGCCCAGCAACCCGTCGAGTATCTCTTCCCGCCACGGGCAGACGCGGAACACCTCCCGGTTTGGCCAGGGGATGTGCCAGAATTGGACGACGACCAGATCGTCGCGTGCGTTTTTGAGCATCCGCGGCAGCAGTGCGAAGTGGTAGTCCTGAATGAATACCACCGCCGGTCCGTCGCCCACTTCTTCCAAAACGGCGTCGGCGAACTTACGGTTCACCCGCCGGTATTGGCGCCAATGCCGGGAATCGAACCGGGGTCGCGTGTAGGCCACGTGACAGAGCGGCCAGAGGGCCTCGTTGGAAAAACCGTAGTAGTACCCCTTCTCCTCCGCCTTTGAAAGCCAGACACGGCGCAGTGTATAGGCGGGGTCTTCCGGCGGGACGGCCACGCGGTCGAACGGATCGACCGTCGCGCGGTCCGCCGTTCCGCCGCCGTGGGCCACCCACACGCCGCCGCATGCCCGCATCACCGGGTCCAGCGCGGTGGTCAGTCCGCTGGCCGGCCGAATGCAACGGATATCATCCTCTTCGTAGGTATGGATGTATGGTTCGCGGTTGGCGACGACCACCAATTTGGCCTCACCCAACCGCTCCCGCACCACATCCTCCAACCGTTGTTTGGTCCAAGCCATGTCGTACTCCTTTCCTTTCTGCGCCTCCTTCCACTGTTCCGACCAGTGTTTCGCCAAGGCGGCGCCGATCATCCGCACCACGTTACACGATAAGACTGTCGGGTTCGGGACGATCCAAACTCAGCACCATCGTAAAATAGTCGCGTAGATGTCTCGTGAGAAGAAAATGCTCGCGCACGAAATCGTATCCGTTCTGGCCCATCCGCAGCCGTTTGTCGTTGTACCGCATTAAGTAACGGATGCGGTAGGCGGCGCCGGCCGGTGAATGGACGAGAAAACCCGTGTGGTAATCGTGGACTTGCAGGGTGATTCCGCCACAGGCGCCGCCGATCACCGGCTTGCCTTTCCACAGGGCCTCGGTCACGGTCAGGCCAAACCCCTCGCGGATCGACTTCTGCAGCACCACGATCGCCGAACGCTGCAAGGCGTTGATGTCGCGGTGGGCGTCGGAGGGCAGCAGCAACACCTTCAAGTCTTTGTCCTCGCCGGCCCAGTCGAGCACCTCGCGGAGCACTTCGGCCCCCTCGGGATCATCCTCGGCGGGACCGCCGGCCAACACCAGTTGCAAACTCGCGTGATACGGCTTCAACAGCCGGTAGGCCTCGATCACTCCCAGCGGATCCTTGAACCGGTCGAACCGCGACACTTGCAGCAGCATCGGCCGGTCCGGGTCGATGTCCAGGCGGGTCAGCGTCTCCAAGCGTTCCGCCTCGGAGATCGGGCAGTTCTTGTCCGACAACGGGTCGATCGACGGCGGGATCAGAAACATCGGGCAGGCCACCGGCCGGGTGAACGCGGCCATCGAAAAAATTGTCGCTTCGTACTGCGGCAGGGCCGCCTCCAAATATTTCCAGACTCCTCGATCGGGCCGCGAGGCGTCGATGTGACACCGCCATATCCATCGGCCAACCTGGTCCTTGGGCGTGAACTGCGGCAAGTAGATCGGTTGCGGATCATGCACGAACACCACGTCCGCATGGAGGTTCAAGCGTTCGGCGTTTTCGCGGTTTATTTCGTAATGCAGGTCGTAATCGCGTTTTTTCAGCGAAACCGGCAGCCCTTGCAGGCCGTTGTGGAAAGACTTGGTGACGCGGTAGAAATCGGGCGTACCCTCGAGTACCTCCCAACTGGCGTCGATGCCCAGCTCCTGCATCAAGGGGATCATCCAACGGAGGATTTCCGCCACTCCGCCGCCGTTGCGGGTGGAGTTGACGTGGACCACCCGTTTGCCCGCCAGCCGTTCGGCCAAGCGGTACAACCGTTGGATCTCATGGTGGCCCACCACCTCTTCGTAACGATCGAGCAACTTCATGCGAACGCCTTCAAGTAGGGTGCGTCCCCGACGCACCAAATATATTGTCAGCGGTGCGTTGCGGACGCACCCTACGGTTGATGTGCCCCTATGCTACTGTAGGAACAAACGAGTGTTGTTGAAACAAATCGAGTATTTCTTGATGCAACTGACTCAGGTTCAGAAAGTAAAAGTCGATCTCCCGCAAACCGGTCACCAGTTCCTTACAGGTGTCAAACTGTTCCAGCCAGAGCGAAAAATCGTCGGTTTGCCCCCCGGTCCGCCGCCGGGCTTCGTGAACGTGAAAAAACAAGGACCGCAAGGACATGCGCTCGACCGTTTCGACCAGCGCCGCCGGCGTGGGTATCCGCTCGCCGGTGTCGTAGGCCACTAACCGCGAGGCCACCAGGTGCAACTCGAAACCGGGACGGCACCAGGGAATGCGATCCTGTCCCCACAGCCGGTCCTCGATCGTGTCGATCAGCGTGGATCGGAGACCGGCGATCGACGTTTCCTTGTAAGGGTCCACCAACCCAAGCTCTTCGGCCAACACCGGGTCTCCCAACGCCTCCCAGCACCAGCGGGCCAGGTCGTTGGGAAACTCGTACATCTCGAAGTGGTCCTCCAGCGGACAGCGGAGCATGTGGTGTTCCAACACGGCGTCGGGCACCGTGCGCACGGCGTCGAGCAACTCGCGCAGATTCGAGCAATTCCGGCCGATGGCGCGGCGTGCAAGACTGCAATCCACCAGTACAAATGGTTCAACGGCCATTTTCTATTCTCAGCCTCCGTCCAAAACGTGATTGCCCAGCAGGTTGGCCACGATCCACGCCGAGGCAGCCACTATCGGCAACGACCACGCGTATCGCCGAAAATCTCTCCACGTGGACTGCTCACCGGCGCTGTTGGTCCCCTGGCCCGACCGTTGGTCCAGCCAGCGGCCGAAAATCATCGACGCCACGACCACGAAGAACGCAATGTCCAACGCGGCCACCCAACCGCTCTCCGACGCCGTAGTCCCCCACAACAACAGCAGCAGAACCAACGGGCCAAGGACCACCCAAAACAAATGCGATCCCAACACGGTAAAGCTGGTGACGGTGATAGGTTCCGTCGGCTCTTTCCGATTGTCTTCGGCGTTCATGGCACACCTCCAACCCGGCTCTGACTCTCCGTCGATAACGATGTTAATGGTCGTTCGTAGGGCGCGTAAAACGCACCATTGCGCGCTGTGGATGGTACGATTGGGTGGCACGCCCAGAACAAAGTGACGGGCGTGGTCCCGAGGAAACACGCCCTTCGCTACGCTCAGGGACATGCCACCCAATTGTACCCTACGAATCGTGTTGCCAAACGCATGCGTCCGGCGGACTATCGCCGCACGCCCGCTCCGTCATGGCAGCGGCAGCCACGACGCCACATCGGGCGAAGCGCTCGCCCCAAAGACCCCAAAAGGGATCGGCCGCCGAAACATGGAACGACATCGGAACACTCCCGTTGCGGCAGTCAACGCGATGTCGTCACCAGTAAACCCTACGATATAACAAATGAGAAGTATACCGTGGCTCAGTTTGGCTTTGCCCCTTATTGTACACTAGAAGTGCGTTTCCAAACACAGGTGGCGACCTCGGAGCCGCAAGTTGTTCTCCGCCAATAGGTTACGACATCGCTCTTCCGCCCCCCCAAACTCGTGGACCAGACGGTTACGCGAAACCAAGGATCTGGAAATGTGGCACGGCCGCCCTCGGCTGTGAAGAGTGGAGTACACAGCCGAGGGCGGCCGTGCCACGTTTAAGCTGTTTTTTCGGGCCAATTCCCGGACGCCCTCATTCAATGGTATGCTTGCCGAGTAAGGCTGTCTGGCCGTGGAGTGAATTATCGATGTCCGACCGACCGACCGTATTGAGGTTTGCCCACCCCCTGCCGTATGGGTCCATCATCCATGACGGCGGTGTGCAGTTCGTCGTCTTTAGCCGCCGCGCCACCGCGATGAGGGTCTTGCTCTACGACGGCGTCGCCGACGCGGAACCGGCCGAAATCATCCGCTTCGATCCCGAGTTGAACCGCTGGGGAGACATTTGGAGCGTCTTCGTTTCCGGCGCGGAACCGGGCCAACTCTACCACTTCCAGGCCGATGGACCTTTCGAGCCCGACAGAGGGCTGCGGTTCGACGGCCGCGCACGGTTGATCGATCCTTACGCCAAGGCCCTGGCGGGCGATTTCCTCCCGGCCGAAGGCGACGTCGTCCGGCCGCCCAAGTGCGTGGTCGTCAGCGACGAGTTCGATTGGCAGGGCGACCGCCATCTGCGCCGCGGCCTGAACGAGACGGTGATCTACGAGATGCACGTCCGCGGCTTCACCCGCGACGAGTCGAGCGGCGTGAGCCATCCCGGCACGTATCGCGGGCTGATCGAAAAAATCCCCTACCTCGAATCGCTGGGCGTCACGGCGGTCGAACTGATGCCGGTCTTCGAGTTCCCAATCAACGATTGCATGGGCCAACCCAGCCGGCCGGGGAACTACTGGGGCTACGATCCGCTGGCCTTCTTCGCTCCGCACCGAGGCTACGCCCAGGGCACGGAGCCGGGCTGCCAGGTCCGGGAGTTCAAGGAGATGGTCCTCGCAATGCACCAGGCCGGCATCGAGGTCATTCTCGACGTGGTCTTCAACCACACCGCCGAAGGGAATCAGGACGGTCCCACCCTGAGCTTCAAGGGGCTGGAGAACCGCGTCTATTACATGCTCGAAAATGGGGGACGCGACTATCGAAACTATTCAGGCTGCGGAAACACGCTCAACGGCAACCATCCGATCGTCCGCGAGATGATTTTCCATTGCCTCCGCTACTGGGTCCACAACTACCACGTCGATGGTTTCCGGTTCGATCTGGCGTCGATCCTCAGCCGCGGCCGCAACGGCAAACTGTTGCCCAACCCGCCGGTGATCGAGGCGATTGCCGAGGATCCGCTGCTGGCCGACACAAAGATCATCGCCGAGGCCTGGGACGCCGCCGGTGCCTATCAAGTGGGTACGTTCGGCAACTTCCGCTGGGCCGAATGGAACGGCCGATACCGCGACGACGTGCGCCGCTTCTGGCGAGGCGATCCGAACATGATCGGATCGATGGCCACGCGATTGGCCGGCTCCAGCGACCTCTACCAAGCCGGCGGGCGAAGACCCTGCAACAGCATAAACTTCATCACCTCGCACGACGGATTCCCCCTGAACGACCTCGTCTCGTACAGCGAGAAGCACAACGAGGCCAACGGCGAGGAGAACCGCGACGGCGAGACGGAAAACCACAGCTACAACTACGGCGCCGAAGGCCCCTCGAAAAATCCGGCGATCGAAGCCGTCCGCTTGCGGCAGATCAAAAACATGACGGCCTCGTTGCTGCTCAGCCAGGGCGTGCCGATGTTGCTGGCCGGCGACGAATGTCGGCGGACCCAACGCGGCAACAACAACGCCTACTGCCAGGACAACCAAATCTCCTGGTTCGATTGGCGATTGGTCGAAGAGCACGAGGGCTTGCGGCGGTTCTGCTCCGCCTTGATCGGTTTTCGCAAGTCGGAGCCGACAGTCCGTCGGATGGATTTTCTCCGCGGCCGGCCGGCGCGCCCCGACGGGTTGCCCGACGTTGGCTGGTTCGGTCCCAGCGGCGGCGAGGTCGAGTGGTCGGCCGACTCGCGCAGTCTGATCTGTCTGTTGGGGGCCGCGCCGCCGGACGATCCGCGGTCGCCGCCGAACCACCATCTGCTGATGCTGATCCACGCCGGGAGCGATTCGCGGCACTTCATCCTGCCGCAATCCGTTCGGAATATCGGCTGGCGGCTGTTGTTGAACACGGCGGCTGAGAGTCCCGACGACGTCCATCCCGCGCTGGACGGTCCGCCGCCGCCGCGGAACAACGTAGTGACGATGGAGCCGCGTTCGCTGTTGGTCTACGTCGCCCGCGACACCTTGCCGCGCCGGTGAATCTAGCACCGTAGGGTGCGTCCTCGACGCACCAATGTTATTGTTTGTGGTGCGTCGAGGACGCACCCTACTTTCTCACGACAAGCCGGCCGCCGCCAGACGACGCATCCCTTCGGCCGTCGAGATTGTCGGGCGATAGCCAAAATCCTCGCGGGCGCGAGTGATGTCGAAATAGTGCGACGTGGACAACTGCGCGGCGAGGAACCGACACATCGGCGGCTCATCGCGGCGGCGGAAGAGTCGGTAATACGTTTCGTAAAACAGACCCGAAATCCACGCCGCACGGGCCGAGATCGACTTCCGCACCGGCGGCAGGCCGGCCAGGGCCAGAATCTCGTCGATCCACCGCCAGCAGTTCACCGGCTCGCCCTGGCTGATGAAGTATGCCCGGCCGGCGGCCGGCGAGCCGGGCGTCAGTGCGTCGGCCGCCAACAGATGGGCCGAAGCGGCGTTCTCGACGTACACCGTGTCGATCATGTTCTTGCCGTTTCCTACTCGGCGCAGCCGACCCGTGCGGGCGTCGGCCAGAAGCCGTGGGATCAAGTGCCTGTCGCGTGGTCCCCAGATCAAGTGCGGCCGAAGCGAGCAGGTCAGCAATCCCTCCTTGCCGTTGCTGGCCAGCACGTGTTGCTCGGCCAACGCCTTCGAGTGGGGATAGTGGCAGAGCCAGCGGCGCGGATAGGGGACCGATTCGTCCACGCCCTCTTGGCTGCGGCCGTCGAAGGTGACGCTGGGGCTGCTGGTGTAGACAAGCCGCCGGACGCCGTGGGCCAGACAGCCCTCGACGACGTGGCGGGTGGCGAGCGTGTTGTTGTCGAAGAAGTGTTTCCACGTGCCGCCGAAACCGGTTACGCCGCCGACGTGAAACACCACGTCCACGCCGCGGCAGGCTTCGACCACCGTCGGCCGGTCGCGCAGATCGGCGCGGACCGTTTCGACGCCCAGTTCGTCCAGCCGCGGGCAATTTCTCCGGCAGATCGCCCGGACCCGATCGCCGCGCTCGACGAGTTGTTCGACGACGTACAGCCCAAGAAAGCCTCCGCCGCCGGTAACCAATGCGTTCACAAGATTCTTTCCCGCACAAAGGAAATTGCGTTGTGGTCCTTATTCGTTACTCCACCGACGGTTCTTTCCGCAAGCGGAGCCAGTCGCTGTGGAAAACGCCCTCGCGGTCGACGCGGTTGTACGTGTGGGCGCCGAAGTAGTCGCGCTGGGCCTGCAACAGGTTGGCCGGCAGCCGTTCGGAGCGATAGCCGTCGTAATACGCCAATGCGGACGACAGCGCGGGGATGGGTATACCCAGCCGGACGGCCGTGGTCACCACGTTGCGCCACGAGGTCTGGGCCTTGCGGACCGCCTTCTTGAAGTACGGGGCCAGCAGCAGGTTTTCCGGCGGCTTGTGGGACAGGTTGCCAACCTGTCCTACGTCGTCGAAGGCCTCCTTGATCCGTTCCAGGAACACGGCGCGGATAATGCACCCGCCGCGCCACAGCATGGCGATTTCGCCGAACTTCAGCGGCCAGTCGTGCTCCTTTGCCGCGGCCTGAAGCTGCACGTAGCCTTGGGCGTAGCTGCAAATCTTCGAGGCATACAGCGCTTGGCGCACCTGCTCGATGAACTTCACGCGGTCGCCGCGGAACTTCGCCGTCGGTCCCTTCAATACCTTGCTCGCTCGGCCTCGCGCGTCTTTCATCGCCGACAGGGACCGAGCGTAAACGGCCTCGGTCACCAGCGTACTCGGCAC
>JAUWPQ010000219.1 GCA_030611515.1 Planctomycetota bacterium | reverse complement strand
TCGAATCACTTCGTCGAGGTTGTCTTGCGGATGTCGTTTCAATCCCACGGTCGCGGCGGCGTCGCGCAGCGCGTTGCGCATCGAACGCCGTCTCAGCAGGCCGCTTGCGAGGCATCGCGCGGCCGCAATCGCGCCATGCCGAGGACCGATGGAATCCACGTCGTGCGTCAACAAGACGGAGAATCGGCGTTTTGGTTCGGGAAGGACAACGCCCACTTCTATTGCCCACTTCCGCAACAGCCCGGCGTATTCATCTACGATTGGCCGGTCGATGAACCCGGCTCGATACGGTAACGATTCCCTTCCCGGAAAGCGCCCGTGCTCGTCTCGCACTTCTGGACGCACCCATTCCTCGTAGCGCGTGAGCAGGAAGTAGGCCGAGGCAATGATGTCGGCATGCACGATCAATGCGTTGCCGCGGCGTTCCACCAGCGGTTTGCCGAACAACAGCGGCTCTTTTTCAAGTTCCGTTAATGGCAGTGTCGGCAGCGACGCTGGCGTTCCGTAATTGTCGCCGAAAAACGCGCTGGATTGAATGTGAATGCGCGGCGTTTCGCCGGCTGGCGGCTGATCGCCGTATGTCAACCACAATGGCCAAGTAAACTGTTCCAAATCTGCGGCATTCATCAGAATGGCAAGAGCGTAGTCGATCCGCGCGTCGATCTGGCGAGGATTCGCTTGCATATCATGCAACGTCTCCACTATTTTTGCTTTCGCAATCGTGCCACCAATGGACGTAATGCCGTTTTTAGCCCGCTCAATAAGCGCGGCGGCCGTTCGAGGCTTGTCGCATAATAAGGAGTAAGTGTCGCGTTGAAGCCCGCCTTGTACCGTGCGATGGATCGCATATTCGCACCGCAGAAATCAAACTCGCGATAGCCGCGATCCCGGAGGTCCTCGAAGATTTTGGCGAGCAGGAAGGCGGTTACGCCGTCGGCACGTCCCGTATCCGTGGTTGCGGCGGCCCAGTCCATGACTTGTTGCCGGCACGACAACCAGACGATTCTTGCGGCTTGCACGTCTCCGCTGGCGTCTTTGGCTTCATAGAGAAGAGCCGTTCCTTTATTCTCGCACGCATGAAGGAGGGTTCTGACAAAGTGGCAATGCGGCAGGTACGCGGCCGGCACTGTCTTATAGGAATTCTCGAAGATCACCAGAAACGCATCTAGTCGTTGCCTACAATCATCGGCGATGGACACGGTGTAGCCGGCCCTCGACGCCTTGCGGAAATTCTTGGCGTGATTCTTCGAGAGATCGGCGACAAAATCGGGGCAGTCCAGGGATCGTACATAAGTGTATCGCGGGGATACGGTCCATCCTTGCCAAGTGAATTCTCGAATGTCCACAAGACTAGGAGCATGAACCAGTGAAACGCGGTCGTAGCGGGAACCATGAACTTTGGCGAGGATTTCGCCGATGGTTCTCATTTCCCATTCCGCCTCGCGATTCTCGTCCTTCCTCACCCTTGGCGCAAGCAACAGCGATACGTAGGCGGTGAGTGGTGGATTTGCGGCGGACGTGTGTCGTCTTCCCGAGCGAGATACGAAGAGCGGCAGTCCCGCTTGGATCGAGCCATTGGCGTCGCGCACAACGATCACGCATGCTTTGTTTTCCGGCGTTAACTGCTCGAAGGCCCGCAGCCAGAACGACTTGGCGAAGACGGTACCTTGGGGCGACTGTTCTACAAACTGATCCCAAACAGCGTTCTCGCCACCGCCAAAATCGAGTATTTCCGCCATAGTCGGAGAGTTTACGGACGGTCGGGTTCGGCCTTGGGAATTCTTGCCAAACGGATGGTATGCCCACGCCACCGCAAAACGGGGAGGATGCACAAACGGCGAAATCCAGCCCGTTCGACGCCAGCGAGCGAGGGAGCATTGTAAACGGGGACATCGGCCAAGACGCGGCTAACGTTGGTCGTGCTGAACACAAGCTTGACCAACTCCACGAGCATGAGTTGGAAAATCTTGCGGCCGCGAAACTGAGGGTCAACGGAAAAGAACAGGAAAGAGACGGTGTCGGAAGTAACGGGCATATGGCCCCAAATCAGTCGCCTTGTACCGTCCGGAAGCGCCGCCCAGGCGTGTCCCACCGCCCGGTCGCCGTAAAAGGCGTATATGCCGAGATCGCCTTGGGCGAGGTATCTCCTGAAACTCTCCACCACTTCTTGGCTGCGAAAGTGCGAGATCGAGGCAACGTTCTCGGTCGTGACTTGTTCAATGCGGATCCCATCAATCGGTTTCAGGGAGAGAAGCGGGGCGTGACGACGAACTTCAGAGACGACGTATCGCTGCAGTTTGGGAATGAATGAGGCGAAAAACTTCATTGGGTTTTGTTTAAATTCTTTTGACTTACGCTGCAAAAAGTTGGATATATTCGGTGCCATGGAACAGGCCCTTATTGGTGCGAAAGAGGAAACCGGCGTTGATTCCACGCGGGGACGATCCCGCAGGACGCAGCAAATCGAAGTTCACCTTCGCGTTCTTACTCACGACTTACTCCTGCCGGCAAAATGAGGGTTTCAACTTTCAACAGAGCTGCTTCATTACTCTGCTTCCACGATGGCCTGCAAACGCCGTTCATCGGGTTTTGCCGCCAGCATTCCGCCGTTTGCTTTCGCTTCCGCGATAAGTTCCGCGACGATGTCGAACGATCGCAAAGCGCGATGGTTCACCACGGGTATTGCTTCGTTCAACTCGTTGCGGATCTGCTGCCGATTGGCCCAGGCGTCCTGAACCACCGCCCACACGTCGTCCGCCTCCTGGTTGCGGCATACACATTTCTCCTGGTTCAGTAGCCTGGCGATTCCACGGTGTTTGTGGCCGTAGGCGAGGAAGACGGTGGGCACACATTGAGAAACGGCGCCGACGGCGGAGTGCATGCGTCCCCCCACGTACATGTCCAGCCTCCCCAAGATGCCCTTGAGTTCCGCGACCGAATAGATTCCCTTGAGCATCCGAAGACGCTTTCCGTAACGGTCGCCGTCGGCAAGCTCAAAAAGCCTTTGCAAGACCATGCAGTCGTTCTTCTGAACGTCCTTTCCCGTCTTTACGTCATAGTAGTACGCGTGTGGTACGAGGAGTACGTTGGCGTCGGTCTGATCGAGGATCCGTTGAAGCACCAGGGCGTAGTTCTTCAGCTTGGGCCAGCGGTCCATTGTTTCCGGAGAGATGTTGCCGCCGCTGGTGGCAAAGTTGTGGGCGGTAAGGTTCATTCCGATGGTCGGCGGGCCGGAAAAATCGAGGCCTTCTTCCTTGAGAATCGCGGACACTCGCTCCTGTGGGGCCGGTTCGAGGAGAAAGGCCGGACAGGCAGCCGCGACGATGGGTACGCCCGTGACACCACTCTCCCTGAGCAAGACAGCGCTGACTTCCTCCCGAGTCAATATGAGGCTCAGACGCTCCAAGACCCATTTAGCCGCGCGGCTCTCGGGGGATGCCTGGAACGGTCCCGGCGATCCCACGAACTCCACGCTCGGCTTGCCCAGGGCTGTGGCGATCAACATATCCAGGGCGAATCGACGCAACCGGTGAGGGTTTGCGTTGTCGCCGAAGATGTCTCCGTTGAAGAAGAGCACGACGTCGGCGTCTCGGAACGGCGCCAAACGACTTCCCGCCAACAGCAAGCGCGAGTTCCAACCGAGTTTGTCCCGTAAAAAGCGCCACAGGCGGGCCCGAGTCAAATCCATCAATGTCTTGGCGTGCTCCCAACGCCAACCAACGCCGCGCCACATGGGCCGCAGCGCCGGATGAAGGATCGAGCGGTAGTGACAGAGTTGCCTGGACGAGTCCAAGAGTTGCAGATGTCCAAAAAGTTCCGCATCGGGAATCCGCTTTCGGAGCATTTGGCACATGGGGATGAAAATCGCCATGTTGCCGCGGTTTTGCTCCAACGTTCCACCGCAGGGGGTGGCCGCCAAACTGGTGATGCAAATTTTCGTCATGAGCTAGTCCTCGCTTGCAGTTTTAAAGTTATGCGAACCGTTGCGCGAGCCGCGAACGGATGTTTGCAAGCATCATGCCGACATCCGCCAATCCCAACCATTTTAGCATGGCAAGAATCATGAGTCCATAGACTGCGGAGGCGGTTGCCAAACAGACGCTATCTGGCCAGGGAAGCAGGTTTTTCATCAAGAGTATGACCAGCGTCGGGGCGAAGCTGGCCAAGCCGATCTTTAGCAGACTAATCCAGGGAAATAAGCGGAGGGCACGTTCATTCAAGATTCTGCACAGGTATACGAGTGAGTAAGGAATGGTCGCACAATAGGCGATCAGGACGGTCGTCATCGCCGCGCCGCTGGGACCGAAATAACTGATAGCATACGAGGTAAGCAGCAGCTTGCCGACCAGCGGGATGATCGCCTGGCCCAAGATGTATCGGCTGTTCCCCGTCGCCATGAAGATCGCGCCGAAGGTCAAGGTCCGAATCGGCAGCAGCAGCAGATAGATGCGAAAGGGCACGGCGCTCCCCTCGTAGCGGGCGCCGAACAGCAGCCGCATCAACTCCGGTGCCATGCATAACAGAAAAGCCATCACCGGAATAAGGATAAGAGCGCACTTGACCATCGCCCGATGGATTAGACGGACGATCTCGTCCAACCGTCCTTCCTTGTATAGTTTGGCGTAGTCGACGATAAGCACCGAGGTCACGGAACCAGTGATGATGCCGACCAGCGGAATCTCCATCGCCCCGTTGACGAATACGGCAAACGTCGCGGCCGGACACATCGCGGCCACGAACACCTGGTCGAGGCCGCGGCTGACCGTGCCGACCAGCGTGGAGAGGCCCAGGGGGACGCTGAAGGCGATTTGGCTCCGCATCCCGCCGAACGTCGGCCGCCAGTCGCCCGAGTCGCACGCGCGGAACATCAACGTCATCGCTATCATTGCCGCGATCCCGGCGCCGGCAACCATTCCCACGATGGCAACGGTCGGTTGCGGAAAAAACAAGCACGGAAGCACCACCGCCAGCAGCATGATCAGCCGGCTGGAAACGTTGTACGCGGCTACTTGCGCGGTCCGATCCCGGGCCAACAGGCACGCGCTCAGGGTGGTCGTCGGGACCATGAACAATGGATAGGGAGCCAGCAACAGCAGCGCGGTCACCAGCGCCGGATTGTTGAACCGGCCGGCAAGGAGGTGATTGCCGCCGGCCAACAAAAATAATGTCAGCCCCAGACCCCCAACGGCCAGCAGAAGAAGGTTCTCGACCAGCACCCCCCGCGTCCGCCGCTTCTCGTTGGGAAGGAAATAGAACAGGGCGCGGTCCAGCCCCAAAATGACGAACGGCGCGGCGAAAGTGTAGGCCAGTAGCGTTTGGCGGTAGGTGGCGTAGTCGTCCTGCGTGAACAGCCGCGTCAGAACCACGGCGGAGACCAATCCCACCAACGTCGTGAGCGATTGGCCCGACGCTAGGATAATGGCCTTGATCGAGCGTGATTGAGCCACGTCTATTTGAGAATGTTTGCCGGAGGAACACAGTATGCTTCCAACTCAACGATCGTGAATTCCGTCATGGACTGCTTCGTCGGGGCGTGATACTTGCGGATCGGAAGAACTCTAATGGCCTTCACCGGACGCGGCGAGAAGAATATTTGTTGCCAACTCGTCCATTCTCCCCGGCTGCGGTCCACTAGAAGCGAGAACTCCTTGCCGTCGCGCGAAATGGATATGGTGTAGTTGTACACTCGGGGCGACTTGTTCCAGAGCAAAAGCCGAATCTCACGGAGCAGATACACCCGCGGCAAAGTTACCGTGAACGGTTGCCCCACACGGGCGACCGCCGAGACATCGTCGGAGTCCTTCGCGTAGCCGTCCAGAAGCCGCTCCGGATGATTGTCGATGCCGCTCAGCGTGGCCCCTCTGCGCGCCAGGGCAATGTTGCCTCTCACGACCAAGCCGCGAATCCGGTCACTACGAATGTTCTTTGCGTACAACTCATCGAGCCGCTTCCGGACCCTGGTTTGATCCAATCCCGACAGCGTTGGCAATACTTGCTCGTACCAATACACGGCGCGAGATTGGAACCCTGTTTTCGTCGGGGAGGACTCCTTCGCCGCCGCGTCGCACCAGGCGTCGGCCAACGCCACTCGGTCCTCGACCGCCGTCGGTCGGGCGAGATCGCGGCGGGCCAGCTCCGCCAACTTCGCGTCGCTGCCCTTTGCCAAAAGCGGCAGCCCGCGATGCCAGTCGCCGTTGGTGAAACATCGCCACTTGCCCGCCGTCAGGTTCGCCTCCGCGTCGTCGGGGTTCTCGTTGAGAACTCCAATGGCCGCCTCGACTGCCCGGAAGCGGGATTTCTGATGCTCCAGTTCGCGGGATCGGGTAACGGTTTCACGCAGAAACTGTATGTTTTTCGTCGCCCGGGCCATGGGAACGGCCAACTTCGCCACGCGGACCGCCGTCGGGAAATCGTCCTTCCTCGCCGCAAAATCGGCCAACACCATCAATGTATTAGTCTGAATCCACAGATTCGCGATCGAATTTGCGTCGTTGGCTCCGGCACGATAGCCGGGCGCTACCGCCGCCGCCAGATCGGCCTTCATCTTCAACGGATTCACGTCATACGATCTGGCCAATCTGTCGATAGCCGCGAAGCCCTTGGCCAAATAGCCTGCTTCGGCGGCCAACTCGCCGGCCAGTCGGTAGAGGACGAATCGCGCCGCCGGATCGTTTTTCGTCCCGCCGGCCTGCTTATGCAACGTGGCGGACAGGGCCAATTTCCGCTTGGCATTGTCGGCGGCGGCAAACTCCTTGGAAAACAAAGAGCGAATCTCGGACTCCGCCTTCCGCTGCGAGGCGGCGTCGGGAACGGGCGGCTTCTTCCGCACCGACGGCGGCCTGCGGACCGGCGGTTTGGGACGTGTCGGCTTCGGGCGTTGCGGCTCGACCGGTTTGTGGATTACCGGCGGCTCCGGACGTTCTTTAACGACGGGCGGCAATTCAGGCGGCGCGGGTTTCGGCTCCTCTCGCGGCTCGGGGACCGGATGAGGACGGACAGGCTCGGACGGCTTTTTCGTGACCACCGGAGCGGGACTTTTCAAAGGAACAGGCGGACGCTCTTTTTCGGCAACCCCGCTTCGCTGCGAGCCACGCCGGTCGGCGGCGATCTCTTGGAACGCGAGGGCTAATACGACGGCCAGCAACACCATGACGCCGAACACGATCGAGGGCATGAGCCACGTCGGCTGTCGTTTCCGGCGGGTACGGGTGAGATAGTCCAACGGCTTCGTCGAGACGACCACGACGGGCGATACTTCTTCCGCTTCTCTCTCCCCTCTCCCCTCTCCTCTCTCCCCCAACTCCCGGTCATACTCCGTCTTCTTCGCCGGGTTGAGCAGACAGACCTTGGCGGCGGCCAATTCGTTCAGCAGCCGTTGCGAGTGGTCCGAGTGCC
>JAUWPQ010000398.1 GCA_030611515.1 Planctomycetota bacterium | reverse complement strand
AGCGGGGCCGCCATCCGCTGCGCCTGAGCGTAGGTCGTCCGGATGCGAAACTGCGCCCACATCCCCAGCAAAAACGCCGGTGCAATCCACAAAAAATACATCGGGTCAAAAAACATGGATACCTTTCTCCACGGATTGAAGTCAAACGGATTATCGGTTCAGTTGTACTCTGAGTATTATATTCTACGCGGGCGGAAAAGTCCTCGGTTCGCCCCGTACTCAATTATTGGTTCCGATTATCGGCGGGTTGTTCCGTTTTTTCTTTTTTCGTCGGTTGTTCCGTCGAGGGCGGCTCCGTCTCCCCACGATTGGCGGGGTGCTTGCCCGTGTCGCCAATAATCAAGACCCGGCCCGATTTACCAAACGTCACTACGATGCCGCCGGCGTCGGTCGACTGGAGTTGAACCAAGGGCCTTCCGTCAGCGGAGAACGTGTTGATCGTGCCGTTGTGCGATTTGGGGTCCGCAAAACCGGCGATCACCGGCCGTCCGGTCGGCCCCACGACAATCAATTCCCGACACTCCGACCGTCCGGCTTCCAACTGGTTGAAGATCGCTCGCCCGGCCTGAATTTCGCCGCAACGAATCCGCCTGACGTCGATTTCGCCGGCTTTCAACATTGTCCCCATGCCCCCGAAACGAGTGGGGGGGAGGATCTTGTCTCGCAGCGCGATGCCGAGCGTCAAGAATAGCAACGGATATACAATCCAGCGTTCGCGGGTAGACATTGTATATTCTCCCGGGCGAGTTAAATGCCCAAAATGCCGATTTTCGCAGGCTTGCCGCCGAGGTCAAGGTCGAACCTCGGCCGTGAAGATACCGTCAAGTCGAGGACGTGGGAAGGGTAAAGTGCGGGCATAACGGAATTCGACCCCGTGGCCAATGTTCCGTCGGCCGCGAATCGGACGATTTCAACTGCAAGATGGTTTTTCGGAGGTGCTTTCCTCGCCCCGTCCAATAAGGGATACTTAAGATATGAGAAGTGGTTTAGCCTCGGCAACAGTAGCGGCAGTGCTATTTGGGGGGTGTGCGCCGGAGAGCACGCCGCCCGTGTCCACTCCGCGTACGCCGGCGGTCGCCAAATCGACTTCAACCCCGCCCTCGGTTGCCGAGAAAAAGCCGGTCGTCGTCACGGTCAAGAAACCGGTGTCGAACCCGGACAAGCAATCGGTGGAAGAGTCGCCGTCGGTTCGCACGACGGATGATTTCGGGCTGCCGCTGGTGATCGTGATCAAAGCGCCCGAGGTGCCCAAGGAAATCCGTGGGCCGTCGCCGCCGATCCGAGATGCCTCCGGCGCCGCCCCGAAATCGTAGCGGCCGGCCTAGTGGTCCACCAAGTGGAAACTGATAGGTTGGCTCGTTGGGTGCCACTGGCTTTGCCAGTGTTGCATCGAAGCAAGCACTGGCAGAGCCAGTGGCACCCAACCTGTCAAACCCAGCTTGGTGGACCACTAGGGTTTGTCCGCCGGATCGTCTTTCTTCGCGGCGTCCGGCGTTTGTTTTTTCTCCCACTTGGCCACCAACTCCCTCATTTTATCGAGAGTTATCTTCAGCT
>JAUWPQ010000108.1 GCA_030611515.1 Planctomycetota bacterium | reverse complement strand
CTCGCTCTCGCCGCGGCAGGTCGAGCAGTTGGCCGAAACCGCCGAACGCCGTCGGCCACGGCCGCTGTTCCACGACGAGGGCGCCGCCGGAGTTTTTCTCGACGATCTGGCCCCGGCCGACGCACGCCGGATCGCCGCCGCCTTCGGCGTGGTGCTCGACGGTTTAGCAGCCGCCGGCACGGCGGCTTGCGGCGGCTCCGGGACCGACGTGCCGTCGGCCGCTAAACGGCAACAATCTTCCCGCGAAATCGTTCTTGCCGGCGATGGCCGTCCGATTGCCGCCGAACTGGTGGCCGCCGTCGCCGAGGGTCTCCGCTGGAGCGGCCGCGACGTGGTTGACATCGGCCCGGCAACCGCCGCTTGCATGGCCTTCACGATGCATCATCTGCGTGCGGCCGGCGGCGTTTTGGTCGGCAATCCGGGCTTGGCGCCGCACGAAGTCGGCTTGCAGTTTTGGACGGCCGGGCCACGACCCCTCTCGGCCGGCGGAGGGCTGGAATCGGTCGCGCAACTGGCCGAGACCGACCCGGGCCGGCCGACGCGGCGCTGCGGCCGAATGCGACGCTTCCAGGCCGACGAGCCGTATCTGGCCGCCCTCTCAGATCATTACCACGCCTTGCGACCGCTAAGGGTGGTTGTCGATTCGGCGTCGAAACCATTGCTCCACTACCTGCAACAGCTATGCGCGGCCGTGGCCTGCGAGATCATTCCGCTACGGGCCGCACCGGCCGGGGACTGGTCCCCCTCCGCGACGCACTTCGCCGTGCAAATCGACGGCGACGGCGAGACCTGCCGCGTCTTCGACGAGCAAGGCCGCGAGACGCCGCCTGAGCGGTTGCTGCTCCTGCTGGCCCGGCATATCCGGGACGAGGCGGCTTTATCCGAGGACGTCCGCGAATCTTCGCCCGTTTCCGTGGTGCTTGAAACCGGCGTGTCCCACGCAGTCGCCGAGCGGCTCGAACGGCTTGGATTGCGTCCGATAACGAGCGGTCCGCGTCGGGCCGAAGTTTCGGCCGCCATGCAGGAACACGACGCCATGCTGGGCTTCGGTCCCGGCGCTCGTTATTGGCACTCGCAAGCCGGCGTTCCTTTGCCCGACGCTTTGATGACCGTTACGCGGTTGCTGAAACTGTTGAGCCGCGGCGACGAGCCGTTCTCTGGGGTTCTCGACCGCGATATTCCGGAGATGTAAAATGCGGTTCTCATTGCGAAACCGCAAGCGGCTTGTTGAGCGACGACAGTAGAAACTACCCACTATCCACTATCCACTATCCACTATCCACTACTCCCATGTCAAACCATTGGCTTGCCGATCGTACCCGTTTGTTCGACACCTCTGGCATCCGCAAGGTGTTCGACCTTGGAGCGAAACTGAAAGACCCGATCAACCTTTCGATCGGTCAACCCGATTTCGACGTACCCGAGCCGGCCCGCCGTTCGGCGATAGAGGCCATCGAGAGTCGTAAGAACGGCTACGCCCTGACCCAGGGCATGCCGGTGTTGCGGGAGAAACTCGCGGCCCAAGTCAAGCAAGAGTACGGCCACGACGACCGCGAGTTGTTCGTCACCTCCGGCACCAGCGGCGGTCTGCTGCTGGCGCTGATGGCGCTGGTCAACCCCGGCGACGAGGTGATCGTTTTCGATCCGTATTTCGTGATGTACGATTCGCTTCCGGGGCTGGTCGGCGGGGTGGTGGTCCACGTCGACACGTACCCCGACTTCCGCATCGACCTGAACCGCGTGGCCGACGCGATCACTCCGCGCACGAAGGCGATCTTTTTCAATAGCCCCGCCAATCCCACCGGCGTGATGGCCGAGGACGACGTGGTCCGCGGGCTGGCCGAACTGGCCAACGAGCGGGACGTGGTGCTAATCAGCGACGAGGTATATCGGACGTTTGCCTACGAGCGGCCGCTGGTCTCGCCGGCCAAGTACAACCCTCGCACCCTGGTGGTGGACGGCTTCAGCAAGACCTACGGCATGACCGGCTGGCGGTTGGGTTTCGCCCACGGTCCGGCGGAGATCATCCGCGAGATGACCAAGCTGCAGCAGTACACGTTCGTCTGCGCGCCGCACCCGTTCCAATGGGCCGGCGCGGCGGCAATGGACGTGGACATGACGCCGCACGTCGACGACTACCGACGCAAACGCGACATGCTCCTGGCCGGACTGGCCGACGATTACGAGGTGGCGAAGCCGGAAGGGGCCTTCTACGCCTTCCCGAAACTACCCTGGGGCACCGGTCTGGAGTTCGTCACCGAGGCGATCGAGAAGCACCAACTCCTGGTCATCCCCGGCAACGTCTTCAGCCGCGGCGACACCCATTTCCGCATCTCCTACGCCGCCGACGACCGGGTCATCGAGCGCGGGATCGAGGCGCTGCGGAAGCTGGCACGAAAAAAGTCGTAGTTTGCCCGCGAGGCCATCATGAAAAAGAGAGTCATCGGATCGCCCGGCTGGTCGCTGCTGATTATCGGGTTAATGCCTCTCATTGGAATGGTGATTGCGTTAATCTTGCCTTTGATAGTACTCCTTCGTGATTGGCTTAGACAGTAGTTAATAGTAGATGGTGGGTTATGCTTCAGCGTAACCTTTTAGGACCGTGGCTCGAACCGCTCGACGCCGCGTAGACGCGGCGGCTAAACTCGCACTTTCGCCCGCAAACACGGGCCAAACCGCGTTTCTTCCTCAAGTGCGGTTATCGGCACAACCGATACGATCTATACGGCATTATCGGTTGGCGCTGCGCGCGAATCGGCGATCCGAGCATCAAACAACGTAATCCGGTTCCAGACAAGCGAGTATTGCAATGTGGCTCTCACATTTGCTTATCGCGGCGGCGATAGTGTCCCAGTCGGGAGCCGTCGCCACGCCAGCGACTACCGTTACCCAGCATCGCACGTTCGCCATTCCTTACCGTCTGAACCAGGTGGACAAGGCGGCCGAGCAGCCGGTCGAGGTGCAACTCTACGTGTCGAGCGACCGCGGCGCTACCTGGCGATTCTACGCCAAGGCCCCGACGACGCAGAAACACTTCATGTTCCGCGCCGGCGGCGACGGTGAGTATTGGTTCGCCATCCGCACGATCGATCGCTCGGGACGGGTGCGGCCGAAGTCGATTTCCGCGCCGGGATTGCGGGTCGTGGTCGATACGTCGGCCCCGACACGAACTTCAACCAATAGCCGGCGGCCGGCAGCCGTCAAGACGCCGGCGTACGACGCCGCGCGGCCGCCAAAACCGGTTCCGAAAGGATCGGTCGCCATCGCCATCAACCCGCCGATCGGCAGCAAACGCAACGCGGCGGTCGAGTCGTCCAGCGCCGTGCCGGGGCCGTCGAAAGGCGAACGCCCGCGGATGGTAAACTTCCGGCTCTTCGAGTTGGAGTACGAGATCGAGTCGGTCGGTCCCTCGGGCATTGGACGAGTGGAACTGTGGGGCACCCGCGACGGCGGCCGGACCTGGCGCAGCTTCGCCCTGGACAACGACAACCGCAGTCCGCTGCTGGTCAGCGTCGCCGGAGAGGGGATTTACGGTTTCCGCGTGACGGTGACCAACGGGGTGGGGCTTGGCGGCAATCCACCCGCCCCGGGTGATCCGCCCGACGTGGTCGTCGGCGTCGATCTGAGCAAGCCCACCGCGCGGATCATCTCAGCCCGACAAGGCGTCGAAGACGAAACGGGCAATCTGATCATCTCCTGGCAGGCCGACGATCGGATGCTGGCCGACCGGCCGGTTTCGCTTTTCTTTAGCGAGAGCCGCGTCGGGCCGTGGCAGCCGGTCGCCGAGAGCTTGGAAAACACCGGCCGCCACGCCTGGCCGATCGACGAGCGCACGCCCGCTCGGTTCTATCTCCGGCTGGAGGTCCGCGACGCGGCGGGCAACGTGGGCGTCCACGAAATGAACGAGCCGGTCGAGATCGACCGCTCCCGTCCCACGGTCCGCATCCGCGGCGTCAGGCCGGTCGGGCGGAACGGTGGACGGCCGTAGCCGTTGTTCCCCCCCGCTGGACGTGATATAATTAAATATCCATCAAAGAGGATATTCAATGCCGCGCGTCAGCCAGTTTTTCGGCGTGGTCATATACTTGTACCACAATGACCACCACCCAAGCCACTTTCACGCGGAGTATGGCGAGTTTGAAGTCGTCTACACCATTGAGACCATGGAAATCCTCCGTGGTCGATTGCCGCGGCGGGCACATAACATGGTTGTCGAATGGGCGCTGATGCACCGTGATGAGTTGAGAGCCAATTGGCGTCTGGCGCGAGAACAAAAGCCATTGTTGGAAATCGAGCCTTTGGATTAGTTGGGTGAAGGATATGGACAAACTAGGCCCTCGCGTTCGCGTTCGCGCCGTCAAGCCGCTGGAGGGCTTCAAGGTTCTGGTCAGTTTTGACAACGGCGCCCATAAGGAAATCGACCTTGATCCCTACTTGCGCGGCCCTGTATTCGATCCAATCCGCGACAATCCGATCGTGTTCCGTTCAATAAAAATTGCGGGCGGGACCATTGCCTGGGATAACGGCGCCGACATCGATCCCGACGTTCTCTACTACGGATTGAAGCCGGCATGGATGACGGAAACGGAAGCCGCTCAAACGTAACAAACCGTGCCGGCGGCTGCTAAACGTTGGGGAATAGTACGTTTGCATTGCTCGTCCCCCGCGACCGCAGTCGCGGGGCGTTTTTCTCTCCCCTCTCCCCTCTCTCCTCTCTCCTCTCTCTTCGTCCCTCACCCCTCGCCGCTGGCCCCTCGCCCCTTTATACTAAGGGCATGGCCGACAAACCGATCGCGGCGCTCGACTACCTGGCCCAGCCGGACAAACATCCGCCGCTGCCGGTATGCGCCGTCTTCGGCGACGAGACGTTTCTGCGTCGGCAGGCGATCATTTGTCTTCGCTCGGCGGTGCTCGGCGGCGACGACGGCGACTTCTCGCTGACCGCCTTCGAGGGTCGCGGTACGCCGCTGCGCGACGTGCTTGAAGAGCTTTCGACCGTGGCGATGTTCGGCGGCGGGCGGCGGTTGGTGGTGGTCGAGGGTGCCGACGATTTTGTCTCCCGCTGGCGGGCGGAGTTGGAAAACTATATCGCCAAGCCCAGCCGCAGCGGCGTGTTGGCGCTCGATCTGCACTCGCTGCCCGGCAACACGCGGCTCTACAAAATGATCGCCGCCGACGGGTTGTTGATCGACTGTCGAGCGCCCACCCCCGCGCGGTTGACCAAGTGGCTGACCGATTGGGCCAAGCGCCGCCACAACGTGCAATTAAAGCCGGCGGCGGCCGACGTGCTTGCCGAGATCGTCGGGCCGGAGTTGGGGCTGTTGGACCAGGAGTTGGCCAAGCTCGCGCTGACGGCCGGCGACGACCGGAAGATCACGCCCGAGATGGTCCAGCGCAACGTAGGCGGATGGCGGGCCAAAACCACCTGGGAAATGCTCGACGCCGCCATGGACGGAAACGTCGCGAAGGCCATGCTGCAACTCGATCGGCTGCTTTCATCGGGAGAACAGCCGATCGGACTGTTGGGGCAAATCTCCGCCTCGTTGCGGCGTTTCGCCGCCGCCACGCGACTGGTGCTTCAGGCCGAGGCGGCCCGGCGCCGGATCAACCTCCGCGGCGCACTGGAGCAGGCCGGCGTCCGCTCGTTCGTCTTGCAGAAAGCCGAACGGCAACTACGCCTGTTGGGCCGGCATCGCGGCGCTCAACTCTACCGCTGGCTCTTGCAGGCCGACCTGGACCTGAAGGGCAAAAGCACGATGCCGCCGCGTTTGGTACTCGAACGGCTGATCGTCCGCCTTTCCGCCCCGCAATCGAAGACGCGATGACCAACCACCACGACTTGCACGTTGAAACGCCGTTGCCGCTGCTGATTACCGGCGTGGCCGGGGTGGCGGGCTACAACGCACTGGCCTATTTCGGCGCGAAGTATCCGGGGCAAGTCGTGGGCATCCGGCAGGTCGACAATTTCCGGCTGACCGGCCCTGGCGTGGTCGCCTGCAACGCCGAGGACCGGGAAGGTCTGGCCCGGCTCTTCGACGAGCATCGGTTCGCCGCCGTGTTGGATTGCGCCGGCAACTGCGCGCTTAAACCCTGCGAGCTGGACCCGGAGTTGGCCTGGCGGGTAAACGTCGAGGGGGTGCAAAACCTGCTTGCCCATACTGTGCCCCGCGGCGTGCGGCTGGTGCATCTCTCCTGCGATCTGGTCTATTCCGGGGCCGACGGGCGCGGCGGCTACGTCGAGACCGACCCGCCCGACCCGGTCACGGTCTACGGCCGCACGATGGCGGCTGCCGAGGAAGCGATTTTCGCGGCCGACCCGACCGCCTGCATCTTGCGCATCTCGCTGCCGATGGGCGTCAGTTTCAACGGCCACGCCGGGGCAATCGACTGGATCGCCTCGCGGTTCAAGAAGCGGCGGCCCGCCACGTTGTATTTCGACGAAGTCCGCACGCCGACCTACACCGATTGCCTGAACCGGCTATGCGAGCGGATGCTGGCCGGCCGGCTGAGCGGCATCTTTCACGCCGGAGGGAGCCGACGGCTGAGCCTCTACCAGATCGCGCAGATCATCAACCGAGTGGGCGGATACGAGGCGGACTATCTGACGGGCATTCCGCGCATCGAAGCGGGGCCGATCCCGCCCCGGGCCGGCAACGTCACGATGGACTGCGGCAAGTTGATCGCCGCGTTGGGCCTCGATCCGTTCACGCCGTGGCCCTATTGCGACTCGCTGGTCCCCACGCACCAGGACTGGCACCGCGAGCGCCCGCCGGGCGAGCCGCGATCGCCGAAATACTTGCACGAAGTGCTCTGCACGAATCCAACGCAGCCCTTCATTGTGGCACAGCCGCCCTCGGCTGTGCGAAGCGAATTACACAGCCGAGGGCGGCTGTGCTACATTTTGAGATAGATACTTTATTGGTTGACGGATTTCTAACGAAAAATTAGTTTGACAAATTCAACCCGGATGGGTAGCCTAAAGATACTCTGGATTGCCGGTCATAATGCAAATGTTGGTAAGAAACCGCACATTTTCCGTCCTGACTTCGTTCGGCTACGTGCTGACGATCACCGTTTCCGCGCTCTTTCATAATCACGGCGGCAACGAGGTGGGGCATTTCGGTTGCCATGCGGGAGCATGCGCTAAATCGCTCGCATGTGATTGCGACGCGCACGGTGAAGATCGGTCCTGTCCGACCGCTCCCGCCGATGGTTCCACCGATTGCGGCGATTGCTCGGTCTGCCAATTCTTGACCCAGAAACCGGTGCCCGTGGAAGACATCCTGCCGCCGAGCATCGAGTCGATGGTCGAAGAGGCCGTCGCGCCGGCGCCGACTCGAGTAGCGGGCGGCGTTTTCACGGCGTGGCGGAGTCGCGCGCCGCCGTCGGTCGCCTAAATCTCTCCCGTTTGGTTTGACCCCTTGTTTGTTTCCCCGCGCGCGGAGTCGGCGATAGTCCGAGGCCGCGTCGGCGGGCTTGCACTCTATCGGAGATATTTCATGTTTGCGCGACAGACGAACAGCAGAAATTACATATTCGGATTTCCGCGG
Organism: Planctomycetota bacterium; assembly: GCA_030611515.1. Classification (GTDB taxonomy): domain Bacteria; phylum Planctomycetota; class Planctomycetia; order Pirellulales; family Thermoguttaceae; genus JAHIKV01. The sequence goes on along the minus strand of JAUWPQ010000108.1, from coordinate 6,547 downwards.
TGTGACTGTAGGGCGATCCACTGGTCGCTGAAGCGACCAGCCCTCGCACCACGTTCCACTTACCGAACCGCTTTTACGCTCGTGGAATTGTTGGTGGTAATCACGATCATCGGCATTCTGATCGCGTTGTTGCTTCCGGCGGTTCAGGCGGCACGCGAGGCGGCGCGGCGCATGTCTTGCAGCAACAACCTCAAGCAGATCGGATTGGCGCTGCACATGCACCATGATGCCAAAGGCCGCCTGCCCGACGGATGGACCGGCTACGATCCGCAGTCCGGCGAACCGCTTTTCAACGGACCGACCGGCTGGGGATGGGCAGCGAAGATTCTCCCCTATATCGAGCAGTCGGGTGTGTACGATGGCCTGATGCGACTCGATCTTTCGGTGACCGACGCCCAAAACCAATTGGCGAGAGAATCTTGTTTCAGCGTTTTGCGCTGTCCCTCGGACAACGGAGAACCGCTCTGCGATCTCGGCGGATACCAGACGGCTACGTCGAACTACATCGGCGTGTTCGGGTCGATCGAGTTGCACGACGCGGTCGAAGCGGTCGCCGGCGGCGGGCAGTGTCTCGGCGACGGCGCGTTTTACCACAATTCACGCTTGAGCTTCCGAGACATCCGCGACGGATTGAGCCAGACGTTCATCGTCGGCGAACGGGGAGTAAAAGAGCAGCAGTTCCACTCCACCTGGGTCGGAGTGTTTCCCACGGCGGAACATTCTCCCGCCCGAGTGGTCGGCGTGGCGGCCAGCCCGCCGAACTCAGTGAGCGACGAGCCGCACAACTTCAGCAGCTTTCATCCTGCCGGCACACATTTCCTCTCGGGCGACGGATCGGTGCGGTTGATCTCGGAGTATATCGAGACGAACGCCTATCACGCCCTCTGCACGCGGAACGGGGGCGAGATCGTGGGGGGCAATTAGCGATTCACGCCGCGTAGACGCGGCGGCTAAACCTACAGCGGCGCGGCGTCGTTTCCGGCGGCGATGCGCGTGCCCAACTCGACGGTCGGCCTTAAAGGTCCGCCGCCGCCTCGCAGCGCGCTTAGCCGAGAGGCCACCTGCGGTTGGCGATTGTCCAGGCTGAACGACCGCTGATAATTGGCCAGCGCTTGGGCCGTGTCGCCGGCTTCCTCGCGAATCTTTCCCAGCGCGGTCAGCGCGCGGGTGTTTTTGGGATCGGCGACCAGGGCCTCGATCAGAATATCCTTGGCCGCTTGACGGTTGCCGTACTCGTCGTTCAGCCGGGCCAACTCGACTCTGGCGTCGGCCAGACTCGGTTGTCGCTGCACCCAACCCTCGACCAGCCGGAAGGCCTCTTCCTTCCGCCCCTGCTCGGCCAACAAGACGGCCAACCCGCGGTAACATTCGACGTGGTTGGCGTTCCGGTCCAGACAGAGGTTGTAGTAGGTCTCGGCCTGATCCAGATCGGACTGGCGGTGTTCGAGCCGTCCCAGGCGATGAGAGGTCGCGGCAAGGTTGTAGTATCCGTTCGGATTGTTCGGGTCGGCGTATGTCGCCTCTTGGAACTGCCGCAGTGCATCCTGGTATCGGGCCTGTTGAAAGAGTCGGACTCCTTCCGAGTTCCGGCCTTGCGCGGCGAAGGAGCCACAGCCGACCAGCCCGAGAAGCAAAAACATTCCGGCCAGCCGAAAACCGAAGGCCCCGGAGGTTCCGCGGTCGAGACGGATGCGATGGGATTTTGGCGAAGTATCCATAACGGGGCGAGAGGGTAGCGATCTCCGCCGCCCGGTACAAGGGCGATTTTCCGAAGGCCCCTGTCGCGGGTGCCGTTAAGCAAAGAAAAGAGGCGAAACACACCCCCACTTCCGCTGCCACCCCAGTTTAACCGACGGCCGTGGGACTGTGGGGCGCCAGGTTAGACATTTCGATGTTCGGCATGGCATACGGTTCCGGTGGGTGTTCCGGTCCGGGCTTCGTCGATTTTTCGTAGCCGAGCGACTTGATCACCTCGAGCACCTCGCTGCATGTAGGAAACATGCGTCCACTGTTGCGCTTATAGTTGTCCATCGCGCTCATGAACTCGATTTCTTCGCATTTGTAGTCGCGTTCGCAGGTGGTCGGATCAATTTGTCGTCGTCGGTTGACCTTTACACGGCGTTGCACTACCCGCCGTTCGACGCTCACCGGCTCATTTTTCGTTCGGCGGTCGGTGTCCTGCCGACGGTCTGTTTTTCCTCGGCGATCGACCGTAATCGTCGTTTTCGCTTTGGCGACGGCTTTGGATTTGGATTTGGCCGTTGGCTTCTTTGCCGCCGCCGTTGCCCTCTTTTTACCTTTTTTCGTCGCTGAATTTTTTCTGGCAACCACGAATTGAGCCTCCGCTATCAAAGACAACAGGATTATTGGGTGTCAATGTAGATAGGATACATCATGGTTGACAAAAATCATCAAAAAATGGATTGGGGAAAGTGTAGAATCAGGGGAATACACGCTGGTTTGCGCAAAGAATCGGAGGACGCACGGCGTAGCAGTCACGACGAGGCGGCCGGACATGCGGAATGTGTGGAATGTGCGGAACGAGGGACCGTAGAAGTAGGCCGGGTTGCAACCCGGCGATTGTTTTTGGTCCAAGCGAGCCGGGTCTCGACCCGGCCTACGAAAAGTCTACGATCGGCGGATCGATTCGGTCACGTTGCGGCAAATGTCGCGTAGTTCGCCCACGGAGACGTTTTCCAGGCGTTTTCCGCGTCTGTCGAGCCGCTCGTTCACCTTGACGGCGGTTTCCTGCATAAAGCCGTGCGTTTCCTGGCTCCCGCCGAGCAAGAGGAAGTTCTTGCCGCGGGTGATGCGGGTATGCCCATCGTCGTTGTCCAGTGCCAGTCCCAGCAGGGCGGCGGACTTGCGGGCTTCGTTGGCGGCTTTCACGGCAGTCGTTCGATGAAGCTCAAGGCTTCTTTCTATGGAAGAATTGCCTCAGGACGTCCGCGGCCGCGGCGCCGCTGTTCTCGGTCGTCGGTCTGGTGGGGCGTTTAAGTTTGCCGGAGGCCTTCTTCGGCGGGTGTGTTTTTTCTTCCTTCGCTTTTTCTTCTTGTTTCGGCTGGGACGCCGACAACGTGGACGTATCGGTCAGGCTCTTGCCCGTCATGGTATCGTCCGAGGGAACCGGCTCTCGACGCGTCGGGGTCGAGTCCGAGACGCCGTCCTCGTCCAGCCAACCGCTGATGTCCAAGTCTTCCGTAAGTGAGGGGGAGGAGCCGGCGGTGCGCGCCACCGCTTCCTGAACGCTGAGAACCTTGGGCTTCTTCTTTCCGCCCACGCTCACTATCAACTGGACCTCGAATCCCAACATTCCCACCCGGAGCCGGTCGCCGTTGTGCAACTCGCACCGCTGGGTGATCCGCTTATCGTTCAGGAAAGTGCCGTTGGTGCTGCCGCAATCCTCGATGGTCGCCGATCCCTCTCCGAGTAGGATCAGGCAGTGTTTCCGGCTGACCATGCTGCTCTGCGGCCGCAGATGACAGCTTTCGCCTCGGCCGATAAGAAACTTATCGCCGGCAATGGGAATCTCTGTTCCCGCCAGTTTGCCGCTTTGTACGACGAGCTTGACTTCCATGATTGCGTCCCCACCACGGACGAACATTTCCGCCTGCTACTTTGATACCCCCGTACCCCACCGGAAAGCATTGATGCGGCAATATAAGATATGAGATATGTAAGTCGCCGCGCTTCCAACCTGGATACTATCAAGTCTGGAACCGTTAGTCAAAGGATTCCCTACCTTCGACCTCGGTTTTTCGTCCACGCGGCTGTAGAGTACTTTTCCGAGTCCAACGCGGCCACCCGACGGCTGTCGCCCCCCGAAAGGACCGAAACACGCCACTCGACGGCCAAAACCTCCGCCAGCCTTTCCAACCACGCCTCTATTAGTTTATCGGCAGCAATTGACTTGCCGGTACGATCTTTCAGGCCGTCCAACTCCGGGGCGGCGGCCGAACGGGCCAACAGTACGCTGCCGTGCTGCAAGACCGCCCCGCGACGTCGGCGCTGCGCACTGCCAGCTATCTTAACACCCCCCGCAAGTACATCGCCCAACGACCGACGCTGGAAACAAAGAAACGGCTGCCGCCGGGGTTGGGTTTCTTCGGTACACTGTGGCACCGCCGCCATGCCGCACGTGTACAACGTCGCCTCGATACCCCAACCGGACAACGCCTCGATCAGGCTCTCGTGGATTACCCGATACGTCCGCAACCGGTCGGCGACCAACGGATGCCCCTCGGGCACGGCAAGGCTGTAGGTCAGTTCTCGATCGTGCAGGATTGCCCCGCCGCCGCTCGTGCGTCGGATCGTCGGGCAGCCGGCGCTGGCTTCATGACGGAACCGATCTTCATACTCCTGGAAATAGCCCAGCGACAGGGTCGGCTCCTGCCATTGATAGAACCGTAGCGTCGGCCGGCCTTCCCTCGCGACCGTCTCCAGCAACGCTTCGTCGACCGCCATGTTCCACGCCCCGGCGGCGGGAGGATCGATCAGAAGACGAAAGGCGGAATGATCGGCCATCGTTCTTATGTCTTTATCCCTCATCCTTCATCCCTCATCCTTCATCCCTCTTCTTTCCTCCACCGCAAGACCGGCTTCCGCGCCGCTTGCACTTCGTCGGGACGCGAGATCGGCGTCTCGTGCGGGGCCTCGTGGAGCAACTCGGGCGACTCCTCGACGATCCGGCCAAGCGCGTCGGCAAATGCGTCCAACGCCGCACGGCTTTCAGTCTCCGTCGGCTCGATCATCATCGCCTCGCGGACCACCAGCGGGAAATATACCGTCGGGGCGTGGAAACCGTAGTCGAGCAACCGCTTGGCAATGTCCATCGTCGTGACGCCGCGCTCGGACTTTAGCGCCGAGCTGGACGCGACGAACTCGTGCATGCAACGCTCGCCGTGCGGCACCGGCAGGATGTCCTTCACCCGATGGAGCAGATAGTTCGCGTTCAGAACGGCGTCCTCGGCGATCCGCCGCAGCCCCTCCGGTCCGTGCGAACGGAGGTAGCAGTACATGCGGACCAGCACGCCGACGTTGCCGAAAAAGCTCCGCACCCGACCGATCGACTTAGGCCGGTCGTAGTCCAGCCGGTAGCCTTCGCCGTCCTTGACCACCACCGGCGTGGGCAGGTATGGGCCAAGGTGTTCGGCCACGGCGATCGGGCCCGCGCCGGGTCCGCCGCCGCCGTGTGGGCTGCTGAATGTTTTGTGCGGATTGAAGTGCATCAGGTCGGCGCCGAAATCGCCTGGTCGGGCAACGCCCAGAATGGCGTTCATGTTGGCCCCGTCGAGATAGACCAGTCCGCCGGCGTCGTGGACCATTTTGGCGATCCGCTCGATTTGCGGCTCGAACAAACCCAGTGTGTTCGGGTTGGTAATCATGAACACGGCCGTCCGGTCGTCGAGCTTCGCGGCCAAGTCATCGACGTCGACGAAACCTTCCGGCGTGCTTTTGACCGCTACGGTCTTGAAGCCGGCCATCGCGGCGCTGGCCGGGTTGGTGCCGTGTGCGGCATCTGGGATCAGCACATTTGTGCGCCGCTCGTCTCGATCGCGGAAATACGCCGCGGCGACCAGCAGCGCGGCCATCTCGCCGTGCGCCCCGGCCGCCGGCTGGAGCGAGACGGCCGGCAGTCCGGCGATCTCGGCCAGATTATGTTGGCACTGATGCAACAGGGCCAACATCCCCTGCAAGGTTGATTCCGGCTGGTAGGGGTGCAGGTCGGCCATGCCCGGCAGGGAGGCCAGCCGTTCGTTCCGCTTAGGGTTGTACTTCATCGTACAGGAGCCGAGCGGATAGAAATGGGTATCGACCGAGAAGTTCCGGGTCGAGAGGTTCGTGAAGTGTCTTACCACCTCCGGCTCGGAGAGTTCCGGCAGCGGCGGCGTTGTTTCGCTAATACTCTGTTTCGGCAGCAGTTCATCGAGCGGTTTTGTCGGCACGTCGCACTCGGGCAGTTGCACCGCCCGACAGCCGGGTTTCGATAGCTCGAATAACAGTTGGGTGGATAGGGTGTTTTTCATGGTTGATTTATGTTACGTCCCCTTTACTGCTCGCGAGTGACAAATATTGCAGAAGGTAAATATCTCTCCGTCATTTTCTCTGGATGTTATTTGTAAACTAATGAGTTTATGTTCATAGTCCCAACAGAACGTACAATAGGGATGTTTTCTTTCAGTGTCATCTTTGAGAAAATAATTATTCTCATAATGAACAAGTTTTTTCTGAATAGCGGCCGCATTTGAGAGAGCCTCGTTATTTTCGCGAAGGCTCATATTCTCCTCGCGGAGTTCGAGTATTTGTTCCCGCAGAGCAACGATGCGTTCGTATAAATCCTGATCGTTGTACTTTTTGACGAGGTCCGCGATGTCCTTTACCCGTTCAACAATATTCATAGTCGTATTCGGCCTTGTTGACTAATTCCACTCGAACTCGGGGAGTCCAAGGCGAGTGAACTTGTTGAGGATTTTACTTCGTAGCCGCGTTTCAGTTTGTTGGTTTGGAATTTCACGGTTTTTCAGATGGTCGCCAAAACAACATTTCA
>JAUWPQ010000408.1 GCA_030611515.1 Planctomycetota bacterium | reverse complement strand
CTAGTGCCCATAATTGAGAGGATCCGGGCCTCGCCGCATCCCCATCCGGCGGCCCAATAGCTCATCCAAACCACACCGGCGGCTAACTCACGGACCAGCAGCCAGCCGAGCCAGCCGACGAAAGCGGCCACCACCGCGTAGAACAGGTAGTGGAGCGGCTTTTGGAAAATGTATGCGTAAGCGCGGCTCAGAGCGTCGAAGCTGTCGGACCCCTCGGCGCTGATGGCGCCCCACATCAGCGGCCAGCCGAAGAATACGCCCAGCAGCAGCAGAACCATTATGAAACCGGCCAGCAACGCCAACGGCCACACGATGCCTCCCAATAGAATCCCGAAGCCACCGGCGCGCATGATCAGCCCAAGGATGATGACGGGTATGGCCATCAGCAGCACGCCTCCGACGGGCAACAGCGGGGCGGCGAAATAGGCGGGCCATTTTCGCCCGGCGAAGTGCATGGCCTCGCCCCAGCCGACCTGTTCTTCGCCCGCCAATTGGACGGCGGCGGTGCGGCAGATGGCGGCCCCGAAAAACGCCCAAACTGCCGCGGCCCACAATCCGAAGAGGATTATCGACGCGATAGCTCGTGGAGGCGTTGCCGCCAGTCCGGTTTGCGATAGGCCCTCGATGGCTGGCTGCGTCAGCGTTGCCCAGGAGAAGAACATCGGATTATCCCGCTGCCAACTCGAGGCCGGCATTTTCATCCCACTGCCGATTAGCAACGGCCGATCGGGCACGGCTCCAGTAACGGCTTGCCAGGGACGTCCGCTGTACGATTCAAGCCACTTTGTGGCGTGGCAGTCCGTGGAGAAAACTGTTCCCAGCAGCCCCCACCCCGTTACCGTAAGTAAGATTGCCATCGCGCCGAACACCAATGCCCGAAGGGCAATGGCCAATCGAAATGCCCTAATGATCCTCAGCCAGGGAAAGACCTCCGACCACGCTACCGCTCGAATCGTATCGCCGTCTTGTTCCATCATGGCAAGATTCCCCCGAGAGAAGGTGTATGGAAATTACCCGTTTTCCGGCATTATACGACCGTCGGGCAAAGACGCAAGCCGGTTTGGCGATTGTCCGTGGGCTTTGCAAAACCGCAAGCGGCTATCCGCGCCTGTCGGCGTCCGGTTGGGGTTCCCGGACTTCCCCCTCTTCCGGCACGACCGGGAGGCTGATTTTCTCGTCCAGCCAGCGGCCGAGGTCGATCATCCGGCATCGTTCGCTACAGAACGGCATGGCCGGG
>JAUWPQ010000255.1 GCA_030611515.1 Planctomycetota bacterium | reverse complement strand
GCTGAAAGAAAGCCGACGCATCTTCACGCGGTTTGAAAAGACCGCCAAGAATTTCGCCGGAATGCTAAAAATGGCCTTCATACACCGATACCTGCGAATCCTGATGAATACCAGTTGAGATGGTTTTAAAACAAAGCCTAGAATCAAGTGGAATTGCGTCATTTTGAAAAAGAATCGGCAACAGTATTGGTACATGATCGGCGTGAGCGACAAAGCAGACTCCAAAGATCAGGCGTTTGCCCGGTTTTCCCCAGAGGACTTCGATGATCATGTCGAGGAGGGCGCAAAAAAAACGATCGAAGGAATTTTTTCGACCGCTACTAATGGAAATGGCATTATCTTATATGGATGCCGCTTTGCGTTGGATCCAGAACAGCCCCAATATCCTTAATTATGGGCCTGAACGAAAATCTCAAGGGGTATTTTTTGGCTTGTTATCGAGTTTGTTGACTCTCTTTTCAAGAGAATTTACTCGTTCTTCGAGCCAAATCACTTTGGCTTCCAATTCGCCATAGCCTTTTGCCATCGTCTCAACGGCCCTCGTCTGAGTGTAACAACGATAATCAGGGACGCACTGTTCATAAACACGGGGACGACAGGGATTGTAGTAGACCCTGTTGGTCCGGCACGGCATCGGGGGTTGTTGCCAAGGAGCGTAGTTGTACGAGCGGCAAACCGTTGGACCACATCTGCATCCCCGACCGGTTTGTGCGTTTGCTGATCCGACAAACAGAGTCAAGCCAAGTCCAATCACACAGATCACAAGGTTCTTCACGGCAACAATCCCTCCGGAAGGGGTGGTAATGGACCATTCTGACTATCATCAAACAATTGCGGTAGCTGAAAAACCATAGTTTACTGCCATCATCTGGTCAATTGACGAATTCCTCCATCTTACTGCTTGGAGCATAATTTTTGCGTATATCGCTTCTTGGCGATAATATATGATATAATTTACAGAGCAGAGACTATCGTAGGCGATAAGATATTGGTGTTTACTGAAATACCACAGAATGGATTGGGTAGTCCATTCGTGCAATTGCTTTTTAGGGCAATCATGGCTGCAAAAAAACAAACTCGATCGGGTTTTGCCACGCAAATGGAACGCCGGCGCAAGGCCCTGGGGATCAGCCGGCCGATACTGGCGCGGCGGAGCGGCGTTTCGTTGCCCACGATCAATAGAATCCTCGGCGGCGGCAGAGATTGGCAGCGCGCTTCGTATGCGAGTCTCAAGGCAATCGCCGACGCGCTGGGAATGGACTTGGAACTGAAAACCACCGTCGACGAGCACGACTTTGCCGAGCAACAAGCGAGAACCAAGGCCGAAGCCATTGCGCGGATGGTGCAAGGCACATCCGCGCTCGAGTCGCAGGCCGTGGATGCCGAGACCTACAAACAAATCGTCAAGCAAAGCGTGCATGAACTGATGGCAGGCCCAAGGCGCAGATTATGGAACCCGAGATAGATGCTTGGCGCGTCGTTGCGGGCGAAACGCCGATAGACAGATCGCATCTGAAGGACCGCAGCATCACTACGCGGCGCGAGTTGTGCCGGGCGGAGGCATTGAATATCGCAAAGGCTTTCGTCAAGTATTTGTCTGCCGTGCCTGCGAAGAGGCTCACCCCGTTTGACTATTCCTGGCTGCTTCGCATCCACAAGGAAATGTTTTGTGACGTATGGACATGGGCGGGCAAGCCGCGGCAGGTAAATCTGAACATGGGCGTCGACTGGCCGCTGGTTCCCGAGCAGATACTTTCCTTGACTCTCGATCTTCCGTCCTGGGGCCAATTCGGCATGTCGCTGTTGGAGCAGGCCGCGAGGCTTCATTACCGTGCGGTCTGGATCCATCCGTTCATGAACGGAAACGGCCGCTGGGCGCGTCTGTTGGCGAATATCTGGCTCCGACTTCACGACTCTCCGATTGTCTTTTGGCCCGATGAAAGCATCGGCCAAGAGAGCATTATTCGCAGCGAGTACATCAAAGCTCTCAAATTCGCCGACCAGGGAGATTTCAGCCCGTTGTTGGCATTGCACAACCGGCACCTTGAACAATGAGTCGGGATTGCGGCGCTCTAGTTTTCCGCCTCCTCCACGTCGATCCGTCCCACCTGGGCTTCGAGAACCTTTTGCCGACGGACCTTGCGGACCACCACGCGCAGCCTGGGACGCTCGATCACGTCGCCGCTACGGAGCCGCTTTTGCAAATGGCCGACGATCCAGTCGCTGACGTTTCGCAGATCCTCTTCGGGCGGAATCGGGGGCTGATCGGCGGCAAGGTCGATTTCGGTGAGTTCCTTCATCCGCTCCAAACCGAGTCCGCCGCCGACGACCCACGCCCAGCCCGACTTAACGACATGTACCGGCAGCCGGTCGTACTCGTCCTGAATGTCGCCGACCAACTCCTCGAGGATGTCTTCGAGGGTAATCAAGCCCACGACTTTTTCACCGGCGTCGCGGATCAAGACGATGTGGGTGTGCTCGCGGATCAGGCGTTCCAGGCAGGTGGTCAACAACAGATCGGCGTCGAGGTTGGATAAGGGGCGCAGTATCGCCCGTAGCGAGGCATCGCGCGGCCGGCTCAAGCGCATCAAGGCCACCAGGTCCTTGAAGTTTACGTAGCCGATTATCGATTGCGGATCGCCGCTCCGCTCGGCCACGGGAAAGCGGGTGTGCATTTCCAGATGGGCCACGATCAGGCACTCCTCCAGCGAGTTGTCGACGCTCAGCATGGAGATGAATTCGGCGGGGAGCATGATCTCGCGGACCGTCTGGCTGGAGAGACGCGCCGCGCCGAGGATGATGCCCTCTTCGCGCTCGCCGATCAGGCGCGACGCCCGGGCCGAGGCGGCGTGCGCGCGAAGCTCGAGCAACTCCACGGCCTCCGATTTGCCCATCGGATTGAGCTGCGGGCGCCAGCGCCGCTCGCTCCAGGCCACCATCGTTGTCACGCAGGTCTCGAACAGCCAGACCGCCGGCCAAACGCTGAAACAGAACCAACGCATCACCGGCGAGAGCCGCAAGCAGACCCATTCCTTGTTGCGCAACGAGAAAACCTTCGGCACCAATTCGCCGAACATAATCATCATAAAAGTCAACGGGACGACGATCATGGCGATGGCCAGAACGGCGGCCGTGGCGGGCGAGAAGCCGATCCGCTCTTGCAGGAACGGTTTGATACCCTCCGCCGCGCCCGCCCCGCCGATCGCCGCGGCGGTGGCGCCGATCAGGGTGATCGCCACCTGCACGGTGGCCAGGCTGGCCTCCATGTTCTGCTTCATGTACAAGGCGGCCTTGGCCCCGGTGCGGTTCTCGCCGACCAGGACGTGGAGGCGGGCAGCAGTCACGGCCGCCAAGGCGATTTCATAACCGGCGAAAACGCCGTTGAAAACCACCATTATCGCCATCGCGCACAGTTCGACCAGTCCCACGAAGAAACCTCCTAAAGAGCGTTCTACCAAAGATACGTCGGCCTGTCGAGCGTCATTAGTATCTGTTGCGGAAGGAGATTGGTCACGTTATTGGCCGGCCGCCGTGTTTGTCGATGGTTTGGTCGATCTCGTTCAGCAGGCGAATGGTTTGTTTCAGGGCCAGGACGACTTTTTGATAGTGGGTCGGGGCGTCGTAGCTGAGCGTACGGCCGCGGCGGTCCTTGACAACCGATTTCAGCCCTGCTACAAGGAGCGGCGTGGCTCCCGTAGTGGTGGGGTATCGCCACTCCAGCATGCACGAGCCGATCGATGGACCGTGAGGCAATCGAGGAGGCAATTTATAATGGATCTTCAGAAACTCAACAAGATATGCTTCACGATTTGCATCGTCTGCATCGTGCTGGGAACGGTCTTGGCCCTAGCCATGATCTGGACAGAGATCAAAGACAACGAGTTTGTCTGGAAGTCTTGGTTGACGATAGGTGTGTTTTTTCTCGCCTCGGCGCTGACGCTGAGCGTCACCAAGACACTTGGGGGAAAGACGAAGCCCGGGGAGGAATGAAGGATTGCTGGTCCCCGCGCGTTGACGTGGAGACGATAATCCTTTTCGGCTCCTATGCCAGAGGTGATCCACGATGTTAGGTAATAAATATGACCAAAATAGATAAAGGCTTTTGTTTAAACTATTGGCGTCTTTCTTATCGCAGAAAACTGTTAAGAACCCTGTGGCTGTCTCCATTTATCTTCCTATTCTTTTTCTTCCCTGCAGATATGACATTCTTGGGATTAGAAAGAAATCTATTCATTGTTTGTATGTTTGCTTTGGATGGACTTTAAGCCCTGTATAATTATCACATGTGGAAAAAGAAAGAAGTATCCAACAAGTCAATCCAGCCGACCGCCAAAGGCGGCGGCTGATTTCCGTTGTTGACCACTTGGTGAACACCCGGCAGCCGGTCGGCTTCAAGATTCGCCGCAAGACGGATGACGATGTCGTCGAGGCCGGAACGCCCGGTGATCGTGGTTGCTAGGCGTCCTACATTGAAATGGATATCAAAGCGGTATGCGTCCATCTGTCTACATAGAAACGTCGGTCATCGGTTACCTCTCCTCGCGCCCATCTGCTCCCGGCTGGAGTCCGCGTCCCCGGCCTGTTCCCGGCGGGTTAGCTCGGTTGTTAGGCTATTTGGATCAATAAATGAAGCTCGACAAGATTATCGAAGCGATTCACGCAACCCGAGTCAACATTACGCTTCACGCTAGAAAGGAAGCCGAGAATGATTCGTTGGTTTTGGACGACATTTTCCATTCCACCCAGACAGGTGAAATTATTGAAGAGTATCCGGACGATACACCTTACCCAAGCTGCTTGGTATATGGTACAATGTCTCTGGGTGATCCAGTTCACAGCGTGTGGGCTTACGATTCCGGAAGCAAAATAGCTGTTTTGATTACGGTGTATCGTCCCGATCCAAGTCGGTGGATCAATTGGAAAGAAAGGAGAAAGGGATGAAGTACGTAGAAAAATGTCCCCACTGCGGCGGCCAAGTTATTGAAAAGGAAGTAAAAGAGGTTCTCTCTGGAGGAATCAACACCGCATTTCTCACTGTCAAGGCTGGTGTGTGCTCCCATTGTGGAGAGAGATTGTATACACCCGAGACGATCAGGCGATTTGAAGACATTGTAACCCAACTTGAACACCAGCAGACAAATGAGCTTCAGCCGGTTGGAAAATCCTTTCAAGTCGTATCGTAGAATCACAGTAACAGGAACATGTGGCCTAACATGTTACTGAAACTGACCGCGCTACGTGGTACAATTGATATGTTGTGCCGCGCAGCCGGTTACGTCCCGCCGGTGATATGCACACCGCCGGAACTGATTGAGGTATCCGACAAATGAATGATCCCATTGTCGAAGAAATCCGAAAGCACCGCGAACAATACGCTGCTAAGTTCAGCTATGACTTGACGGCAATCTGCAAGGACCTTCACGAACGAACGGCGAAATGCGGACGAAAGGTTGTGTCGCGGCCGCCAAAGCGGATTCCGGTGGACCAACGCTCAAGCGAGAGCCCGACCGCGGGCGTCACCTCCGGGGGCTGTTAGCCCCCGGCTATTTTCTGATCCAAAACTCAGAGGCCGTGAAGCAATTTGTACTGAAGGATCTTGGATATACGTGCCACGCCTCGGACGCGTGGCGGGTTTTCGATGCTTCCACGACCCGGTCAGCGCGGTCGGGGTGTTGACGGGGGCTTGTCGTGCCGTGAAAACA
>JAUWPQ010000374.1 GCA_030611515.1 Planctomycetota bacterium | reverse complement strand
CTTTTCACAAAGCACCATTCTTAAAAACTTTACACCACCGGAAACGATTAGAGTCGGAAAAATAACCATTTTGGATGTTCCGGAAAAAGCCGATGCCAAGATGATACAGATGATTATCAATAAAGCTATCAGCACCATCTTGTTGCGTGTAGAAGAAGGGCATGGCACATCGGAAGACCGTGCGGCATTCCTCCAAGAAAATCGTCATGGATGAAGAACGACTACCCGCCTCGTCCCCTCCCGGCGGACAACTCCTTATTTACCGCGATGGGGTCGCCAGCCTCCAGGTCCGCTTGGACGGCCGAACCGTCTGGCTCCCCCAGGCCGCGATGGCGGAACTGTACCAAACCACAAAGCAGAATATCAGCCTGCACATACAGAACATCTTAGAGGAAAAGGAGTTACCGCCCGAGGCAGTTGTCAAGGAATACTTGACAACTGCCGCCGACGGCAAGCGATACCAAACGCTGCACTACAACCTCGACATAATACTGGCCGTGGGCTATCGCGTCCGCTCCCTGCGTGGAACGCTCTTCCGCCAATGGGCCACCGCCCGACTACGCGAATTGCTGGTCAAGACGACGGCCGCAATCACCACGTCAACCCTGAAAGGGTTGCATAATGCCGCGACGCAGTTCCGAAACCCCGTGGGGGTTTTCCTCGTTCTCCGGCCCATCAAACCCAGGGTAGCCGCTCGGGCGGCAACCCCGGGCTGTCATACACAATCCCTTCGGGATAATTGCTGTTCCCTTTTCCCGCCGGGTCGCGGACCCGGCCTACGATTAGCCGTCGGCGGCTGCGACGGGGACCGGGCGATCGGCGCCGATCCGCTCCAACTCCTCCACCATCGCTTGGACGGTGTAACGAATCTGCTCCTCGGTGTGCGTGGCGGAAATAAAGTAGCGCAGCCGGGCCGCGTTCTCCTCGACGGCAGGGTGGACGATCGGTTGAACGTTTACTCCTCGGCCGAGCATCGCCTTGGACAATTGCAGGCAACGGACCGAACTGCCCAAGATTATCGGCACAACCGGCGAATCCTTGCTGGCGCCGGTGTTCAGCCCGTGCTCTTTGGCCAAGTCGAGAAACAGGCGGGCGTTTTTCCGCAGCCGCGTCACCCGCTGGGGTTCGGCCTGGAGCAGCCGCAGCGCGGCCAGCGCCGCGGCGGCGGCGGCCGGGGAAAGGGGCGACGCAAACACAAAGCCCGGCGCCGTGTAACGTAGATAATCCGCCAGCGCCTTGCACCCGGAAATGTAGCCGCCGCCACTACCCAAGCCCTTGCTCAACGTCCCCATCCAAATATCGACGTCGTCCGCGGCGACGCCGAAGTGTTCGCCGACGCCTCGGCCCGTGGCGCCCAATATCCCAATCGAATGGGCCTCGTCGATCATCAGCAGCGCCTTGTGCCGCTTCTTAACCTCGATGAACTTGGGCAGGTCGGGAATATCGCCGTCCATGCTGTAAACGCCTTCGATCGCCAGCAGCACGCGGCGATACTCGTGCCGGTACTGTTCGAGCATCTTGTCGGCCGCCTGCCAGTCGTTGTGAGGAAACGGCCTCCGCCGCGCCCCCGAAAGAATGCTGCCCTGCACGATGCTGTTGTGGGCCAAGGCGTCGTGAAGGATCAGGTCGCCGGGGCCTAGCAAGTGGCCGATGACCGACTCGTTCGTCGAGTGTCCGCCGACGAAGACAACGGTGTCCTCCGTTCCCAGGAAGCGGGTAATTTCCCGCTCCAACGCGATGTGAATCTCTTTTTGGCCCGACACCACCCGGCTGGCCGACGTGCTGGTGCCGTAGCGGTCGATCGCGGCCTTGGCGGCAGCGTTGAGCGCCGGATCGCCCGACATTCCAAGGTAGTTGTAGCTCGAAAAATGGATGTACTGCTTGCCGCCGATGATCGTCGTGTCCCTGGCCGGTCCGTCGTGTATCATGAAGAACGGGTTGCTGAGGCCGGCGGCTTCGAGCGTGTCGATGCTCTCTCGCAACGAAAGGTATTCCGGGAACAGGTCGAAGCAATAGGCGGCCGTCGGAATCTCGGCGTCGGCCGGACGGACGCTCTTCGGACGCGGCTCGATACCCAAATACTTTTCGACCGCCGTGACGAGTTGCCGGGCGGTCTCCATCTCGGGAAGCACTTCCTCGGGGAACCGGCCGCCGAACTTATCCTCCAGCGAGGCCAGAATCTCCATCCTTTCGAGCGAATCCATGCCGGTCTCGACGATCGGCGAGTCGAGCGTCATGCCGTCGGCCCGCCCCTTGGCCACGCGACG
>JAUWPQ010000147.1 GCA_030611515.1 Planctomycetota bacterium | reverse complement strand
GTCGGCCGGATCACCGGCATGGTCGATGTGAAATGGTCCGACGATCCCCGCTATCTGCCGCCGCCGGACTTCGCCCACGTTCCTTTAGACAGAAAATACATCCTCTCTTCCGGGCTGTTGGAAATCACCTACGACTCCGGGGCGAAGGTCATTCTCGAAGGCCCTTGCACTTACGAAGTCGAATCCACCGCCGGCGGCTATCTCGCGCTGGGCAAACTGACGGCGAGGGTGGAGAAGAAGAGGTCAGAGGTCAGAAGTCAGAGGTCAGGTCACTCTCCCCTCTCCCCTCTCCCCTCTCCCCTCTTCTCCGTCCGCACTCCCACCGCCGTCATCACCGACCTGGGCACCGAGTTCGGCGTGGAAGTGGACAAGGCGGGCGCTAGCAAGACACATGTGTTCCAGGGTAGGGTCGAGATGCGGTTGGCCGACGGCGGGCAGGGAGAGCCGCTTACGATCCAATTGGGCGTGGGCGAGTCGGGGCAAGTGGAGCACGGTGCGGACGGTCGAGGGCCGACGCTGCTTCGCGGCGAGGCCGATCCAACCGCTTTTTCTTCCGTTCGTCCCGGACAACTGGCCCAGGTGGCCGAGGAGCGGCGACTAAAACCCTTCCGCCGCTGGCAGGCCTTTAGCGAGGAACTGCGCAATCGCGACGACCTGCTGGCCTACTACGATTTTCAGCCAGACGAGAGCGATCGCTCGGTGCTGCGAAACCGAGCCGCGACGGGCACAGCCTTCGACGGCCGCATCGGCGATGCGCCTTGGGTGTCGGGCCGTTTTCCGGGCAAGTACGCCCTACGGTTCGGCTGGCGCGGCAGCGGCGTCCACGTGAACATACCCGTCGAGTGCCGGCAGTTGACCCTGGCCGCCTGGGTGAAGCTTGATTACCTGCCGTCAGCCAGGGCAGGGCAATGCCATAGCAGCATGCTGATGTCGGACGGTTTCTGGGGGAGCCGGCCGGGCCAGATGCACTGGCGAATCATTCAAGAGGGAGCGATGATGTTCGTCGTCCACGGCAGCGTCCATGCCATCGGCCCTCCTCCTCCCGAATTTAGCGGGGGCTTGCGACGGGACCAATGGCACTTCGCGGCCGCGACCTGCGACTTGGCGGCGGGGAAGACGAGCATCTATCTCGACGGCGCTTTGGTCGGCGAACAAGTGTACGCCGTTCCGGATTCGGCGGCGATCAAGCTAGGCGGGGCCACGATCGGCGATTGGGACGATCCGAGCATGTCGCCCGACGGGCGGCAGCAGTTGCGCGGCCGGATGGAGGAATTGATGGTTTTTCGCGCGGCGCTCTCGCCCGCGGACATCCGCCGGCTCTTCGAGCTTCAACAACCCGAACACACTCGAGAACAGAGATGAATGGTCCGTTCAAGGGAACTTGCGGCCGCAATAATGTTTCAGAAAGGAGGTAGTACGTTCGACGAGTAGCGTTGTTTTGCACGTGGTTTCGCATCGTCCGGTTGGCCGGCGCCGCAAGGGCCTCCGGGAAGATGCGGCAAGAAGAGTGAGGATCGTCGCAGCGGGATTTTGTTTCGCCGGCATGTCGCCGGCGGCCCGACGGCGGTTGTTTGACAAGTGTTACGAAAGGTGAATTCTCATGTCTCGCATTTCTTTACTAACGTTGGTTGGCACTCTGTTGCTGACGCCGGTGGTCGCCCAGGCTGAGGTGATACCGCTACTCAAAAATCTGTCCACGGGCAACGCGGTTCTCCTCGACGACTTCGAGGGAGTCGCCGTTGGAGCGGCCCCGGTTGCTGTTACCGGCACCTGGACCGTCACCACGCTGGAGACCGTCGCCAAGGCAGAAGTTACCGATTTTGCCACCTCAGGTATTTTGCCCCATGAAGGCAACCAGTTCCTGTATACATACGGAGGTGACTCGAATTCGGATTTTGTTCTCGAAGGAGTAGGCGCAGCTACTGGCGCGACTGATACCATCGAGATGCAAATCGCCTTCAACCAGACTTCGGGCGGCATGGTGGGTGTTTATTTGTATGATAACAGCGGCGACAGTCTTCTTCTCCTAGGTCTTGCGGGGAGTCACAAGAACTGGACCACGGAAGTTATCTATCACGATGGATCATGGAACGGTACGGACTTAACGTACGCCCAGAACACGTGGAATACGCTACAAGTCACCCACGAAAACGGGACAACCGCATGGGCGATCTCGCTCAATGGTGGGACGCCAGTCAACGTTTCGGCCGCGGCCGGCTCCACCGGCGCATGGAACCAGATCGTAATTAGACGGTCGGTCGATGCGGTAACCACCTACTTCGATGCGGTTCCCGAGCCGGGGACGATGGCGTTGCTGGCCACGGGCCTGATCGGTCTGCTCTGCTACGCATGGCGTAAGCGGAAGTAGAGTTTAGTGGCCGGTGGTCAGTGGCCAGTGGTCAACCGTTGGGGTGGCAGTTGAACTGCCACCCCAACAAGTGGATGTATGATTTCTGATTTGACTGGCGCTTTTCCGGCGTCGTCACGAATGGTTTTCGTGACGACGCTTGGAGCGCCGGTCATTTTCGGAACCGCGAAAACCCGCGCAAAGGCGCCGAGGCGCAAAGGGAACGGATTCTTTGTTGTCTTTGCGCCTTGGCGTGAGATTTTTGGGGTATGTTTGAGCGTTTTTCCATTCAGCCATGAGGTGAACGATGTGCCGAAGCAATCAGCAATCAGAAATCAGAAATCAGAAATCCACGGCCCTCACTCTAATCCCCTCCCGGAGGGGGAAGGGATTCACGTTAGTGGAGCTTTTGGTGGTGATTACGATCATCGGCATCCTGATCGCGCTATTGCTTCCGGCGGTGCAGGCGGCCCGCGAGGCGGCCCGGCAGATGCAGTGCAAGAATAATCTCAAGCAGCTTACACTAGGATGCCTCCATCACGAAGAGTTCCAAGGCTTCCTGCCCACGAACGGTTGGGGACGCCTCTGGGTCGGCGATCCAGACTGCGGCTTTGGGGGAAAGCAGCCCGGCGGCTGGGTGTTTTGCATTATGCCGTACATCGAACAGCAAGCACTGTTCGACATGGGAAGTGGAGAGAGCGACGCTGCGAAAAAGGCAACCTTTTTCCCGCAACGGATGTCCACCCCGGTCTCCACGCTGTACTGCCCGACGCGTCGTTCCCCACTGGCGTATCCTCTCGGTTCTGGATACCATACACCATTGAATGCCAGACTGCCCTCAGTGGAAGGCAGAAGCGATTACGCAGCGAACATGGGAGATTCGCGAGTCACTCCAATGGTCACCCGTGAGCCTAGGAGTATTGAGCAAGGCCACAGACCGAATTTTTCCTGGGACACCGGTTTTACCGGCGTTTGTTTCCAGCACAGTAGCGTGAAAATGGCCGAGATAACCGACGGGTGCTCCTTCACATTCTTGCTAGGCGAAAAGTATGTAAATCCAGATTACTATTTTAACGGGAATGACGCCGGGGACGACTGGAGTTGGTGCACCGGACAACAAGACGATATTTCGCGAATCGTGGCCTACCCGTATAGCGGCGGCTACGGCTACTACCTGCCATTGCAAGATACTCCTGGTTTGACGTGCCACCGTTACTTTGGAAGCGCGCATTCCAACGGCATGCACATGTCAATGTGCGATGGCTCGGTACAACTCATAAACTACACGATTGATCCTGAGGTCTACCGTTGTCTGGGCAACCGCATGGACGGAATACCAATTGGCGGAAATAGTTTTTGAGTAGTAGGCCGGGTCGTGACCCGGCGCGACCGGCATGAATGATCGCCGGGTTGCAACCCGGCCTACGAGACTCCTACCTGTATAATCCATCACGTTTTTCCCCACGTTGCTTTACTTTTTTCACGAGGTTGCGCTATGAAACGGAAACTGATTGCTGCTTTTGTAATGGTGAGTCTTGCATATTCCTTTTTGGCTATGGCGGCGGATCCGCCGATCAAACTTGAATTGGTCGAGAACGCGGAGATTTGGGACGGAGCCCACGATAACTCGTTTACCGGCATGGTTCGGTTCAAGGACAAGTGGTACATCTGCTTCCGTGAAGCCACGAGCCACAGTGTTATCGGTGATGGGAAAGCTCGGGTGATCCGCTCCGACGGCGTGGGTACGAGCATCAACGATTGGGAATGGAAGTCGGTGGCCTACCTGGACTACGAGGCGCCAGGCCACGACAACTGGGACGTCCGCGACCCGCAATTGACGGTCACGCCCGACGGCCGTTTGATGCTCAACGGCGCCGCCGCGCCGTTGGATGCCCCCAAAGAGCGACAGTCTTTCGTGTGGTTTTCCAAGGACGGTACCGACTGGTCGGACGGCCCGCATGATACCGGCGAGTACAACTGGTGGATGTGGCAGGTGGCCTGGCATCCGGACGGCAGCCTTTACGGGATCGCCTACGGCAGTGATGCCACGGCCGCACCCGCTCTTTTGACCACGCGATTGTATCGCAGCCCGTTTCCCGCCAAGACCAAAAGCGGCCTGGATTTCAAGGTCCACGTCAAGAAGCTCGCATCCAATTCGACGGAGGCCGCGCTTTTGTTTCGTCGGGACGGCTTGGCCGTGTCGCTTATACGGAACGACAAAAGTTCGAGATCAAGTGACGACGAATACAATTATCTGATCGGCGTGGCCAAGGGAGACTACACCGATTGGACCTTCCATAAGCGAACCGACGCGATAGTCGGCGGACCCTCGCTGATCGAGTTGCCCGACGGCACTATCGTTGCCGCCACGCGGGTCATCAACAAGAGCGGCCCTCTTCCAGGCCGCTCCAGGACGCGCCTTTGCTGGATTGATCCCGACGCTTGCAAGATGGTCCAACTGCTCACGCTTCCCGGCGGGCAACCCGGCGAGGGCGGCACGGGCTATCCGGGAGTCGTCTGGCACGATGGCCACTTATGGGTCGTTTACTATTCGGGCAACGCAGGTCGCACGAAGATCTATTTTGCGAAGGTCCGGGTAGACTTTGTTTCCGAAAACCCGAGAACCGTCCACCGCAACGACGGAGTGGTGATTGACGGCAAGAAGTTTTAAAACCGCCTAACATAAAGCCGAATGCGCGATAATGCACGGTTCTGACACCTTGTGCCCCTTTACCCCTAAGAAGAGAAAAGAGTCGGATATGGATATGGACAAACTTCAGTCCCGAAAAGTGATGCGTGAAATGAGAAAATATATTCGCTGGGCCATTCCTGTCATGCTTGCCTTGGTCTTCGATCTCTGGCTAACGGCCGGTGCGAACGCAATCAACGTGCGCAATCCCTATGTTCAGGATGCCACGCCCGGCAGCGTTGATGTTATGTGGGGCAACTCCAGCGCCGCGGGTATACTGTATTGGGGCACTTCGCCTGGAAGCTACACCAACACTGTTGCCAGCACCAGCTTTGCCGATACGGCCGGCGACTACGTCCACACTGCCCGAATCGACGGCCTCGCCCCCAGCCAAACCGTGTACTATTACGTGGACTCCGGCAGCGAGGTGATCGGCCGGAACGACGCCTCGTACCATGCGACCGCCGCTCCGTCCGGCAACGCGGCGTTCCGGTTCGCCGCCTACGGCGACTCGCGGATAGCGAAGAAATTAGTAAACGGTGTTTATGTCCCCGATTATGACGTCTGGTGCCACGCCGACGTGGTCAACAGGATGGCTGGACGCAATCCTCGACTTGTGTTGCACGTAGGCGATATGGTGGACCTCGGCAATGTATGGGAATACAATGATTACTACTTTGCGCCGGCTGCCCCGCTGGTGAAAAACACGCCGTTCTATACCGCCATCGGCAATCACGAACTCTACTCGGACCCGCACGCGCGGAACTATCGGGACATGTACGGTCTACCCACCAACAGCGCCGACGGGACCGAGGACTATTATTCGTTCGACTACGGCTGCGTCCACTTCACGGCGTTGGACTCCGAGATGCTTTCATGCGGCACCGCGGGTCACATAGACGCGGCGCGTGCCGCGGATATGAAAGAGTGGCTGGAGGCCGACCTCGCCGCGACCGACAAGCCCTGGAAGGCGGTCTTTTTTCATCGCCCGACAACTTTTAGCTGTGTCAGTGCCGCCTGGAAAAGCCTGTTCGAGCAATACGGCGTCGACATTGTATTCCAGGGCCATACGCACCTCTTTCAACACTACGTTCGGAACGGGGTCAATTACGTGATAACAGGCGGCGGTGGAGCCGAATTGGACAGGAACGCGCCTGGCGGAGGTAGCGGCAGTTATTTTAAAGACTGGCATTTTTGCATGATCGACGCCTCGATCTATGGACTTGATGTTAAAGTCTACGGCATCGATAGTGATGACGATCTCCGCCATTCATTTTACATCGAAGGCGAGCCGATACCGGAACCCGGCTGCGCGATCATGTTGCTCAGCGGGTTGGTTTTGTTGTTGTTTGTTTGGCGTCGGCGTTCCCGTTACCCGAGGAAGGATACTGGATGAGCGTCGCACAAAGGAGTCAAGGCGCAAAGAGGCGGATTTCTCGTTGTTTTTGTACTTTGGCGCGAGGTTCTCAAAATCTATTTCAGCGACTTTTCCATTCAATCGTGAGGTGAACGATGTGCCGAATCAATCATAAATCAGAAATCAGAAATCAGAAATCCACCGCTTTTACCCTCGTGGAGCTTTTGGTGGTGATCACGATCATCGGCATCTTGATCGCGCTGTTGTTGCCGGCGGTGCAGGCGGCCCGCGAGGCGGCCCGGCGGATCCAATGCGCCAACAATTTCAAACAAGTCGGCGTGGCGATGCATAACTACCACACAACGCACGAGTGCTTTCCGCCCGGCACGATCTACTGGAACAGTCCAATGTGGAATAATCCGGTCTGTGGCCCACCACCACCGCAGCCCGCCCACCCCACCTACTGCGGCTGGGGCTGGGGCACGTTCCTTCTGCCATACATCGAGCAGCAAAACATATATGACCAGATTGATTTCATCAGCAATGGCAGTTTTGGCGTGGGCGATTCCATTTGGCACCCGGTGAATTTCCCGATTACCAAGTATCGCATTGAGGCCTATCTCTGCCCGAGCGATCCCCAGGGAGGCGAGTTGGTAAAAGCCACTAGCTACAACGGCTTCGATACAATGGAAGACTGCCGCCAGACGAATATGGTAGGCATTTCCGACAGCCTCGATTGGACGTGTGACGGGCTATATGCGAAGCACTTCAGCAAGGCCGACGGCGTGATGGCGAGACAGCTAGGCTGCCGGATGGCCGACATCCAGGACGGTACCAGCCACACCCTGGCGATCGGCGAGGTGACCGGGGGGGGACCAGGATCGCACTTGGGCCACATCTGGGTGCTGCTTGCCCTAACGGATACGTACGACGGCATCAACGGACCATTTACCGTCCCCGGCGGCGCGACTGTAGAGGATTTCTACGGCTACTCACGCCCAATGGGGACTTCCAGCTTTCACCCGGGCGGGTGCCACTTTACCATGGCCGACGGGAGCGTGCAGTTCATCTCCGAAGACATCTCCCAACCGATACTGGCCGCCTTGACCACCCGCGCCGGAGAGGAGGTGTTCCAATATGGGTTCTAAGTTCGGTTTGGCCTGTGTCGTTTGTGCCGTGGCCGTGGCCGTGGCGATCGGCGGCGGCTGTGGCCGCGGTAAGTTGGAGCGCGCGGTTGTCTCGGGCAAGGTGACCTACCAAGGCCAACCGGTTGCCAAAGGCAAGATTCGCTTCATTCCCATCAAGGGCACCCAGACGCCGATGTGGGGTGCATTCATCCGCGACGGCGGATACAAGGCCAGTGGAAAAGGAGGCGTACCGGTGGGCACACACAAGGTGGAGATCGTGGCGTGGCGTACCAAGTCCGATGTCGTCGAGACGGCCAATACGCCTCGGTCGGACCTGTCCCTGGGGGGAGCGCCCATGGGGCAGCAATACCTGCCCGAGAAATACAACACCAAGACGGAGTTGGAAATCACGATCCCGCCCGGCAGCGGCAAGGTCGTCAGGGACTTCGACCTGACCGAGTGAATCCCCACGTTAGTTTCGTAGGCCGGGTTGTGACCCGGCTGTGATTCAACGATCATGATTCAATCCGCCGGGCCACGACCCACCCTACTTTCCTTTCCCTATTTTGTGGACCTATTTCCCCGCTCATTTCACCTTTTTTCCACGAGGTTTTGCCGTGAAACGGAAACTGATTGCTGCTTTCGTGCTTATGATTATTGCGTGTTCCTTTTCGGCCATGGCGGCGGATTCACCGATCAAACTGGAATTGGTCGAAAACAAAATGATCTGGGACGGAGCCCACGACAACTCGTTTACCGGCATGATTCGGTTTAAGGACAAGTGGTACATCTGCCTGCGCGAGGCCACGAGCCACGGGGTTAAGGGTGATGGAAAAGCCCGGGTGATCCGCTCCGATGGCGTGGGTGCGAGCATCAACGACTGGGAATGGAAGTCGGTGGCCTACCTGGACTACGAGGCGCCCGGCCACGACAACTGGGACGTCCGCGACCCGCAATTGACGGTCACGCCCGACGGCCGTTTGATGCTCAACGGCGCCGCCGCGCCGTTGGATGCCCCCAAAGAGCGGCAGTCTTTCGTGTGGTTTTCCAAGGACGGTATCGACTGGTCGGACGGCCCGCACAAAATCGGCGAGTACGACTGGTGGATGTGGCAGGTGGCGTGGCATCCGGACGGTAGCCTTTACGGGATCGCCTACGGCAGTGATGCCACGGCCGCACCCGCTCTTTCGACCACGCGATTGTACCGCAGCCCGTTTCCCGCCAAGACCAAAAGCGGGTTGGACTTCAAGGTCCACGTCAAGAAGCTCGCATCCAATTCGACGGAGGCCGCGCTTTTGTTTCGCCGCCGGGACGGCCTGGCCGTGTCACTTGTGCGGAACAACAAAAGTTCAAAATCAAGTGACGACGAATACAATTATCTGATCGGCGTGGCCAAGGGAGACTACACCGATTGGACCTTCCAGAAGCGAACCGACGCGCTGCTCGGCGGGCCTTCGTTGATCGAGTTGCCCAACGGCACTATCGTTGCCGCCACGCGGGTCATCAATACCAAGAGCGGACACCTTCCGCGCCGCTCCAGGACGCGCCTTTGCTGGATTGATCCCGACGCTTGCGAGATGGTCCAACTGCTCACGCTTCCCGGTGGGCGACCCGGTGAAGGCGGCACGGGCTATCCGGGAATCGTCTGGCACGACGGTCATTTGTGGGTCAGCTACTATTCGGGCAACGCAGGCCGTACGAAGATCTATTTTGCGAAGGTCCAGGTAGACTTTGTTTCCGAGAACCGTCCACATGGATGATGCTGCTTGGCAGGCGGGCAGCCGATAGCTACTCCTCGCAAGGTAGATTCCGTAGAGGATCCTGCTTTCCGCAACAGAAACATGTTAGGCGATCTAAAATGTTCCGTGATGCTCGTATCCAAGAAGAAAAGGAGACGCTGTGAAAAGCACTAAGCAGTATTCGATTCTGGTCGCGGCCGTTGTATTGGTTTTCCTTGCAGGTTTCACCGGCCCTCAAGACGCCGCCGTCTTCCAGTCGCAGACAACCAGCGAGGCCACCCCCTGGACCGACCGTCCATTCAAAAACAATCCCCTGGACTTCCAGTTCGCCATCGTCACCGACCGGACGGGAGGCTGTCGCCCCGGCGTTTTCAAGAAGGCCATACTGCAGGTCAATCTCTTGCAGCCCGAATTCGTAATGTGCGTTGGCGATCTGGTTGAAGGCTACATAGACAATCACGATACCGATACATTGAAAAAGCAATACGATGAAATGGACGCGATCCTGGATAGTCTGGAAATGCGGTTCTTTCGAGTGCCGGGTAATCACGATATTACCGACGACGTGATGCTGAAAGAGTATCGCAAGCGCTACGGCTCGCCATATTACCACTTTGTCTACAAGAACGTGCTGTTTCTCATAGTCTGTACCGAGGATCCTCCCAGAGGGAGGCTTGGCGACGCGGGAGCGGGTATCGGCGACACTCAGATAAGCTACATGAAAAGGGCCCTTCAGGACAACAAGAGCGCGCGGTGGACGCTTGTTTTCATGCACCGGCCCGTGTTTGAAAAGCCGGGGGGTAAAACCCACGAAGGCTGGGCAAAGATCGAGGACATGCTGAAGGACCGTCCTCACACCGTCTTCGCGGGACATGCGCACAAATACTTAAAACGCGAGAAGCACGGTCGGAGCTACATTATTCTGGCAACAACGGGGGGCGCTAGTGAATTGAGCGGCATTGCGGCCGGCGCATTCGACCATATTATGTGGGTCACGATGACGGACCAAGGCCCCAGAATTGCGAATCTGATGATGGATGGAATACATGACGAGAATGTGAGAGCGGGGAAGTTCAAATGGAAGTAAACCAACCAACCTGAGGCGGACAAAGTGTCAGAAACCATTGAGGTTTTTCGCGGGTGGCCCGTTCACCCGTTTGGTTTGTCATTCGTTCAACCGGGCGGGGCGTAGCCGTAACGGTCGATGTATGCCCCCCAACGCTTCGTCACCTGGTCGCATACCTCGGGGACCATCTCGTGACGGTTGACTTTGTAGCCCTTCGTCCGCTCGACGTAGCCCTCGATGCCCGGCCGCGCGGCCTCGAAATCGCCTAGCTCCAGCCGCTCGTATACCTCCCGCATCCGGCCGACCGGGTCCGCGACCAAGTCCTCGTAGCGGACCTCGCAGAACCGCGACGGATCGA
>JAUWPQ010000353.1 GCA_030611515.1 Planctomycetota bacterium | reverse complement strand
GCGATCGACGGCCAGATCGTTCGGTTCGTTGAAGCGTTGGCCGTCGATTTCGTCGCATAACACTCGTTTGGACTTGGTTGATACGTCGAAGGCCACTATGCGCTGGGCCGCGCCCTCGCAAACGTAAAGTTCCCCGTCGGCGTTGAACATCATGCCGTTGGCGTCGGTGCTGTCGTCGACGAACAGTGCGACCGGCCGCCCCTCTTCCCAGCAGTGGATCGAGTCGTTGCGGCCGTCCGAGAAGTAGACGGTTCCTCGGGCGTCGGCGGCCGGGCCTTCGGTGAATCCGTAGCCGTCGGCCAACACCTCGGGCGAAACCTCCGGCGAAATCAGATCGTTAAGCGTAATGTTCATCTGCAACGACCTCGCATTTTGCCTTTACGAGCCGCTTGCGGCTTCGCAATAGAGTTCTCATGGCGGAATACCCGGCGGGCAAGCCCGCCCGCTACACGGAAACTGAAATACGCCCCGGCCGCCGCCTATTTACCCACAAAACGTTTTACCGTAAACTCAAGCCGTAATAAACCACCTCCCAAGCGAACAGGAGACCAACCGTGGCAAAAATCGTCTCGTTCGTCGTGCTGGTCGTAATTCTGCTGGTGATCGGCGGCCTGTTCCTGGAAGTGATGTCCGGGTTCCTGCTGCCGCTGTTTATGGCCCTGGTGCTGGCGGTCATGTTCGGGCCGCTGCACCGTTGGTTCCGCGGCCGATGCGGCAAGCACGAGCGGATCGCCGCCCTGCTGGCCACCGGATCGATTCTGCTGATAGTGCTCGTCCCGTTGTTGCTGCTGCTGGCCGAGGCCGGCTACGAAGCCCATGCGCTTTACCACACTGCCGCCAGCGGCAACGTCGCGGCCGATGCGTCGGCGCCGGACGGGCAAGCCGGAGGAAACATTGAAGCCCAAGAAGTGGCCGCCTTCGCCAAATGGGTCAGCGATGAACTGGTCGAACTGGGCAGTCGAGTCGGCATCAGAATCGATCCAAACGACCTGATGACGAACATCGCCGACGGCGTGCAAAGTTTCCTTGCGCCCCTGGCGCTCCGCACCACTAAGTTTCTCGGTCAAACGCTTCTCGGCCTGCTGGTGATGATTTTGGCCACGTATTATTTCTTCGCCGACGGGCCGGCCATGTTGCAGGCGATTTCGCGGCTCTCGCCGTTGGAGGACGATCATACCAGCGCGTTGCTCGACCAGTTCGACGGCATCACCCGCACGGTGATCGTGGCCACATTGCTCTCGGCGTTCGTGCAGGGGCTATTGGCTGGGGCGGGTTTCTTCGTGGCAGGCGTCGGCTCGGTCTTTCTGCTGACCGCGCTGAGCATGTTGTTCACGCTGGTGCCGTTCGTGGGAGCGGCGATCGTTTGGGTGCCCGTCTGTTTGTGGCTGTTCGCCGTGGAGGGCCGCACTCTGCCCGCCGTGCTGCTGGCCATCTACTGCTGCACGGTCGTCTCGATGGCCGACAATCTGATCAAGCCGATGGTGCTGCACGGCGGCTCGAACCTGCACCCGCTGTTGGCATTGCTAAGCGTACTCGGCGGGGTCCAGGCGTTGGGGCCGATCGGCATCCTCGTCGGCCCGATGGTCGTGGCCTTCCTTCAGACGCTGCTGAACATGGTCCACACGGAACTGGCGAAGATGACCGAGCAGGCGTAACCGCCTTGCCAGTGGAGCCAACCTGGAGCAAGGTGTAGGGGACGGCGGGAAGGGCATTGCCTCACTTTACCAGCCCTAAGAAGCCCCGCAAACCCCGCCCCAACTTCCCCCTGTTTTCACATGCGGCTGGGGTATGGGCAAAGAAGATTCGCGGCCGGATGCACTACTTTGGCAAGTGGGCCGATCCCCAGGTCGCCTTGGAGAAGTACCTTACCGAAAAGGAAGACTTGCAGGGTGGGTCAAGCAAACCGGCCTATATGATCGTCGAACGAGGCAAAGACCTGATCGAGGACGCTGGTGTTGACCAACCGATTGTCCCACACAATATCGGAGTCCCGTTTTCCTATCGAGAAGGCCGATTCCTCGCCGAGAGACCGTCTGGCGCCAAGCGGCAGGGTTGAGTACATCAGGTCAAACGAGTCGGAGTGTTTGTAGCCAAGCACGTGTCCCATCTCGTGCATGACGGTAGTCAGCAAATCAACCCGGTGCGCCGCAGGGCTGTTGTTGCCGGCGGCCAAGACATGTTGACCTATCACATCGGCAAACTCCAGATCATCGGCGGGCGTCGGGTCGACAAACCAACCGTAGCCGGCCGCGTCGCGGTCGATTCGGATCGTGTTGCCCACGGTTTCGCCCAACAAAAGGTTCGGCAGATCCACAATTTCGATCGAGACATCCGCCAAGATCGAACTGTTGGTTGCCAAGGCGAGCCGCCGAATGGCTTCTTCGACAATCGACGCCAACTCGTCCATGTTGTCCAAAACCACGTCGTCCGATAATTCCCGCTCGATTCTCTCGGCCGATGAAGCAGCCAGTGTAAGCGGAGCGGCAATGGCAATCGATTGGGTGAGGTGTGAAAAGGTCGCCGTACCGCCCGACCAGAGGTAGCCGCCGACGTAGTACGTACCCGTCGGCACACCGGCCGTGTCCCAGTTGTAGTTGCCGTTGCCGTCGGCCGCCGCGACCTGATCGATCTCGATCCACGTCTCGTTGCCGTTCCACCAG
>JAUWPQ010000260.1 GCA_030611515.1 Planctomycetota bacterium | reverse complement strand
GGAAGGTCTCCAAGTTGGTGATATAGGGCGATTTCGATGGCTGTCGCTGTACGAAAGCCATACGCTTTTCTCATCGTCAGTTTTGCTTTGTTGTTGAAACCTTCCACAATTCCCGCCGAAATGACGCCTTTCGCACGGAACCAGTCGAGAATCAAAGCCCGGTGGCGGAGTAATGTCTTGACTACTTTCTTCATCGGCTCGATCGTTGAACGCATCGTTCGTGTACACCACTCATCCAGAAACTTCGCCGCACAGGCCGGGTAAAGGTACTCCCAAAATCGCGGGAAGTCCTCCCGCATCAGACGGCTGCGGACCGACCGCAAGTTGTACTGAAGCAACTCCGACAACTTTACCACTTGCTTCTCGGTGAGGTTCTCTTCCCGTTTCAGTAGACACCAGCGGTAGGTCGTGGTCAGTTGATTCTTGCCGTCGCACCAAGGGACTTGCTCCACTTTCACGCCGCGCGTTGGACACTCGATCCGTTGCATCGCATAGACGAAGTACACGGCGATCCCCCACAAAGGCACGAACTCGAAACGCCGCTCGGGCAACCGGTCGTAGCCGGGCCGCACCTCGCCACAGCCCGAACAGAGCGGACGCCCGTTGCGGCGGGCTTCGATCTCGACTTCGATCGTCGGCCTCTCGGCGTCGTCCACCCATCTGGCTTTTCCGTAAACGAACGACTTGAAATACTCGACGCGATTGAAGATAGTCTTTAGTTGCATCCTGTGATGACTCCGGGAAGACGAGTTGTTCCAAACCCATCTTTACCGAAAATCCCGCAGGATGCACTTCTTTCTCTTTCACGCCAACCTGCTATACTGGACCATGCCCGGTGAAACGGAGTGGGGCTCTGCTGAGGAGCAACCCCACAAGGGATAGCCGGGCGAGGGCGGGAAGAATATCCGCCGGCCCCGCTATCACACGATGGCGGGGATCTTCTTCCCATCCATTCTTTTTGTCCTCCCATTCCTTAGAAAACCTGACCTCCAATCCCTCAAACCGCTCTCAATTCACCCACAGATTCTGGCGAAGAGCAGAAAAATGCAAGAAAAGACTACACAAAGCCACCCCTCGTACCTCTGTAGATCTGACCTTGCTTGACCCAACCAATGTTCCTCCGTCCCATACTACAAACTTGGCTCCGAAACGTCGCGAAGGATAAAGTGCGCGATAGCGTCGTCCGGGCGGCAAGGGAACAATTCGCGGAAACGACGACCGAGAATACTCCCGCCGAAGAACGCAAACCGTGCCAATTGGGCATCGTTTTCGCCCTGGGGATCGAGTCGGGCGGGTTTGAGGACGTACTCGACGGCATGGTGACTACCGGCGGCGGCGGATTCGTCATTCGCGAAGGTGGCCTCAAGGGCCGACGCTGGGTCGTGATCCTCTCCGGGGCCGGACGCCAAAACGCCGCCCGGGCGACGGAGATTCTGATCGAAGGCCACCGGCCCCGCCGCGTCGTTTCGGCCGGATTGGCGGGCGGGCTGTCGCCGGAACTGAAGCGGAACGACATCCTCGTCGCCGATCGGCTCCTTGGCATCGACGGCGGGGATATGCCGATCACGTTGTCGCCGGCACTCTCCGCCGCGGCGTCTCGGCCGGACGTGCATCGCGGAACACTGCTGACGGTCGATCGGATGGTCCGTCTGCCGAGCGATAAGAAATCGCTTTTCCGGCAGTACTCCGCCTCGGCGGTCGATATGGAAACCTTCGCCGTGGCCGAGGTCTGCCACCGGCTGCAAGTCCCATTTTCGTCCGTCCGGGTGATAAACGACACGGCGGAAGAGACGCTACCCCGCGACGTGGAGCGCCTTTTGGAACAGAAAGGCGGCGCTGCCCGGCTGGGGGCCGCGGTGGGCGCCGCGTGGCGGCGGCCGGCGAGTCTGAAGGACATGTACCAGTTGCGCGAAAACGCCCTGGTCGCCTCCGACCGGCTGGCAAGATTTCTGGCGGAAATTACATTCGACATCGAGGAGTCCAATGAGAGCTGAACTTCCACGTCTTCCGGCCCGGCGGTCGGAGGCGCACAAGGGCGATTTCGGATTGGCGCTGGTGGTCGGCGGCTCGCGGGGTATGGCCGGCGCGGCGGCGCTGGCCGGAATGGCCGCCCTACGCGGCGGCGCCGGACTGGTGCGGCTGGCCGTGCCCGAGCCGTGCCTGGACACCGTCGCCGGGTTTGAAGCGTCATACATGACCGTTCCGCTGCCGGCCGACGACGCCGGCCGTATCGCACCGGAGGCGTTCGAGCGGCTCGTCGAATTGATCGAGCCGGCCACGGTGGTCGCCTGCGGACCGGGCTTGGGACGTTCGCCCGGCTTGGATCGGCTCGTCGCGCGGCTCTATCATGAGGTCGGCAAGCCGATGGTTTTCGACGCCGACGCATTGAACGCCTTGGCGACCGAACCGGCGGCGCTTTCCCACCCCGGCGGGCCGCGCGTACTGACGCCACACCCCGGCGAATTCGCCGGATTGATCGCCAAAAAGCTCGACGGCGAAGAGCGAAACGACGCGGCCGTCGAACTAGCCGCCCGATGCGAAGTCGTCGTGGTTCTCAAAGGGCACCGCACACTCGTGACCGACGGCAGCCGCCGGGCGATCAACACGACGGGCAATCCCGGCATGGGCACCGGCGGCTCGGGCGACGTGCTCACCGGTCTGATTACCGCCTTGGCGTGTCAAGGTCTCGAACCGTTCGACGCCGCGCGGCTCGGCGTCCATCTGCACGGTTTGGCGGGCGACTTGGCCGCGGAAGAAATCGGCCAGGTGTCGCTTGTGGCCGGCGATTTGATCCAGTTTATATCCGAGGCGTTTTGGGATTATTCGGAGGAAGAAACGCCGAGCGAGTAAACGGGACAGGTCTAATTATTGCGTTCATATTTCCTTCGCCACTCTTCCTACACCGTGCAAAGTTCTACAACGAACGCGATAATTAGACCTGTCCCGTTTACTCGTCCCGTTTACTCGTTCCTACAGTTCCACGCGGTGCCCTTCTTCGTGGCTTCGCCAGGCGGCTTGAACCACGCTCAAGGCGAGATAAGCGTCCTCCAAGTCGGAACTCCGACGAACCAGACTGGTTACGGAACGGTAGAAGTGGGTCAGCAGCATCTCGCCCAGCGGTCGCTCACTATCGAGCGATTCCTGATGCCGTCCCGCCTCGTTGAACCATACCAACGTGGTCGGCAGATCGACGAACGCAATCCCATTTTCGCAAGAGGCTTGAAGGGCCGGCAGCGGTCGAAAGGAGATCGCCTCTTCCCAACCGGCGGGAACATAGCGGCCGCAACTTATCTGTGCGGTCGGCCCCATTCCAGGCTTGCCGGGTGGCGAAAAGTCCAGGTTCAGCATCCGATAGTCTTCCGTCTTGCCGTCCTCGCCGGAGAAGTGCATTACGCCCATCACGTAGGTCGGCCGGCAATCCATGACGTAACGGCACAAATCGACCTGTCCGATAATATGCCGAAACATCGTCTGGTCCGGGCGGGACTCCGTCCTGCCGGCGGTCGGTTCTTCGATGATGGACCGTTGGTGGCAGAACAACAGCCGCGGGCGTCCGAGTTGCGTGGCGATCAGTTCCTTCAGCCGGAGTGTGGCCGGCGCGTGTCGCCAAGGAAACTCGGCCACGAAGGCAATTCCCGCCTCCTCCACCCGACGTTTTATCGATTGAGCCTCGTCGGGGGCAAGTTCCAGTCCGGCGGCGCAATAGACGGCCTTGCCCGAATCGCACGCCGCCAAAATGGGCAATTCCCTGAACCACTGGGGAGAAAGGACCAGCACGGCGTCGATGTCTTCCCGCTGGACCAACACATGGTATCCATCGACGGCCTCGGCGTGAAAGCCGGCCGCTGCCTGTTCGGCTCGATGCCGGACCTGATCGCAAATCGCCCGGACCTCGAACCGGTCGGACAGCGCCCTCAAGGCCGGGGCATGTCGCGTCTGCCAGAAATCGCCGAGTCCAATCAGACCAACACGTAGCCGCATGTAACCCTCCTTTGCATACGATTATATCGACTTCTCATACCTATTTATGCCCATTTAGTGAGAATCCAACCGACAGAAACTGGTTAAAGCGAGCAGAATAGGCGGGACAGTGAGGGCTTTCTGGGGTTTGACAATCGTCAAACGCCGCTCTGCCCTACTTGCCGACTTATGTTTCCCAGTTATACTTAGCGAATCCCCGACGTGGGAAAGGGGACACCCACCCAGGACTTTCCCACGAGACCCACCTACCCGCCAGGACAGAGGAGATTCTCCATGACACCCGTGTTGTGCGCTGCCGTTCTACACTCAGCATTGATCCTTGCCGGCACGGACACGGCCGGCGCCGAGACATACGCGGTGGCCCATCGCAGCACGATCGAGACCGGCAAGCCGTTGGTCGTCATGATCGGCACCGATTGGTGTCAGCCTTGCCAAACCATGAAGAGGACCGTATTGCCGCGGCTCCGCAAGCGCGGTTTCTTCAAGAAGATTGCTTTCGCGCTGGTCAACGCCGACCGCGACGGGAAACTCGCGGAGGAGCTAACCGGAGGCGGACCGGTGCCGCAACTGGTCATGTTCCGCAAGACATCCAAGGGGTGGATGCGGAGGAAACTGGTCGGCGGCCAGAGCGAAGAAGCCGTCGAACGGTTTATCAAGGAGGGCTTGGCCGCCGACCAAGCCGAAAAGAACACCGCTGCCGATCAGACCTAGACTTTTCGGTTGAGTGCATCAACCGCCGTTTAGCCGGCGGGGTGGCACACCGGGCGGGGTGCCGCTGGCGTTTCTGGGGTGGCACTGGCGTTTCGCCAGTGCTGGGCCAGAGCACGGGCAAAATGCCCGTGCCACCCAACGCCGCGACGTTTTACTCGTGATACTCATTCCTCGGTCCTCTTTGGGTAAACAACCAGTACAAACACAACTATGCCGATGTTCAGTCAACTCCGAGCAACGCCACGATGGCCTTCTTCAGAAGGGTTTCGGACTCGGGTTTCACGTTCGAGGCGGTCGGCTCGTAGGCCCCCTCGGAAAACACCTTCTCGGGGCAGAGATAGCCCGGCCCGCCGTCGCCGTATCCGGCCACGGCCACGAATGCTCCCGGCTTGAGACGTTGGGCGAACAACTGAAAACAGACCATCGGCTCGCCCGGCAGGTGCAGGATGTGTACCTTGCCGATTTCCAGGGAGCTCAACTCGATCGGTTGCCGGCTCCGTTGTATAAAGGCCGCGCGCACCGCACCGTAATACAAGCGCGAGGACGGCGAAGTCGTCTTGGCGTCCTTCATGCGGGCAAGACAGTCAGCCAGGGTGAATCCGGGACCGCTCCGCCGGGGTAACATCAATGGATACGTCCGCCAACGGACCGCTCCGGCCGGAACCAGTTTGGTCGCGGCGATCGAGGCTTCCATGCCGGCCAACAGCCGCTTGGTCAACTGTTCGCGGCACTTTTTGGAGCCGTCGTTGTACTTGCCCGCCGCAATGTCGCCGGCGCAGCCGGTAAAGTAAATCTGGAAGACGCCTTCCTTCCGTTCGAGCCGCTCTCGGGCGATGCCGGAGAAATCGCTCGTGGCCCGATTG
>JAUWPQ010000278.1 GCA_030611515.1 Planctomycetota bacterium | reverse complement strand
CTTCAATTTCCTTCGTACATTGGGCTCCAACGCCCGAATTTCGTCCGTCGTCATTTTACACCTCCATGTTTCGTACACCGTTATCGGCGTACGCCCGTGGAGGTCTTGAGCTAATGTAGCGCTGTCATACTAATACCGCTTACGCGGGAAGGACCGTGAACGGCCCTCGAATTACCGAACGCCGCATAGTAACAACGAGGACATCGCCCTGGGCTGGGGAAAAGACTCCCGACCCTTTCGCCCCCTTTTCGCTGACGTTATTTACCAATTTCGGGAGCGCTTCCCTCGACTGCCTTGACCGATTTGATACGCTGATGAGTACGACTGGTCGCCGCACAGAGAACATCGAACGCCTTGTCGATATGCACCAAACACCATGCCCTCTGTTGTTCCAGGGCGATCACAATGTCTCCTATCTTCTGGCACTCTTTGCATGTTATGGCTTTGCCATTCTGTTTAAACTTAAACAGGAATTTCCCTGCCGATGTGCCTTCAGCAACTTCGCTCAACTCAAGAAGCTTTGACGCCTTGCTTGGCTTACGTAGATTCAAAAACGCCTCGATCCCGCAGCCGTCCTCAGTGAGCGAGGCCCGGACGAACGCGCGCACCTCTTCAAACAGGTTGCTGAAATCGGGGCGAAATTCCTTGCCCCCCATTCTGCAGCCGCACGAATTGGGAGATCGGCTCCTAAATCGACGGTCGAACTTGCAGAGGGTCACTACAGCAATATGCACGATTTCCTTTGCAGCCTCTCTGCCGCTCATTTCTTTGCCGCTTGCACAAAGAGCGGATAAGAGATGCACCAACGTCTTGACATCGCGCGCGCTGAACGACTCGCTCTCATAATTGAGTGCATGCGGCAAGTTCTGAAAACAATCTACTATCAGCGCGATCCGGAGGTAGTAACGAATCCATCTCCGGAGGAATTCCATCCGGATGTACACCGACGTCGATAACTCGCCGTCTCTTGTTGCTTCCTCGAAGTGACGAGAGTGCTTCGGAGTTGTCTCTTCGATCGCGGCGCGCACCGCGGATGTCTCAATCAGGTATCTCTTCTTCGTCGACATCGTCTCTCGGTATCCCAATTGCCGGGCTAAGTCCGGCATCTAAGAGTTTGTCCAACGACGCGTATACGTTATCGCTGCTGATCTCATCTTCGGTGGCAAGATGGTTCAAGATGGACACGGTGGTTGCACAGACGCAATCGTCACGATAAGACTGCCAGCCCTGGCCCAAGAAGGTGTCGCGGAGTTGCCGCAGGATTTCGCAACTATTTCCTTCAAACTCGGTCTCGCGGAATTCCTCGGCTGTCGAGAGCTTGTCGATCAGATTGCGTATCCGGTCCAATGGCTCGTGGGCCCATGCAATGAAATCCTCTGCATCGGTCGTAATCGCGGGCAGAGACGCCACAAGCTCTGCAATCTTCTTGGCTTCACGCCGCCTCACAGCAGCTAAATACGGGGCAGAGCGCAATGCCCTTGCACCCGTTGCCCTGACCGTGGACTTGATATGGATGTTGGTTTTGAAACTCGACGGCTCAACTGTGACCATATACTCCTGGGAGATATCTTCGAGATCATATCCCAACTCATGAATGAATTCTCGCCTGATTCCGGGGATCAGCCACCTTTTGGATGAAGCTGTTTCAGTGTAGAACTCGTCCCCAATTGCTGATCCAATTGTCGACAATTGCCCGGAAGGAGATCGCATAACTATTTCCTCGAGGGTTTTGCCCGTAGGTGATCAACACAAACTCTAGCGAGCGAATCTGCTTCTGCCATTGATGATGAGAAGAACCCACTCAGATCGCGCGAAGGTGCATTGGTTCGGAAAAAGTCTACATCGAAGAAAAAGCACTCCTCTGTCGAGATGCGATCATGGAATACTCGCAGGCTGTCATCCAGGTACTTGTCATCTAGGAAATGCGCGATTTCAGGGATTTGATGAAAGGTGTTCGTAATTTCCGCCTTAGTCATCGCTGTCAACGTTAGGAGGTAATCAAGATCCGCCCGCTTCCCGTGGAATTGCACTAACGGGTCTTCGGCCTGGTCAAGAACCGGAGCCAAATCTTCCTGCTCCGGGAGGAAGGTCCCAAACATGAGACGGCTCATTTCTGCGTGAGTCATTCCGAGTCGAAGGAATGCCATTACTTTAAAACCGATGCGACTAAACTTTTGTACGCCCAATGTTTCAAGTGCAGCATTTGAGATACTCACGTACTCTTCCAGATGATCCTTCCAATGAGAGAGCCCCAAGAACTCCCAGTTAAGCCGCTTGACACTAAGGCTCAGAAGGCCGTGCTGTTCCGCCAATCGGAAAAGGCAATGGATTGGGCTGGCTGCCATCTTCTTAGGTTTGATACGCTTTAATATTCCCTCAACGGCATTATGGACCCGTCCAATCGGAACCATGTCATAGTCGATAGCGGCAAACACACACACACGATCTTGTATTTCGGTAAGCATGGTACAGACCCTCAAGCTGAGGACAGGTGCGACCGCCTCCAGATAGACAAACTAAATAAGCGACCCCGCGCTTATGTCCAACAGGACATGCAACAACATTGGTGTGCAGACGCGAGTACTCCTTCAGCTAGTTTACATCCCCCTTCGTCACTCAGCAAGTAGCCCCCCCGCCCCCCGGCCCCTCGTCCCTCACCCGACCGGCAGCCGGTTGCCCAACCCGTCGTTGGCCGTGTGGCCGTGGAGCAGTTCGGCCGCCAGGCGGATCGCCATTTCCAATGCGTCCGGGCCATCGTCGTGATCGGCGACGGGAAACTCTCGAAGCTGCTCGACCAGCAGCCGCGTACCGGGCGTGCCGGCGTGAAAACGCAGCCGGCGCGAGGCCAAATACGGACCCAGCCGACGGATGCGGACCTGTTTTGACACGTGGTTGTCGATCGGCGCGGGCCGGGCGCCGAGAATCCCCTGGCGGCGGAACTCAGTCTCGAACTCCCCGGCCAGCAGTTCCTGAAACTGGTTGGTCTCGACGCCGAACAGGTCGGGGCGAAAGCGGCGGAACCGCTCGACCCCGTCGGCCACCATTTCCGGGGTAGGCCGCCGTCGAAGGTCCGCCTCGACGTAAATTATCCCCTGCCGGTCAACGCCCAGCGAGACCAGCGCCGAGTAATCTCCGCGGCGCGAGTCGCTCCCCTTGCTCGGGTCCAGGGCCATCGTCTTCACCGCCATTTCGGCTGGCCAACGCTCGAACCAGATCGACTCGTCGAAGTACGCCTCGGGCCATTCGCACCTGTCCGGATCGACCGGCGAGTTCTGCTTTTCCCGCTCGAAGGCCGTCCGTCCGTTTTCGACCCTCATGCACATCAACATGTAGAGGTCTTCCACCTCGGGCCAAAGGAGTATCGCGCCGGAGTTCATCTCCAGCCGGTGCTTTTCGTAAAACGCCCTGGCGGCGGCCTGGTAGCGGGGTTTGGCGATGTCGGTGTAGATCGCCTCCCATTGCTGCCAGAGCGACATGTTCTTCGGCCAGCGGACGATTGCTCTGAACAGCCGGGAGTTCCAGCCGGGCGTGCGGTGCAACTCCATCGCCAGCGCGTCGCGGTGCAGCGCGGTGGCCAGATTGACGACGTTGGTCCGCGCCGTGCCGGCATTGATCAACGTGCCGTGGAACCAACTCCGCGAGTGTTCGCGCTGCAAAGCCGAGCCGATGTGGCCGTCGTTTTGCAGGTCGTCGCAGACGATCATCGTGGGTCGGTGCTGGCGTCGGCGTCGTCCGCGGATGCGCTGGCCCGTGCCCAGGGCCTCGATTGTCACGCCGTTGCGGAGCACGATCATGTTTTCGCGCCACACGAGTCCTCGCCCCGCGGCCGCCGGAAAATCCTCAGCCAAGCGCCGGTTCTCGACCAGTTCGGCCTTGATGTTTTCCAGGTGCGCGCAGGCCTGATGTTTGGTGTCGGAGACGATCCAGATGTACGGCTCCCAACACTCGACGGCCGCGCGTAGCGGGAGACAGAGCGTGCCGATAGTCGATTTCGCTCCGCCGCGCGGTCCGAGCACGTTCAGTTTGGTTCCCCGCGCGGTGTGCGCGGCGTCGAGCTGATCGGCCAGCCAGCGGTGCATGATCGACGGGGGCCGGGAGAAATGGTCCGGCAGATATTTTCGGCCCCAGTTCAACAAGTTCCGCGAACAGCCGTTGCGGCGGGCCAGCCGCCGCGCCCGGCCGTGGCGCAGGGCCAATATATCGTGGAACATGGCCATGCTCCGGCTCACCGTCTTCAACTCGACCTGCCAGTCGATCGTCGAAGCCTTAGCTCGGGTCATTTTGTTCCTCCCGTTGAATCTCGATACCCAACTCACGGACCAACACGTCCAGCTTTTTCAGGATTATCTTTCGCTTTTTCTCGTCCACCTCCTGGACGACTATGTCGGCGAATTTCGCCAGCAGTAGTCCGACTTGTTCAAAGGTGATAACGTCGTGTCCGCGTCGGGCGTATTTTTCGGGGAACCCCCGCTCCAGCGCCCAGGCGGCCGCGCGCCAATACTGCTCCTTCATGGCGGCATTGCGGATGTTTTTTATCAGGCTCAGTTCCGCGTTGCACCTCGCCTGGCGAAGCTCCTCGGCAAACGTCGGATCGCGTTCGGCGGTTCTCCGAATGGTCGACGGGGCGCAGCCGACGTACTGTGCGGCCACGCCCTGGCTGCACCCGACACTGATAATGGCCGCGATCCGGGCGCGTTTGTCCTTGTCGAGCACCGGTGGTCTGCCGCACTTTCCCATATTAGTTCTCAGTTGTCAGTTTTTATTGCCGGTTGTTGGTTCCCTCGTCCCACGCTGCGTGCCATTGGCTAAGCCAGTGCCACCCCGCCGCGCTTTCCCACAAGTTTTCTCCCGTTGCGTGACGTGCGAAACCGCAAGCGGCGTACAAGCGATTTTAAACGATCCGCGATTCCATATTACTCGTCCCCCGCCCCTCGTCCCTAGCCCCCCGCCCCTCGTCCCTCATTCCCACGTACTCGAACGAGACGACGGCCCGACC
>JAUWPQ010000099.1 GCA_030611515.1 Planctomycetota bacterium | reverse complement strand
GTCGCTCCGGCTCGCTACGCTCACCTCCGCGACGCCGGCCCCACCCTGAGTTGTTTCTAACCTTTCACCAAGGGGACATTTCTATCTGTGAGAAAGAGGGGACATTTCTACCTGTGGACAACACCAGAAAGCGCGGCCTTGGCCGCTTCCGTCTTGAGTGTTATACTAAGTACGAGGGACATCCCGATCAACCGGAGTTCTGGATATGACAACACAAGTGCGCGAAATTCTCCAGTCGTTCGACATGCTTCCCGAGGTCGACAAGCGGGAGTTGTCCACCGAGATCATCAAGCGGAGCCTGACGTTGGATGAACCGCCGTTAACCGACGAGCAACTTGTGGACGCCGCCGAGGAACTCTTCCTGGAACTCGACCAAAACGAGGCGGACCATGCCTAATCCGTCGCGCGGCGAGGTATGGCTTGTTGATCTTGGGTTGGCCGCGAAGGTTCGGCCCTGCTTGGTATTGAACATCCCGGTCACGGAAATAGACCGGGCGCTGACAACTTTGGTTCCTCACACGACAAGTTCTCGCAGCTCCCGGTTCGAGGTGTTGACGAAAACCAAGTTCCTCCGTCCGGGTGCATTTGATGCTCAGAATCTTGTAACAGTCCCGAGGCCAAAGCTGTTGCGCAGGCTCGGCCGCTTGTCCGCCGACGAGATTCAGTCAGTCGAGAACGCCGTCCGCTTTTGGCTGGGACTCTAACCAACATCTCTGTTCCGGCAAGGCACGGATTTTGAAGCCGCAAGCGGCGGCCGTGGAATGCTAATCCCGAACCCCGAACCCCGAACCCCGAGCCCCTAGCCCCTCATCCCCGCCATCTCGACCGGGCCTTCGAGGCTCTCGGCCAACTTGCCGAGCGCCTCGGTCTCGATCTGGCGAACCCGCTCGCGGGTCAGACCGAGCGTCTCGCCGATCTCCTTCAACGTTCGCGGCTCGCTGTCCTCCAAGCCGAACCGCATCCGCAACACCGTCGCCTCGCGGGGGTCCATCGTCCGCAACTGCTGCATGACATGGGCGAGGTTGTCGTGTTCGACAAGCTCTTCCTCGGGCGTCCGCGCCCGCTCGTCCATCACCATCTCGCCCAGCGACCAGCCGGCCTCCGCCTGATCCGTTTGCGGCGTGAGGTTGTAGATGTGGATCGCTTTCTTGATGATCGGCAGCTTCTTGCGCGGCAGCCCCAACACGCGACCAACCTCCTCGGGTGTGGGCGTGCGGCCCAACTCCTCGGTCAGCCGGCTGCTCGCACGCCGCCATTTCGACAACAACTCGACCATGTACGCCGGAATGCGGATCGTCTTGGCCGTGTTGATCAACGCACGTTTGATCGATTGCTTGATCCAGTAGCTGGCGTAGGTCGAGAAGCGGGTGCCGATGGCCGGATCGAACCCCTCGACCGCCCGCAGCAATCCCAAATTGCCCTCCTCGATCAGGTCTTGCAGGCCGAGTCCCTTGCCGGTGTAGCCGCGGGCGATGTTGACCACCAGCCGGAGGTTCGCCCGGACCATGCGGTCGCGGGCCTGCGTATCGCCTTCTCCGATGGAGACGGCCAAATCATGTTCTTCGTCGGCCGAGAGCAGCGCGGTCTCGTTGATCTCGCGTAGATAGGTCTCCAGCGGAGACTGAACGGATGATGTTTGTCGGGTCTTATTCATCGCGGTCTATACCCTTAACAGGCCGTTGTGTGTCGGTCACACACAACTATCGACGCCGGACGCGGAGGTTCTGCAACCTAGCCCCGCCGCGACGAGATGGGAGGAATGTAGCTATGGTTAGGAGAGTGCCGATGAAAACGGAACCGCCGGAAACGACGAGACGGAAAGGGGGGGTTCAAGGTTCAAGGTCAAAGGTTCAAGGCCAAAGGTTCAATGAAATAATTGAACCTTGAACCTTTGACCTTGAACCTTTGCCCCAAAACCTTCCAGCAATCACTCGCCTTCGGATTCTGCCGATCCTGCCGGTTCGTTGGAAGCTGATGGATCGACGGGATTCTCAAGCAGACGATCGTTTTTATCTTGCGGCGAGCAATTCTTCTCGAACGACACGACGAAGGACCGTTTCCAACGGTTCCTCACGATGCCCGATGAATTCCCGCAGCGCATCGTTCAGCAGCGTCTGATAGTTTCCACCACCGGCGGCCTCGACCTGCGTCTTGAACCACTCGACGATGTCCTTGTCCAGCCGAATGGCGATCCTCAGTTTATTTTCCGTCGCCGGAACCACCGCGCCGCGCCGGGCCTTGCTGAAATCATAATTGGCTTTCATATTTCCGCGCCTCCGATCTGGTTGCCTACCTACTACGAAAAAAGCCCCCGGGATGTACGTCCCGGGGGCTTGTCGGTCTTCAGTTTCAGAAAAAGCCTTCTTGCCGATTACTCCTCGGCGGTTTCCGCCGCTTTCGCCGGCTCATCGGAAGGCGTCGCTTCCTCGGAAGGCGCCGCTTCCTCTTGTGAAACGGGTTCGGTCGCTTCCGCATTGACCGGGTGTTTGAACAGCGGCCCGTTGCCGTCGCCCACTCCGCCCTTGAGTTCGCCGGCGACCTCGGAGGGAGATTTCCCTTCCTGGCCTTCGGCGGCTTCCGCCTCTTCGGCCCATTCCACGCGCTTCCGCGACAGACCGATCTTCCGCTCTTCGGGATCGACCCGCAGCACCTTGACCTCGATCACCTCGCCGACTTTGACGATCTCTTCGGGGTCCTCGACCTTATGGTCGGCCAATTCCGAGATGTGGAGAAGTCCTTCCAGGCCGTTTTCCAGGCCGACGAAGACGCCGAAGTTGGTGATCTTGGTGACCGGCCCGCTGATGATCTGGCCCGGCTGATACTTGCCGGGGATGTCGGCCGCCCAGGGGTCGTCGGCCATCTGCTTCATGCCCAGGGCGATGCGACGGCGGTCCTGATCGACCGAAAGCACACGGCACTCGATCTCCTGGCTCTTCTCGACTATTTCGTTCGGATGGCTGATCTTCCGGGTCCACGACATGTCGCTGACGTGCAACAGGCCGTCGATCCCTTCCTCGATCTCGATAAAGGCGCCGTAGTTGGTCAGGTTGCGGACCGTGCCCTTGATTACGGTGCCGATCGGATAGCGGTCGGCGACGCGATCCCAGGGGTTCTCCTGGATCTGTTTCATACCCAGCGAGATTTCCTGCTTGTCCTTGTTGATGTTCAACACGACGACTTCGATCTCGTCATCCGGCTGAACCATCTCGCTGGGATGGCTTATCCGGCGGGTCCACGACATCTCGCTGATGTGGACCAGACCCTCGATCCCTTCTTCGAGCTTGACGAACGCCCCATAACTCATCACGTTGACTACCTTGCCCTTGATCCGCGCGTCGATGGAGTACTTCCCCTCGACGTTTTCCCACGGGCTAGGCGTCAGTTGTTTCAAGCCCAAGGCGATCTTTTCCTTCTCGTGGTCGATGTGCAGGATTTGCACTTCCAATTCCTGGTCGATCGAGACTACTTCGGAAGGATGGTTGATCCGGCCCCAACTCATGTCGGTGATATGCAGCAGGCCGTCGATTCCACCGAGATCCACAAACGCGCCGAAGTCGGCGATGTTCTTCACCACGCCCTTGCGGCGTTGGCCGACCTCGATATTCTCCAGCAGTTGGGCTTTCTTCTCGGCACGCTCGGCTTCGATCAACGCACGCCGGCTGACTACAATGTTCCGCCGCGCATCGTCTATTTTCAGCACCAGGCATTGGATAGTCCGGCCAAGATAGTCGCCGATGTCGGCCGGGCGGCGGACGTCCACCTGACTGGCCGGAAGGAACACGTTCACGCCGATGTCGACCAGCAACCCACCCTTGATCTTCCGCGTGGCCACGCCGGTCACTACGTCGCCTTCCTTGACCGTTTCCATGACCTTCATCCAGGCCTCGATCTTCTCGGCCTTGCGCTTGCTGAGCGTGATCATGCCGCGCGAGTCGTCCACCAGGCCGTGGATGTCCTCCACGTCTTCGATGAGGACTTTCACTTTTGCGCCCGGCTCGGGCAACTCCTCGCCTTCATCCCATTCGTTGTGGAAGATAATGCCTTCGCTTTTATAACCGACGTCGACCAGCACCACGTCGCCTTCGACGCGCAGGACCGTGCCTTCGACGATCTTGTTCAGCTCCATTTCCTGGGTTGTCCAGGCGATCTCTTCGGCCGGCGTGCCGTCGAGCGCTTCATCCAACTCTTGCTGCCATTCTTCCTCGGTAAGGTCCAGTCCACGGATAAGGTTACGGTTGACCATAAAATTCTTAGTACCCAACTTGTTTCGACGTACACACACCACCCCGTTCGCCCGGCCTCCCGAACACCAGGAGGCTCTCCGCGGGCCATCGAGTAGAACCCGGTAGTATACAGGCTCTGCGTTGGATTGACAATGGCAGGGCCAATAAGCGCGATTTGTACCCACACAGCACAGTTTTATCAACCCGTTAAAAAAGTCGGATTTGGGAGATTGGGTGCCACTGCTGGCTTGTCCAGCAGTGTTTTTCCGGGTGTTTCTCCCCGCACTGCTGGACAAGCCAGCAGTGGCGCCCTTTTTCAACGGACTGTTATGGTATTGCTATTGCCCCGACGTGGCCCCGCCGGTACAAAATGTACCCTGTCCGCGCCTCTGCGCCGCCGAAAAACAAAAC
Source organism: Planctomycetota bacterium (assembly GCA_030611515.1). Classification (GTDB taxonomy): domain Bacteria; phylum Planctomycetota; class Planctomycetia; order Pirellulales; family Thermoguttaceae; genus JAHIKV01. The sequence continues at coordinate 10,330 of JAUWPQ010000099.1, read as the reverse complement.
CGTGGATTGCCCATGTCTTGCGCGAATCGTTGTCTCCGGCTGTTGATGCAAACCGTTGTCTGGTTGTCGGTTACGGCTGCCATGCCGGTCCCGGCCGAGACACCCGAACCGCCGTCCGACGAAACACTGATCGAACAGATCAACGCGGGCAAAAAGCAACTCGACGAGAAGAGCGATCTCGACGAGTCGTTGAAGACCAAGGCCCGGGAGTTGTTCGACAAGGCCCTGGCCGAGATGAAGAAGGCGAAGGCCGCGGCCGTGCAGATCGCCACCTTCGAGCGGCGAGTGGCTCAGGCCCCGAATGATCTTGAGCGGACGAAGGCCGAATTGGCTGCATTACCGGCCAAGCCGAGCGAAACCAGCTTCGAGGGGGTTGCGCTGCCGGAGATCGAGCAAGATGTCTCCAAGTGGGAGGCAGACCTGGACCGTTGGCGGAAGGAGTTGGCCGAAGTCGATGGAGAATTGAAGGGTCGCGCCGAACGTCGGGCGGAGATACCCGAGCGGACCGCCGCCGCCCAGCAGGTCTTGACCGAGGTGAACAAGAAATTGCAGGTTCCCACACCTGACGACGTGGGTCTGCCGATGCAAGCGGCCCGGCGGTTGCTGCTATTGGTCCGGCAACGGACTGCCGAAAGGGAACTCCAGGCCTGCGATAAGGAACTGAAGGCCTACGACGCGCGGGCGGAGTTGCTGCCACTGCTGCGCGATTTGGGTGCCCGGCGGGTGGCGCTGGCCGAGGGAGAAATCAAGCGTTTCCAGAAGATCGTCAACGGCCGCCGGCAGCAGGAGGCGGAGCAGCAGGCGCGTAACGCGGCGTGGGAGGCCAGTCAGGCTCATCCCGCCGTGCAGCGGCTGATGGAGGAAAACACCAATTTGACCGAGTTGCGGAAGTCGTTGGCCGAGCAGATCGCCGACACTACGCGGCAGTTTGAAGAGGTCGACGCCCAACTCGGCCAATTAAGGGATGAGTTCGCTTCGATCAAGAAAAAAGTCAACGCGGTCGGGCTGGCGAACGTCATCGGAGTGATGTTGCGGAAGCGGAGGGCGGCGCTGCCCGAGGTGCGCAACTATCGCCGCAACGTCGGACTACGGCAGGAAGCAATGGGAGCCGGAGAACTCGCGCGACTCAAACTCCAAGAGGAACGATTCGAGTTGTCCAATCTCGGTCAGCAGACGCAAACCGTGCTGAAAGACTTGGATTTGTCCGCTCAAGGCGGCAATCAGACCGAATTGGAGACGGCGGTCAGCGAGGCGTTGGAGGCAAAACGAAATTATCTCGACGCCCTAAACACCGACCACGAAACTTACTACGAGAATTTAGTCAAACTCAAGACCGCCGAGCAGGAGCTTATCGACGAGACGGAGCGCTGCCGCCGATTTATCGACGAGCGGGTGCTTTGGATCGCCAGCGCCGCGCCGTTGGGTTTGGCCGAGGTGGCCCACTCGGGAAAAGCGTTGATCTGGCTGGCCGGTCCGGGGGCCTGGCTCGACGCCGGCCGGACGCTGGCCGGCGACGCCCGACGGAAGCCGATTATTTGGTCCATCGCAATGGCCGTGGCACTGCTGCTGATCTTCTGGCGGCGGCGGTTTCGCCTGCGAATCGCGGAAATCGGCGAAAAGGCGGCGCGTGGAAGCTGTTACCGCTTTCTGCCGACCGTCGAGACGGTGGCGCTGACGGCGTTGGCCGCCGTGGTTTGGCCGGCGCTGGTCTGGTGGCTGGGATGGCGGTTGACTATGGCCGACGACGCAAGCGATTTCTGCAAGGCGGTCGGGGCGGGCTTGATTATCGGCGCCGGAGTCTTCTTCGTGCAGAAATTGCTCGGGCAGGCGTGTTGCGGCAAGGGATTGGGCGAGGCCCATTTCGGCTGGTCGGCGTCCGCGCTGAAGCTGCTGCGACATAATCTCCGTTGGCTCGGCATGTTGGTCCTTCCGCTGGCCTTCATCGCGGTGGTGATGGGGAGCCAGGACAACGGCGAGTGGGACAATTCGTTGGGCCGAATTTGCTTCGTCGCGGCGATCTCCTGTTTCGCAATTTTCACGCAGCGAATTTTGCGACCGACCGGCGGCGTTTTTCAGGCGATTATCGCTTACCAACGCGGCGGCTGGCTCGATCGTTTCCGCTACCTATGGTATCATTCGGCCGTTCTTATTCCGGCGTCGCTGGCCGCTCTGGCGGCGGCCGGCTACTACTACACGGCCCAACATCTCGCCGTGCGATTGGCCGCGACCATCTGCCTGTTGGTCGGCGTGGTAATGCTCCGCGCGGTGCTGCTGCGGTGGATTTTGGTGAACAAGCGGAAGCTGGCCATCGGTGAGGCCCGCCGGCGCCGCGCCGCCCAATGCGAAGCCGTCGGTGGCGACAAGCCACCGGCCGGCACCGAGCTGCCAACCTCGAATGAGCCGGATCGGGACGTGGCGGTCATCGACGCCCAGACCCGGCGGCTGATCGAGTATTCACTGGCCATGGCCGCGGCGCTGGCCTTATGGTTTACGTGGGTAGACGTATTGCCGGCGCTGAACATCCTGAACAGCTTCGCGATTCCGCATACCAAACTCACTCTGGCCGATCTCGGTCTGGCAGTGCTGATCCTGGCGACTACCACGATCGCCGCCAAAAATATCCCTGGTCTGTTGGAAATGGCCGTCCTACAATACCTTCCGCTCGACGCCGGCGCGAGGTACGCCGTGGTCACCATTTCACGCTATTTTATCACCATCGCGGGAACGATCTTCTGTTTCACCGCGCTGGGCGTCGGATGGTCGAAGGTCCAGTGGCTGGTGGCCGCCATGAGCCTGGGCCTGGGCTTCGGGCTACAGGAGATTTTCGCCAATTTCGTCTCCGGCCTGATTATTCTCTTCGAGCGGCCGATCCGCGTGGGAGACGTGGTCACCATCGGCGACACCAGTGGCGTAGTGTCGCGAATCCGTATCCGGGCGACCACCATCACCGACTGGGACCGCAAGGAATTGATTATTCCCAACAAGGAGTTCATTACCGGCCGGGTGTTGAACTGGACCCTCTCGAATCAGGTGAATCGAGTAGTCGTCGAGGTTGGAGTGGCATACGGCGCCGACACCGAGTTGGCGACCCGGATTCTCAGGGAAGTCGCTCATAACCATCCCATCGTTCTGAAAGATCCGCCGCCGCACGTAGTGTTCGATTCGTTCGGCGCAAGCGCGTTGAATTTTGTGATGCGGTGCTACTTGCCAAACATGGAAAACCGGCTTACGGTAATCCACGACTTGCACATAGCGGTAGACCGCGAGTTCCGTGCGGCGGGCATAGAGATCGCTTTCCCGCAACAGGACGTTCACATCCGCTCGCTCAACGTTCCGATACCCATGCTTTCCGGTTTAGCCGACGAGTTGGCTCGCCGCGGGCACAACCAATCCGAAACCGGGGCGAACAAGTTGGCCGGCTAGAGCGATTCTCACTGTGGTGTAGCGAGCGGGTGCCATGGGTAAGCGCGGGTGCCATGGGTAAGCGCAGCTTACCCGTGTGGTACTTCACGAGATTACTGGCTCACGGGTAAGCTTCGCTTACCCATGACACCCGGAAATACGCTACATCAATCTGAAAAATGCTCTAAACGGCAATGCGAACGGGCGGTGATATATCTACCCCTCTCTATCGCCGCGTGGACGCGGCGGCTAAACTAAATCGCCGCATGGACGCGGCGGCTAAACTAATCCCTAATCCCTAACCCCTCGCCATGCCTCCATCCGAACACTTTCCGCCGGCCGAGAATGCCGACCACGAGGGATTGGTCGGATTTGGCGGAGAGCTGTCGCCCGAGTGGTTGTTGGACGCATATCGCCACGGCATCTTTCCTTGGCCGATAACCGACCTCGATGCCCCGCTGGCCTGGTGGTCGCCCGACCCGAGGGCCATTATCGAGTTCGACCGGTTCCACGTCTCGCGGCGGTTGCAGCGGACCTGTCGGAGCGGAAAGTTTCAAGTGACCCGTGACCGGGATTTCGCCGGCGTCATCGGCAGTTGTGCCATGGTCCCCAGCCGACGGGACCAAACCTGGCTAACGCCCGAGATGATCGACGCCTACGTCCGACTCCACGAGTTGGGCCACGCCCATAGTGTCGAAATATGGCACCAGAACGAGTTGGCCGGGGGCGTTTACGGAGTGACGATCGGCGGGCTGTTCGCGGCCGAGTCGAAGTTTTTTCGGGTCCGCGACGCCTCGAAGGTAGCGTTGGTCCATTTGGTCGAGCACTTGCGCGAGTGTGGTTTTTCGCTGTTGGACATCCAGCAGCTTTCGCCCCACGCGGCCCGCCTGGGCGCCGTAGCGATCCCGCGGGCCGAGTATCTCGCCCGGCTGTCCGCGGCCGTCGAGCAGCCGGTGACGTTTGAGGGGCGAGGGGCGAGGGGCGAGGGACGAGGGGAGAGAACTTGAAACGCCCCGCGACTGCGGTCGCGGGGGTGTGAGTTTAGCCGCCGCGTCCACGCGGTGTTTTGGTGGAATCTTTTTGATAGAACTTAATCGCTTATGACTAACTCCAACATCCTTTTCCAAGGCAAAATCTTTCGCGTCGAACGGGCCGTGCAGGTAACGTCCGACGGAACCGAACACCTCCGGCAAGTCGTGCGCCATCCCGGCGCGGTCGTCGTCTTGCCGATTCTGGACGACGGACGAATTTGCCTGCTGCGGAACTACCGCGTGGCAGTGGATGAGACGTTGATCGAGTTGCCGGCCGGAACACTCGAACCGGGCGAGGAGCCCGCGCGGACCGCCCAGCGCGAATTGGCCGAGGAGACCGGCTACCGCGCGGATCGGATCGAACATCTGCTCACGTTCTACATGTCGCCGGGCATCCTCGACGAGCGGATGCACCTGTTTTTAGCGGAAGGGTTGCGTCCCGGACCAACCGCACTCGAGGCCGGCGAAGACATCCAGCCGTTGCTCTGCTCGTGGGAAGAAGCGATGGAGTTGATCCGCCGGGGCGAGATACGCGACTCGAAGACGCTGGTCGGGCTGCTGTACTACAAGACCAACCGCTCTGTTTAGCTCCGGCGTCCACGCCGAGAAAGAGAGCCGTTTCACACCGCGTGGACGCGGCGGCTAAACGAACGATCCCGACAACGTGCTACGGTTCTTGCGTTTCGATGCTGGTGGCGATGTTGCCCCACATCGTGCTCGATTGTATCCCCACCAGACCGATCGACGCCAACACCACCATCAGGATTAAGGCCAGCATGATGGAGTATTCGACGGCGATGGCGGCTCTTTCATCCTTTAGGAATCTGGCGAGAAACCGCATCGTGTGACTTCCTCTGAATATCGCGACGAAAACCCGGTTGGCCCCGACTCTTTCGCCGCATAGCGACCGAATGGCGAAACGCGAAGAGAATGATTACGGTACGGAACCGCCCCTTTGGTGTTTCCCTTCAAGAAAGCCTATGTCACAGGTGGAATTTGTCAAATTTGCCTGATCTACGGGGAACGACGAGCGAATTATTCGCCTGCCGGCAGCCGAGCGGGGTCGATGCCGGGCGGATCGGCCGTTTGCAACGGGGCCTGCCAGTGGATGATACGGCTCGACGACGGATCGCTCGTCGTCGCACCGGCGAAACCGACTTCGCTTCGCACCAGTCCGGCTATCGTCAGCGCGGATTCGTCCACGACTCGCTGCCGGGCGTCGGGGCCTCGCCAAACGAGGATCGGCACAAACGGCGCGACCAACGAACCCTGTCCGGTCCAACGCAAGCAGTCCAAGAATCGCCTCGGCGCATCGACGCTGTGAACTCTCACCAGCGGCCGGCCACCTTCGGGCGCGAATACGCAGGCGGTTGCCAGGACTGAGATTTCGCCCGACTGACGTTTGGCGTCTGTTACAAAGCACTCCAGCAGCGGCCCGCCGCCGCGCAACGTCACTTGCGACAGGGCCAACGAGACCGATTCGTCCGGCCGAGGACAATGGTCCAATTGCACCAGCGGTCCGGGGCCGAGGTGCAATGTGTTGGTCAACTGTATACCCAACGCTCCGACGGTCCGGCAATCGATCCCTGCCTCGACCCCCTCGAGTAGGCAATCGGTCAGCACGATTCGGCCGCTAGGCAACGAAGTTTCCGACTCTTCCGTTGCGGCGGGATGAATCCAGCGGATGGCGGAAACGGGAATCAGCCCGGTCTCCGCTTGGAATCGGCAGCCGTGAAACTCCGCGTCCCCGGCCAGCAGCCGCACCAACGCCGCCTCCGCTTTGCGGTCACCATTGTCGGAGGGTGGCACTGGCTCAGCCAGTGGTGCGGAGGGTGGCACTGGCTTAGCCAGTGGCATGGAGGGTGGCACTGGCTGAGCCAGTGGTGCGCGGCGGAAGTCGATGTTCTCGAAGCGGATGTTTTCCCGGTCTACGATCAATCCGATGCGCGGCGACAGCACCACTGCCCGACGACCCAACGGAGCGCGGACGCACTGACCCGCCCGCAGGCGGAGCGCCCCTGCTTCGGTCGGCCGGTCGGCCGGCAGCACGAGTTCCATCGGCGGTTGCGCCGGCTGCTGATACGCGGCCGAGACGACTTCGCCGTTGCCATTGATTACAGGAGTGGATCGTTTAGCGACCGACGGCACGTCGGGCTGGTTTGCCTCTGGGCCGACGTGCCGTCGGCCGCTAAACTCATTATTTCGACCGCTATTCGGCCAAGCGATCGCCACCGCCGTCGCCAGAGTGCATGCCGCGGCGGCCAGCCAGAGCGGAGTGCGGCTCGAACGGCGGATAGATCGGGCAGTGGTCGTCCAGCGGACCGCCGGCCGGCCGGATCGGTTCAGAGCGCCGATCAACGCCTCGCGGCCGTCGCGCGTTGGAGGGCCGAGTGTCGCCGCCAACCGGGCCATCGACTCCGGCCGGTGTTTCGGTTCTTTCTCAACGCACGCGGAAATGGCGGCCACCAGCGTCGGCGGCGCGTCCGGGGCGTTTTCGCGCACGTCGCGGATTTCGCACCGCTCGGCGGAACGGAGCTTCGCCAGACTGTCGCCTCCGGCCAGCGGTGGGCGGCCGCAAAGCAACTGCCACCAGAGACAGCCGCAGCCGAAAATGTCGCTGGCAACAGTCGGCGGCATGCCCGACGCGATCCGCTCCGGCGCCATGTTGTCGAACGCCTCGGGCGGAAGGTCGACGTGGGCGTAGCCCTCCTCCGGCCGCAAAATGCCTCGCAAACCGGGCCAGGGAAGCACCACCTCGCCGGCGCCGGTCAGGATCAGACTCGATGCGCTCACGTCGCCGTGGCAGACGCCGGATTTTTCCAACTCTACCAGCCGAGCCAGCATCGACCGGGCGATCTCCAGCACGACCTCGGGCGGGAATCGGCCATGCTGGACCATCCACTCGGCCGCCGTCTTGCCATCGACCCACGGCTCGGCTGTGAAGGGGGGCGAGGGACGAGGGGTGGCCGGTTCACCGGCCACTTCAGCACAACAAGGGGTGGCCGGTTCACCGGCCACTTGAACCGCCAGCCGCGCCATTTCGCGCGTCTCGACGTGTCGGGCACGATAGCCGGCCGTATAAAGCGGATACGGCAACCGCCGGCAGAGCACGTACGGCCCGACGCGCAACTGACGGCCGCGACCGGCGTTCAACTCGGCCGCTTGGAATGGGGTCAGCAGCCGGGCCTGTGCCAGGGCATCGATCCAGACTGAGTCGAACCGGGGCAGGTCGCGCGCCAATCGTCGCACGCGCCGACCCATCCGCGCCACCTGTTCGGCCGTAACCAGCCCCAGGCTTTCCAGCGTCGCAACCAGTTCCTTCGGCGGCTGCTCGGACATCGGTGAGTTAATGATAAGTGTACGGGAGTACAATCCATGCACTCTGAAAGGAGTCGGGGCGAGAGGATTCGAACGTGCGCTATCGTGGTCCCAAACCACGCGCTCGAGCCAGGCAAAGCTACGCCCCGGCGACTATCTTAACATGGCGAGCAAGCCACGACCATACGGGAAAAAGAAGGCTATTTCTTAGGCCGCTTCTGTTTCAGAGCAGCCTCGATCCGTTCGACCGTTCGCACGTTGGGTTTGTGCTTGCCGGATTCCAAACGAGAAAGCGTCTCTTGACGAATCCCCGCCAGTTTGGCCAATTGAACCTGAGTCAGCCCAAGTTTCCGGCGCTCGCGGATGATGTCTCTCGCAATCGAAGCGCGCAGAAACGGCAACGCTTCACAAGTGCCGTCCTTGTCGATCGGCGGAAAGTCCGGCCCTTCGATGGTCGCCAGTTCGGCCTCGGGAATCAGAACAAACCGCGTGCCCATGATTTCAATGGTTGCTCTACTCATAGAACCCGTCCCTATGTCCAATTTGTTCGATGATGACGATGTTGTTTACCACCTGAAACTGCATGCGGAAATCCCCGGTTCGCAGGCGATACCGACCGGCAAGATTTCCTCGCAACGGCTTGGCTCCGCTCACATCCGGCCATTTCTCCAATCGTTCCAACAGGTTATACATTCTTGCCCGAATCGACTTGGGAAGCTTCACAAGTTGTTCTCGGGCTGTTGCGGTAAGTCGAACCATTGGTTAATTATGTCATATTATGACAAATAAGTCAAGTCCCTGGAGATGGATAAGGGGATGAGTCCAATGTCTGAACTCATCCCCTATTGAAGAAGTAAGTCGGGGCGAGAGGATTCGAACCTCCGACCTTCTGGTCCCAAACCAGACGCGCTGCCAGGCTGCGCCACGCCCCGTGTGTTACCCCAGTCTATCACGTGGTTGTGAAGCCGCCAAGCGGTTGGACACGTGCCACTTAGCCCGCTGTGAATACACGGCGGGGTGAAATCGCCAGCGAAACCGTCCCCCGGGTGTTTTCACCCGGGGCTAACTGCCGCAGACGTGCCGCTTCAGCCGCTCGAACTCCTCGTGGTTGCGGAACTGAACGACCAGCCGGCCGCGGCCTCGGGCGTTGTGCGTTATTTTGACCTTCATCCCCAACGCAACACGGAACTCCTGCTCCAACGCGGCGATCTGCTCGTTTTTCGCACGTGATGGACGCGGCGGATTCGACGGCGATGAGATGTCCAACTGTTCATGGTCGGCGGCGTCGATCATCTCCTGCACGAGGCTCTCCGTCTGGCGGACGTTAAGCCCCTCGCGCCCGATCCGCCGACAGAACTCGATCTGCTCGCGCGGGTCGCCCAGCGGCAGCAGCGCCCGGGCGTGGCCCTGGGTGATCTCGCCGCGGCGGATTGCGTCCTGGACGGCCTCGGGCAACTCCAGCAGCCGGATCAGGTTGGCAATGGTCGAGCGGTCGAGCTTCAGCCGGCCGGCCAATTCCTCCTGCGTGCAGCCGTAGTGTTCGAGATATTTTTGGAACGAGGCGGCCTTTTCCAGCGCGTTGAGGTCTTTTCGGTGGAGGTTTTCGACGATCGCCAGTTCGGCCATCTGCCGGTCGTCGGCCTCGACCACGTTGACCGGCATGTCTACCCATCCGGCCTGAATCGCCGCCCGGAGCCGCCGCTCGCCGGCCACCAACTGGTAGCGATTGTGTACCTGGCGGACGACGACCGGCTGCAACAGCCCGTGGGCCGAAATGCTCTCGGCCAGCGACCGCGTCTCGTCGGAGTCGAAATGCTGACGCGGCTGGGCCGGGTTGCTGTCGATCTGACGGACGTTTACTCGGCAGGGAGTTATCTTGGCGGTTTGGGTCTGAGTTGTTTTAGCGACCTGTGCCGGCTGCGGGGCATGTTCCGGCGAAGAGTGCGGCTGCGCGGCGTGCTGGCCCGGCGTCTTATGCGGCTGGTCCAACCAAAACATCGCTTCCGCCGATGGCTTTGCCGGCGCGGCTTTCGGCTGAGATTCGGCGGCATGCGGAGTTTCTGGATTCTCCGCCGGCCGATCCTCTTGGGCCTGCTCATTGCGGGCGGGAAGCTGCCCCAACAACGCCGCCAGGCCACGCCCTAGTCGTCGATCCTTATTCACGATCTAGCACCTCCATGCAAAGCACTACATATGTCCCCCCACTAGATGGGGACATGGGGTCTATTCCCTCTCTTATTACTTCGATCTAATGCGTCGCCCCATCCATAGCGAAAAACTCGCATTGGACAATTTTTCTATGCGGGCGCCACGGGCATCCTGTCCGTGCACTGGCGAGACGCCAGTGCCACCCTCCACGTAAGGTCTGGGAGTCGAGGGCGGATTCTAGCAAGGATTCGCCCGTGAAGGGAATGGCAATTTTTCCGACAAGCGCGTTTGGGTGTAGATTGCACTTTGCGCGCTTTTGAAAAACAGGTAGATAAAAGGGGGGTGTTTTTCAACGCATTTACGCAGGGGGACGGAGAAACAGGATAAATAGGGAGTCAGGGATGACAAGTAGCACGGTGTTAGGGCATCGG
>JAUWPQ010000010.1 GCA_030611515.1 Planctomycetota bacterium | reverse complement strand
TGGCACTGTGGAAGTGTGCCACTGGCTTTGCCAGTGCCTTCTCTGGAACTTCTCAGACGACGGCTCCTTCCGGTAAACCGTGAATCATCGGCAAGTTGGGATGCTGTTGTCGTGAGGGCACATCGAGGTAGTATCCGGCCGATGACCATTTCCAGTCCACGGCACGCCGACAAAGCCCTCGGCTGACAGGGTTGTTGTGAATGTACTCCAAGGACGACGAAATGGCCTCGGGAGAATACAGGTTCCGGTCGAAACCGGGGCCTTCTTGCCAAAACCGAAAACATTCCTTCCCCGGCCGCTCCCGCACCGTGAGCTTCAACAGCAGCCGTGAACGCTGCCCGACCAAAATGTCTTTGATCTGCTTCGAGAACGGCTGTTTTATCCGGGCCAGATACAGGCTGATCGACGGATTCGGGGTCTTCGGATACACGAGCAGATGCACATGCTCGGGCATGAAGACAAACCCGACCAGTTCGATCGTCGTTTCTTTGCCGGCTGCTTCGACGCATCGGGCCAATTTCTCCCGCCATGTGTCGTTGGTCAACAAGGGCATTCGACGATAGCACGAAAAGGTCAACTCGTGCAGATGACCGACTTCGTGAAAATGTCGCACCGTCTTCCGATGTGCCATTCCCTTCTTCTACACACAACAAGATGGAACGTCAACCCACCCCGGCACTGGCAAAGCCAGTGGCACACAACCTCAACCCTTTTCGTCAGTGCCAACGGCCGCGGCTTTATGGCATCAAATCGCGGCCTATGTTTCAGGAGCATCAGTCTACCCTTACCCCATACCCACCACCCAGCAAACCACTCCCATGTGCCTGCCCAGATCAGCGTTACTGCAAGGACTGCTTGTACTTACGTGCCTCGGCATGGGATGCTCCGACAAAGGGAAGCAAGAGCAATCGGACTCGAAAGACGCCGGGCCGGTAGTTCGGGTGACTAAGCCGACCGCGCGGAAAGTTACCGATTATGCGTATTTTACGGGACGTATCGAAGCGCCCGAGTCGGTCAAGATTCAAGCCCGAGTGACGGGATATCTCGATACCGTGGATTTCGTTTCGGGCGCCGAAGTGAAGGTCGATCAGCGGCTGTTCCTGATCGATCCGCGTCCCTACAAGGCCGCCTTGGACAGGGAACTCGGCCGGGTCCGTTTGGCCGAAGCTCACTTGAAGCTGACCAAGGCCGACTACGCCCGTGCGTTGGAAATCGCCAAGACCCCAGGCGCGATCAGCAAGCAGGACGTCGATAAATATGCCGCCGCAAGGGACGAAGCCCGCGCGGCGGTGGCCGCCGCCAAGGCCGACTCGGAGGCCGCGCGGCTGAACGTCGAGTTCACGCGGATCATTTCGCCGATCGACGGCGTCGTGGGGCGAAACCTGCTGACCATCGGCAATCTGGTCAAGCAGGACGAGACCCTGCTGACCACCGTCGTTTCGCAGAACCCGATGTACGCCTACTTCGACATCGACGAACACGCCTTGCTTCGCATCCAACGGATGATCGAAAAGGGACAAGTCGATCGCAAAGAGGAAAAGAAGGGGTTCCCGGTCGAGATGGGGTTGTCCGACGAGGAAGATCGTTATCCGCACGAGGGCAAGATCGACTTCATCAACAACCGCATCGACCCCAGCACCGGCACGCTCCAGCTTCGCGGCACGTTCGCCAATCCGTCGCTGGATTACAAAAACTATCGCCTGTTGACGCCCGGCATGTTCGTCCGCATCCGGCTGCCGATCGGCAGTCCGCACGATGCGATACTCGTTCCTCCGAAAGCAGTCGGCACCGATCAGGGAAAGAAATATCTGAAAATCGTCAACGACAAAAACATCGTCGAATATCGTCCGGTCACTTTGGGCGCTCAGCAACCCGACGGGCTGCAAGTCGTGATACCCGTGAAGATGGTCCGCACGAAGGATGGTTTGCGGCAGGCGGACGAAAAAGAGTTATCCGGCGGGAAAACGATCGACAGCATAGAGCTTGGAGAGCGGGTCATTGTCGGCGGGCTCCAGTTTGTCCACTCGGGGATGCACGTGCGGCCGAAGCCGATTAAGTCGGACGACAGTAGTATTTCTGGTTCCGACGCTCCGCGTGGGAACCCAAGTGTTCCGACGCTCCGCGTCGGTGAGCGAGGAGTAAACGCCGACGTGGCGCGTTAAAAGTTGCTCGTTTTCATGCGGAGCATGGGGATGAGAGTAAACCACGGGAACGGACGCGGAGCGTCCGGGCAGTGCGTTCCCATGCAGAGCATGGGAACGAGAGGTAATAGTATTTTCCTGGTTCCCATGCTCCGCATGGGAACCGACTGTTCCGACGCTCCGCGTCGGTGGCGAGGAGTAAATGCCGACGTGAAGTGTTGAAAGTTGCTCGTTTTCATGCGGAGCATGGGGATAAGAGCAAACCACGGGAACGGACGCGGAGCGTCCGGACAGTGCGTTCCCATGCAGAGCATGGGAACGAGGAGTAAACAGCAGCAGCCACATGTTCGCCAAGTTTTTCATCGAACGTCCGATATTCGCCTGGGTCATCTCGCTGGTCATTTTGCTGGCCGGCGGAGTGACGGCGTTTCTGCTGCCGGTTGCGCAGTACCCCGACATCACGCCGCCGACCGTTTCGGTCACTGCCAGTTACCCCGGCGCAAGCGCCCAGGTGGTGGCCGACAGCGTCGCCGCCCCGATCGAACAACAGGTCAACGGCGTCGAGCGGATGCTCTACATGTCGTCGCAATGCACCAACGACGGGGCCTACAACCTGACAGTCACTTTCGAGCTGGGCACCGACCTGAACATGGCCCAGGTGTTGGTGCAAAACCGCGTGGCGTTGGCGATGCCCCAGCTTCCCCGCGAGGTGCAGGTCCAAGGAGTAAACACCAAGAAGAAATCGCCCAGCATCCTGTTGTGCGTCAATCTGATCTCGCCCGACGGTCGCTACGACGACATCTACCTATCGAACTACGCGACGATTCAGATCAAGGACGAAATCGCGCGGATCGACGGGGTGGGCGACGTGACCTATCTCGGCCAGCGCGACTACAGCATGAGGGTCTGGCTCGATCCGCAGAAAATGGCTACCCGCAACCTGGCCACGATCGACGTGCTTCAGGCGATCCAGAGCCAGAACGTGCAGGTGGCGGCCGGTCAGATCGGCCAGCCGCCGGCGCCGCCCGGCCAGGTATTCCAGTTCACACTCAGCACGCTGGGGCGATTGGCCGACCCGGATCAGTTCGCCGACATCATCATCAAGACCGACCAGGGTAGCGAGGCGGAAGGGCGCATGTCGAGCCAGATTGTCCGGCTCCGCGACGTGGGCCGCGTCGAACTCGGCGCCCAGATGTACGACCAGACCTGCCGGCTCGACGGCCAACCGTCGGTCGGCCTGGCCGTATTCCAATTGCCCGGCTCGAACGCCCTGGACGTGGCCGATAAGATCAAGGCCAAGATGCGCGAACTGAACAAGTCGTTTCCCGCGGGCCTCGAATACCGCATCGTTTACGACACCACCCCGTTCATCCAGGAATCGGTCGACGAGGTGCTGAAAACGCTCCTCGACGCCGTGATACTGGTGGCGATCGTCGTGCTGTTGTTCCTCCAGGACTGGCGGGCAATGATCCTGCCGATGATCGACGTGCCGGTCTCGCTGGTCGGCACCTTCGCGGTGATGGCCGTGATGGGCTTCAGCCTGAACAACCTCACCCTGTTCGGAATGGTGCTCGCCATCGGAATAGTCGTTGACGACGCGATCGTCGTATTAGAAAACGTCGAGCGGCAGATGTCGCTCGGTCTGAAGCCCAAGGAGGCCACGATCAAGGCGATGTCGGAAGTCACCGGGCCGATCATCGCCATCACGCTGGTGCTCTGCTCGGTCTTTCTGCCGAGCGTGTTCGTTCCCGGCGTTACGGGCCAGTTTTTCCGCCAATTCGCCCTGGTCATCTCGTCGGCGATGATTATCTCGGCCATCAACGCGATGACGCTCACCCCGTCGCGCGCGGTGGCGATTTTCGAGAAGCAGAAGCTCGACGAGCACGGCCGCCCGATCCACGAGGCGTTGCCCTGGTGGATATTCGGCATCATCGGCGGGGTGCTGGCGGTCTGGGCGGCGAAGAAGTATTTTGCCGTCCAACTCGGCCTGCACGCCGGCGGCGGAGACGAAGGGGGAGGTCTGCCCTGGCCGATGTTCTTCGCCGTGATGACGCCCGGCGCGCTGCTCGGCGGAGCGATCGGTTGGTTTATCGTCTCGCCGGTCAACGCGGTTTTGTCAAAATTCTTCAAGGCGTTCAACAAGCTGTTCGACATATTCACGGAGTTTTACGGCCGGACGATCGGGCGGTTGGTCCGGCTGTGCGTCATCGTCCTGCTGGTCTACGGCGGCCTGCTGCTGCTGACCGGCTGGACGATAAACATAACGCCCAAGGCGTTCATTCCCGAGCAGGACCAGGGCTATCTGCTGGTCAACGTCCAGTTGCCCGACTCGGCTTCCGTCCAGCGGACCGAAGAAGTGATGGACCAGGTCGATCGGATCGTGCTTGGCGACCCGTCCGCCCCGAAGCGTTATCCCCGCATCCCCGGCGTCGCCCATACGTTGTCGGTCGCCGGGCAGTCGTTTATGCTCAACGCCAACAGCTCGAACTTCGGCTCCTGCTTCGTCATCCTCGCACCGTTCAAAGATCGGCACGACCACGAAGAATACGACGCCGTGATCGCCGAAAAGCTGCGGAAACGGTTCGCCGCCGAGATCGACGAGGCGGAGATTCAGGTCTTTCGCGCCCCGCCGATCCAAGGGCTGGGCAACGGCGGCGGGTTCAAACTGCAAGTCGAGCAGCGCGGATACGTCGATCTCGAAGAACTGCAAAAATCCACCGACAAGCTGGTCGCCGAGGCCAACGACGATCCGAGTCTGATCGGCGTGTTCACCATGTTCCGCGCCGACACGCCCCAGTATTACCTCGACATCGACCGCACGAAATGCGAATCGCTGGGCGTGGCCATGAACGACGTTTTCAACACCCTGCAAGTATACATGGGCGGATACTTCGTCAACCTCTTCAACAAGTTCGGCCGCACCTGGCAGGTGAACGTGCTGGCCGAGGAAGATTACCGCACGCAGGTCTCGAAACTCTCGCAACTGAAGGTGCGCAACAAGCTAGGGCAAATGGTGCCCCTGGCCACGCTCTTCAAGGCCGAAAGCATCGGCGGCCCGGTGATGGTCATGCGCTACAACATGTACGCGTCCGCGCCGGTGATCGGAAACCCAGCCGAGGGAATCAGCTCCGGCCAGGTGATCGACACCATGCAGAATCTGGCCGACAAGGAAGACGCCACCTACGAATGGACGGAGATCATGTATCTGCAAATCCTGGCCGGCAACGTGGGCATCTACATCTTCGCCATCGGCACGGCCCTGATCTTCCTGGTGCTGGCGGCGAAATACGAAAGCTGGAAGTTGCCGATGGCCGTCATCATGGTCATCCCGATGTGTTTGCTCTGCGCGGCCACCGGCATGTTGGTCGCCTCCTTGCCGATCGACATCTTCGTGCAGATCGGTTTCCTGGTGTTGGTCGGGCTGGCCGCCAAAAACGCGATCCTCATCGTCGAGTTCGCCGAACAACTCCGCAAGGAAGGCAAGCCGCTCCACGAGGCCACGGTGGAAGCGGCCCGGCTCCGGTTGCGGCCGATCATTATGACCTCGTTCGCCTTCATCCTGGGCGTGGTGCCGTTGTTGGTCGGCACGGGCGCGGGGGCCGAAATGCGCCACTCGCTCGGAACCGCCGTCTTCAGCGGCATGATCGGCGTCACCTTCTTCGGCGTCATACTAACGCCCGTTTTCTTCTACGTCATTATGCGGGTGAGGCTGGGACGGAAGTCCACGGACGCATCATAGTGCAGAACCCTCGTATAGAGCGGAACTCTCGTTACGACGCTCTGCGTCGTAACGCACTGCCCGGACGCTCCGCGTCCGTTCCCGGCGTAATCCTCGGTCACCCACATCCCGCGGACGCGGAGCGTCCGGGCAGTGCGTTCCCATGCGGAGCATGGGAACGAGTTAAGAATCATGGGCCGACCGGCGGCAACCGTTCGATCGGCGCGGGGATCGGTTCGACGACCGATGCTGGAATGACCGACGACGACTCGTAGACGCTTTGCCAACCGCCGCCCAGCGCGCGATAAGTCTCGACCAGCCCCAGCGTCGTGTCGCCTTGCGATTGGGCCAACAACTCTTGCTGGTTGACAAGGTTCTGCTCGACGATGGCGACCCAATTGAAGTCGATCAGTCCGCCTTTGTACTGTGCGACGGCGATTTTCGCCGCCTTTTGCGAGGCGACGACGCTCTTATCGAGCCATTGCGTGCGCTGTCGGCCGCGTAGAAACCGCGCGATCCCGTTCTCCGCTTCGGCGTTGGCCTGCAAGACGAGGTTCTGATACGAAACGATCCGCTCGGCCAGCTTGGCGTCTTGCAGCCGGATGTAGTTCAGCAGCCGGCCGTAGTTCAGGATGTTCCATCGGAACGAAGGGCCGATCCCGCCCTGAAACGCGCGATTGCTGAACAGGTCGTCGAAGTTTTGGGATGAATAGTCGAGCGTGCCGGTGATGCCGATGTGCGGATAGAGTTCCGCGGTGGCGATGCCGACCCGCGCGCTTTGCGCCTGGATCTCGCGTTCGGCGCGGCGGACGTCGGGGCGACGCCGCAACAGATCGGCTGGAACGCCGACGACCACCTCCGACGGCGCGGCGGGGATCGGCCCGTCGCCCAGCATCGCCCTCATATCGACCGGCGGCACTCCGAGCAACACGCAGAGCCGGTTCGACGCCTCGCGGAGCTGCAATTTGAGCCGCGGGATACGGGCCTCGTTTTGGGACAGCGTGCTGATGGCCTGGTCCACGTCCAACTCGCTCACCTGTCCGCCGCGGAACCGTGCGTCGGCGATGATGTACGTTTCCCGTTGAAGTTTTACGTTTTCCCGGATCAGCACGATTCGCTGCTGTAGCGTGCGGATTTCGACGTAGGTGGACGCGATGTCGGCCAGGAGCGTGACCATTGCCTGATCGTAGTTGGCGACCGATGCGTCCAGGTCGGCGTCGGCCGCTTCGATCGCCCGGCGGAAGCGTCCCCAGAAATCGAGTTCCCAGGCCAGATTGAATCCGGCGTCCCATTGGTCGTAGAACCGCTCGGTGAGGAATTGGGTGTTTGCCGCAGCGATGCCGGCGGCGTTTCGGGCCTGGGAGCCGAAGACCTCTTGCTGTTGCGGGAAGAGGTTTCCGCCGGCGATGGCCCTGACCGCGCGGGCTTGGAGCACGCGGTAGCCCGCCTCGCGCAACGTGAGGTTCTGCCGGACGGCCGTCTGAACGAGGGCATCCAGCTTGGGGTCGTGGAAAATCGACCACCATCGGGCCAGATCGGCCGGCTCACTGCTGACGTGGCTATCGGCGGCGTCGATCCAGTCCTTCGCGGCGGCTGCCTGGGGGGGGCAGTAGTTAGGCCCGACCTTCAGGCCGTTGCGGAAATACTCGCCGGGCGATACACACCCACCGACGGCAAGCAAGACAACGGAAAATAAAGCAAACACCCTACGCATTTTGTTTTGCGACGCGCTCATGAGCCTATGTGTAATCCCGCATATCGTTTTTATCGGCATCCGGAGAGCAAGTCGCACATCCGAAAAAAGCAACATAAGTGGGCCAAGGGAACGAGAGACAGGCAACGCAGAGCGTGGGAACCAGGAATCAGCGAAAAATCGAGAAATGGACGAAATTTCGGACATCCTCGGGATTATTGAGGATACCGGCTAATAAATTTTCGGCCACTTGGTACACTGTGAGAATCGAGAGGTCAAATGGGGGGGTATTTCGTGATCCACGCCGCCGGCCATCGACGATTCCCGGTTACCATGCGCGGTACGTTGGTACTGCTGGTGCTGGTGGTGCTCGTGCCGTTGCTGGCCGTGCAAGCGGGCATATACACGGCTTGGTACTTCAGCCGTTGGACGCAACAAGAACAGTCCAACCTGGAGCAGGCCCGGGCGTTGACGGCGACCTTCAAAGCGTACATCTTTGACGTGCGTCGACAGGAGACGGCGATCGGCGCGGCGCTGCTTGGCCTAAAGCCCTACGATCCCCGTCAGGCCAACTCGTTTCTCACCACCGCCGCCCAACAGTATCGTTCGGTCCGCTTGATAAATTGGGTCTCCGCGGAGGGGAAGATTCTCGCGTCGAGTCAGGAAAAAGCGATCGGCGTGGATATTACCGACAGGCCATATTTCCAGGAATTGCTCGCGGGCCGTTCCTGGGCGATTAGCAACGTTCTAGGGGACCGGGGCAGCGGCGAGCTGGCTTTTGTTGTCGCCTGTCGCGTCGACGAACCCGACGGCTCACTTTACGGCGTGGTCTGCGCCGTTATCACGGCCAGCAGCCTGAAGAACCGCGTTGCCGGGCTTCATCGCGGTAAAACCGACGACACGGTCTTTACTCTGTTCGACCGTCGAGGCGTGTTGGCCTACGACACCAACTCAAAAACGACCGGCCATGAAGACCGGCGCGATAAGGACCCGCTGCTGGCCGCCGCGCTCGAAACCAACTCGGCGAAGTCGGGGACGCTTCGGATGCCGACCGACGGCAAAGCGTACATTTCGGCTCGCGTCCCCATCTTGGGCATCGGCTGGGTGGCGGGTGCGGGCCTGCCGGTAAGCACGGCCATGTCGGACGTCTACACGGGACTGTGGATCGCCGTCGGATTGAACTTGCTGGTGGCGATCGGCTCGGTGCTCCTCGCGGCAAAGGCCAGCGGCGGACTGATCCGCCAACTGCGACGCTTGCGGATACAAGCCGTCGCCATAGGTAAGGGGGAACTGGGACATTTTTCCGAAAGGGCGGGAGTCCGGGAACTCGCCGATCTGGAGATCACTTTCAATCAGATGGGCGTCGCGCTCCAATACGCCCGGCGGGAGTTGGAAGCGGCCAACGCGGCTCTCGATCGGCGCGTCCGCGAGCGGACGGCCGAACTTGCGACGACCGTTCGGTGTTTGGAAGACGAGGCCCACGAGCGGATTCACGCCGAACAATCCTTGCAGGAAAGCGAACAACGCTACCGCTCGCTGACGATCGCCACCACGTCAATCGTATGGATCAGCGACGCCAACGGCGAGGCAGTCGTGGACCTTCCTTCGTGGCGGGCCTTCACCGGACAGAGCAAGCAAGAAGTGTTGGGGTCGGGATGGAACGATTCGCTCCATCCCGACGACCGGCAGCGGGCCAGGGAAATCTGGCGGCGGTCGGTCGAAACACGCACCCTATACGACACCGAATACCGCATAAGACGGCACGACGGGCAGTTCCGCACCTTCGCCGTCCGCGGCGTGCCCGTGATGGACAATGACGGCAATACCCGCGAATGGATCGGAACCTGCACCGATATCACTGAACGGAAACAAGTCGAGGAAGAACTGGCCAGGCACCGCGAGCATTTGGAGGAAATGGTAGCCCTACGGACGGCGGAATTGGAATCGGTCAACCGGCAATTGAAAAAGGAGATCGCCGAGCGCAAAGCAGCCGAGAAAGGGCTCCGCCGAACGGCCGATCAGTTGGCCAGCTCCAACGAAGAGCTGGAACAGTTCGCCTACGTCGCCTCGCACGACCTTCAGGAGCCGCTGCGGGTAGTGGGCAGTTACGTGCAGTTGATCGAGCGGAGATACAAAGACCAACTTGACGCCGACGCCGACCAGTTTATCAACTACGTCGTCGAGGGCGTCACGCGGATGCAGCAATTGATAGCCGATCTGCTGGACTTCTCCCGCGTGGGGATCCGCGGCAAGCCATTTCGCAATATCGGCCTGGGCGCGGTATTGGATTGTGCGTTGTCGAACCTGGAGACCGTGATCGAGGAGAGCGGCGCGGTCGTCACGCACGACTCGCTGCCGGAGGTCCGTGGCGACGAAACCCAATTGGTCCAATTGCTCCAGAACCTGATCGGCAACGCCATCAAGTTCCGTAGCGATCGCCGCCCGGAGATCGACGTTTCGGCGCGACGCGAGGACGACCATTGGCTCTTCGCCGTGCGCGACAACGGCATCGGCATCGATCGGCAATACTGGGACCGGCTCTTCGTGATCTTTCAACGGCTGCACACGCGACAAAAATACAAGGGGAACGGCATCGGGCTGGCCGTCTGCAAACGCATCGTCGAACGCCACGACGGAAAAATCTGGATCGATTCCCAACCCGGTCAAGGGACCACTTTCTACTTCACAATTCGGTAATCCCGGAGGAGTTCCATGGACATCATGTCGGCAAGGCCCATCGAGATTCTATTGGTCGAGGACAGCGAACCGGACGTGCGCTTGACGAAGGAAGCGTTCCGCGACGCGAAAATACGGAATCGCCTCTGGGCGGTCGAGGACGGAGTGGAGGCCATGGATTTCCTCTACCAGCGCGGCGCTCACGCCGACGTGCCGCGCCCGGACCTGATCCTGCTGGACCTCAACCTGCCCCGCAAGGACGGCCGCGAAGTCCTGCGGGAAATCAAGACCGACGGTTCGCTGAAACGCATCCCCGTGGTAATCCTGACCACTTCCAAGAACGAAGAGGACGTGCTGAAAACCTACAATCTGCACGCCAACTGCTACATCACCAAGCCGGTGGAATTCAATCAATTCATAAAAGTGGTCCAGTCCATCAAGGATTTTTGGTTCACGGTGGTTACCCTGTCGGAGGAATGACGGCCGATGACGTGTTCGTTTAGCGACCGCCGGCACGGCGATCCGTGTTCCGCCGCAGGCCGCCGTGTGCCGACTGCCGCTAAACATTGATTTGACGCGCAGCATGTTGAAAACGGTGTCATGTTCGTGTAAACTGGGGGACAACCGCGGCATTGACCATAATTGCGCAAGCCACAATTGGAAACGGAGAACACCTTATGTTTCGCAACCGCAAGTTTCTGCATGGGCTGGTGATATTAACCGTGGCGGTGTCGTTGTTGGGCGTCTCGGTAGCCGTCGGGCAAACGCCGGCGAAGACGCCCGATTTCGTGCCCGGTTCGTGGTCCTTGGTGCTCTTGCCCGACACCCAAGTTTACTCCGAGCAGTATCCCGGGCTGTTCACGATGCAAACGCACTGGATCGCCAAAAACAAGGACAAGTACAACATCCGCTACGTGCTCCACTTGGGCGACATCACCAACAACAGCAGGAAGTTTGAATGGCGACGTTCGCAAGAGGCCATGAGTGAGCTGGACGGACGGGTGCCCTACGCGCTGGTCCCCGGCAATCACGATTACCACGCGCTGGCCGACCGCCGCACTCGACTGAACGAATACTTCCCGATCTCGAAGTACAAAGCATGGCCGACCTTCGGCGGGGCGATGAACGACGATATGTGCAACAGCTATCACCTCTTCTCGGCCGGCGGGACCGATTGGATCGTGCTGGCCCTGGAATGGGCGCCCCGCGACGAAACCGTCGCTTGGGCCAACGAAGTGCTGGCGAAACATCCAGACCGTAAGGCGATCATCGTGACCCACGCCTATCTGTACCAGGACGGCGCCCGCTACAACTTCGCCGAAAAGGAAAAAAAACAGGCGGCTTCTCCACACGGCTATCCCTGCAACACCTCGGCCAACGACGGCGAAGAACTCTGGGAAAAACTGGTCCGCAAAAACAACGTCGCGCTGGTCGTCTGCGGCCACATCGGCAGCGGCCGAGGGTTCCTGACCAGCGTTAACGACAAGGAAAAGAAAACGCACCAAATGCTGGTCGATTACCAGTCGCGGGAACTCGGCGGCGAGGGCTTTCTGCGCATCCTCGAGTTTCTGCCCGACGGCAAAACGGTCCAGGCCAAGTCGTACTCGCCGCTTTACGACAGTTACCTGTCGGACCCCGGCAGCCAGTTCCGCTTCGAGTTGGATAAGTGAGGCGGGGGGGTTTTCTGGTTCCCACGCTCCGCGTGGGAACCCGTGTTTTCCGACGCTCCGCGTCGGTGGCGGCAACGTAGCCTCGATTATCGACCCGACTCCGCCAGCAGCGTATCCAGCCGCGACGCCAAGTCAGGCGGCAGCCGGGTCAGCAAGTCTCGGTCAACCAGTCCAACGTCGATCATGTCGCGCAGATGGACGCGGTCCTGATCGCGGTTTGCTTGCAGCTTCATCAACACCAATCCCGCCAGGGAGATTACATCGATGGCCGGGGCAAACGTCTGGCGCTGTTCTACCGGAGGCGAAGGGTGTTCGTACCCGGGGCGTACCTTTTCGGCGGCCCAAACCAGATGGACGGCATGACGCGGATTCGGGTCGTTGCGATCGAGGAACATGCCCACGCCCATCAACTCGAAATAGTCCATCCCCGCCGACAAGGCGGCGGCTCGCGCTTGGGCAAGGTCCGCCCGATCGATCAAAATATCCACGTCCTTGGTCGTTCGCACGGCGGCGGGATCCTTCGTGGCAACCCAAAGCGCCACCGCTTGTCCGCCAACCACGGCGTACGGAACGGATTTTTCCCTCAGCGCGCGGGTAATGCGCTGAAGACGGTCGGTCACATCATCGAGCGACAATGTATATGCCTCCCAGAGGTTCTTATTGACGGCTGGAAAAGCGGTTTTCGACGACATAATTCTTCACCCCAATCCCGGTGCAGCCTACCAGAACCGGCACCAAACGACAACCTTTCCCCCAATAACGTCGCGGTGCTATCCCTCGCCGGGCGGAATGCGGAGTTGCATTGTACCTTCTTTCGATTCCTTCCAGATCATTTTCAGCCGATCGAGCAACATTACGCCCGCCATGTTTTGGCGATATTCGGAAGCCGGTATCCACTTCCTATGCCGCGCCAGATTGCTATACACACCGGCGGCCTGTTCAAAGGAATCGGGCGTAGTTCGGATGTACGACTTGAATGCCCTGACGGCCGAAATAGTCATCGTTGGAGCGCAAAAGAGCATCTGCGAGACAATGAAAGCCAGGCCCATCGGGTTGGAGACGCCGAACATCGCGAGGCTGGCCGTCTGCCCGCTACCGATCCCCCCCGTGGCGTTTTGGGCATATTCCGATCGGCTGGAGTCATGAAAATCGACGCCGGCCCGATAGTACCGATACCCCTCGACAACCAGGAGAATAATCCCTCCCCAGGCCAAGCAACAACTGATTGTGCCGGAGTTCCCAACACCGAGCAGTACTAAAAAAAAGTGGAACAGGAAGTAAAAAATCCAATACGAGAGCGGCCAAAGAATCACCGATCCCGCCACCATCGCTACCCCAAAGATGGTTTGCTGGACGTTGTTTTTCCAAACGAGTAGTTCGATGTCTTTGGCGTTCAATCCGCGTCGCCCTTCCTAAATGTGATTGTGGACTGTCTCCTCGCATACGTAAATCGCGCCCTTGGAGCGTGTCCTGAAATAGTTTACTTAGCCCGCCGTGAATACACGGCGGGCCGGAGTGAATGCGGAAAACCGCTTGCCCCGGGTGTATTCACCCTCGTTGTTACACACAAGTTGCAAACACCTTAGTCCCGTAGGGACGTTTGACAATAGCCCAGCAGTTTACTGCTGGGAAGATGGGCAACTGAAAGAGCCAAGTCCCGTAGGGACGGCCGAATGCGTTATTGCATGGCACGTTTTCAACCGTCCCTACGGGACGAGCAGGTTCTATTCTCCCCTTTCGCCCCAGCGATAAATCGCTGGGCTATTGCCAAACGACCCTACGGGTCGAAGTAGCCAAGACTATGTGTGTAACAACGAGGGTGTATTCACCCGGGGCTAAATGCAGTGGTTTCAATTTTCGGACACGCCCTTGATGTCTATTCGTTGCCGGGGACCGATGATTTGCCGCCGGGCGATGGTTTTTCCCGACTTTCTCGGCGGTGGGTAATGCATCCCCCGGCGAGAACCGCCTTCTATCCGCCACGGGTCCGCTTGTCAATTGGTCGGCAACCGGGTAACCTATTTAGTTTGGCAAAAAAGGGATTTCGATGGCAACCGAGCGGCCGGATCATCAGCGGATCGTGATTACCGGCGTGGGACTTTCCGCGCCGAATGGGAACTCCCTGCCTGAGTTCCGCCATGCGCTGCTGGAAGGCCGGAGCGGCGTGAGCGCCTTCGAGACACGCTACTTTGGCCCTACCGTGGCGGGGGTATGCGACTTCGACGAACTCCGCCATCAGAAGCGGAAGGAAGTTCGACGCGGCACCCGCGCCGGAAGCGTCGGTATCTTCTGCGCCAGCGAGGCCGTGGCCGACTCCGGCCTGGATTGGGAAAACGTCGACCGTTCGACCGTCGGCATCTACGTCGGCGTGACCGAACACGGCAACGTCGAGACCGAGAACGAAATCTTTCTCATCAAGGGTTTCGACTACGACACCCAATACTGGTCGCACCACCACAACCCCCGTACGGTGGCCAACAACCCGGCGGGCGAAATCTCGCTGAACCTCGGCGTCACCGGGCCGCATTACACGCTCGGCGCGGCCTGCGCCGCCGGAAACGCCGGCATTATCCAGGGCGTGCAGATGCTGCGGCTCGAGGAGTGCGACGTCGCGCTCTGCGGCGGAGTGTCGGAAAGCATCCACTCCTTCGGCATCTTCGCCAGCTTCAACAGCCAAGGGGCACTGGCCAAGCACGAATCGCCCGAGAGGGCCTCGCGGCCGTTCGACGCCGACCGCAACGGCATCGTGGTGGCCGAGGGCGGTTGCATGTTCGTCCTCGAACGGCTCGACGCGGCTCGTGCCCGAGGGGCGAAAATCCACGGCGAAATCGCCGGCTACGCGATGAACAGCGACGCGACCGATTTTGTCCTGCCCGACCCCGGCCGGCAGGCCGAGTGCATTCATTTGGCGTTGCGTCGGGCGGGAATGAACCCCGAGGATATCGACATCGTCAGTACGCACGCCACGAGCACCGTCTCCGGCGACGCCCAGGAGTGCCAGGCTCTGCGACAGGTGTGGGGCGACAACGGCCGTCACACGCTGATGAACAACACGAAGAGTTTTATCGGCCACGCGATGGGCGCGGCCGGCGCGTTGGAGCTGGCCGGCAACCTGCCCGCCTTCGACGACGGCGTCTGCCACGCCTCGATCAATCTCGACCGGCTCGACCAGCAGTGCGAGTTGCCCGGCCTGGTGGCCAACCGGCCGCGGGAAGTGGGAACAATCAATACGATCCTGAACAATTCGTTCGGGATGTTGGGCATCAACTCGGTGGTGATTGTGAAACGAGTTTAGCATAGTAGGGTGTGTCCGCGCCGCACCGATATTCCGGTTTTGTGGTGCGTCGCGGACGCACCCTACCTCTCCCTGGAGCCCGCCGCCATGACGGCTGATGAGATAAGAAAAGCCATCCTCGAAATCCTCCACGACATCGCCCCCGACGAAGACCTCAGCGGTTTGAAGGACGAAGTCCCGCTCCGCGATCAACTCCCCCTGGACAGCATGGACTTCCTCGACATCGTGATGGAACTCCGCAAGCGCTACCGCATCCAAATTCCCGAGGAGGAATACACCGAACTGGCCAGCATGGCAAGCACGGTAAAATATCTCGAGCCGAAGATGAAGGATATGTAGGGTATCTGTCATCCTGAGCGCAGCGAAGGATCTCGGATGAAGGTGCGTTGTGGGCGAGATCCTTCGCTGCGCCCAGGATGACTGATGACTATCGCCCCGTGAACGGTTGCACAAACACCTTCTCTATTCATGCATCTTAATTGAATATCTCAAGTTCCTTATGTTGTGCGCTATGCTTAGGCGAGCAAAAAACGGGGGCTACGAGTATTTTCAATCAGGGGGGGATAAAAAAAGGCGGGGGGGGAAGTGGGTGGGTTTAGGTTTGCCGCTTGCGTTTTTCCGTTGCTGGTGTAAAATCACATTGTCTAAAAGGCCAAGGTCTACATCGTGACTGCGCCGAGCCTTCAATGATGGCCCGGCTCTTTTTTTGGTCGAAAAGGGTCGTGGGACAAAAGGAGCTTTTGTAGTTGGGAGTCGGCAGGTGGTGCTGAGTTTGTGTGCCACTTTGTCAATCGTCCATCGCTTGCCGGCCGAATAGCTGAACGAGTCCCACTAGCCCTTACCGAACGGCACTGCTGGACAATCCGGCAGCGGCACTTGTGCGTGGACTTCCACCGGTGCGTTGCGCCGGTAGGACAACGCCACGAACCGGGAGATGGTTGCCGGTCTCATCCTGGACGGGATCGATCGCGGCGGCGTATTCCCTCAGAGTAACGCGTTCATGAAGAGAATGGGGGATTGAACCCAACTAACTCCAAAGCAGGAAATGATGATTACCTTTAAGAACCTGCGACTTGCTTGTGTGGGAACCTACCCGCCGCGCCGTTGCGGCATCGCAACCTTCACTTGTGATCTTTGCGAAGCCATTTCCCACGAACTGGCTTCATCGGACAGTTGCCAGGTAGTGGCGATCAACGATGTCCCGGAGGGCCACGACTACAACGGCCGCGTACGGTTTGAAATTCTTGAGGAAGACATTTCCGATTACACGCGGGCGGCCGACTTTCTGAACATTCGCTGCGTGGACGTGATGCTGGTGCAGCACGAGTTCGGCATCTTTGGCGGGGAGGAGGGCGAGCACCTGTTGACGCTGATGGGGGCCAGCCGTATGCCGATCATCACCACGCTGCATACGGTGCTGGAAAACCCTCCATCTCGGCAACGGGAAGTGTTCGAGGAGCTGTCGCGGTTGAGCGACCGGTTGGTGGTAATGGCCCAGAAGGGAAAAGAAATCCTCTGCGACAAGTATGGCGTTCCGGCTTCCAAGATTGCCGTTATCCCGCACGGTATCCCCGATCTGCCGCTTGTCGACCCAAGCTTTTACAAGGACCAGTTCGGCGTGGCGGGCCGCAAAGTGGTGCTAACATTCGGCCTGCTCTCGCCCAGCAAGGGGATTGAGTATGCGATCGAGGCCCTGCCGCAGATCATCGAGCGTCACCCCGAAGTTGTATACATTGTGTTGGGTGCGACCCATCCGAGTGTCAAAAGAAAAAGCGGCGAGCAGTACCGGCACCGGCTGCACCGACAAGCAGAAGATTTGGGAGTGCTGGATCACGTGATGTTCACGGACCGGTACGTGCAACTGGAAGAGCTGTGCGAATTCCTCTACGCCGCCGATATCTATCTGACGCCCTATCTAGGCCAGCAGCAGATCGTCTCGGGTACGTTGGCCTACGCGCTGGGCGCCGGCAAGGCGGTGGTCTCGACGCCTTACAGTTACGCCCAGGAACTGCTGGCCGAGGGCCGCGGCCGTCTGGTGCCTTTTAGCGACGGGCCGGCCATCGCGGAAGCGGTTTCCTGGCTCTTGGAGCACGAAACGGAAAACCAAAAGATGCGCAAAAACGCGTATCTGTTCACCCGGGACATGGTCTGGAAGTCGGTGGCCCGCAGCTATGTTCAACTCTGCCACGAGGTGCTCACCGAGCGGGCGCATCATCCCAAGCCTTTGCCAAAGCATACGGTGCAGACCTTGGCGCTGCGACACGCCGTGCCGGAATTGAAGCTGGACTACTTGAAGACGATGACCGACAGCACCGGCATCTTGCAACACGCCCGCTATACGATCCCCATCCGCAGCCACGGCTATTGCACCGACGACAATGCGCGGGCGTTGATCGTCGCGCTGGAAGCCCACCGGGTTACCAAGGATCCCGATTTGGTCCGCCTGATTCGCACCTACTTGAGTTTTCTCGACTATGCCTATGACCGCAGCGGGCAGCGTTTTCGCAACTTCATGTCTTACGACCGCCGATGGTTGGAAGAGGCCGGTTCAGAGGACAGTCATTCGCGGGCCCTTTGGGGGCTGAGCTACGCGGTGGCGCTAGGTCCCACGGAAAGCATTCGGGCCGCCGCCTCGGAACTGTTTGAACAGGCGTTGCGACCGACCATCGAGTTCAGGTGTCCCCGGGCGTGGGCGTTTACGCTGGTCGGCGTGCATGCGTATCTGCGCCGCTACGGCGGCGACAGCGAAGTCCGGCGGATTCGCGATACCCTGGCCCTGCGACTGTTTGACCTGTTCAAAGAAAACGCCGGCCAGGATTGGGTATGGCCGGAAAACTGCCTCACTTACGCCAACGGCAAACTGCCGCACGCGCTGCTCTTGGGTGGGCAGTGGATGAACCGCGGCGACCTGATTGAGATGGGCCTAAACTCCCTGGAGTGGCTGTTGCGCGTGCAGACGGGGCGCGACGGCGTGTTCTCGCCGGTGGGCAACCACGGATGGTTCCAGCGCGGCGGCCAGAAGGCGCCGTTCGATCAGCAACCCATCGAGGCGCAAGCCATGATCGATGCCTGCTTGGAGGCCCACAACACCACCGGCGACCTGCGCTGGGTGAGCGAAGCCCGCCGCTGTTTTAACTGGTTCCTCGGCAAGAACGATCTGGGCGAACCGCTGTATGACTACGAAACGGGTGGCTGCTGCGACGGCCTTGGGGCCGAGGGCGTCAATCGCAACCAGGGGGCCGAGTCGACGCTCGCCTTTCTGCGGTCACTTCTGGCCCTAAAGTCGCTAAAACCGGCTGACGAGGAGACCGACTCCCCTAAACTAGCCACCCAGGTTCCCTAGTTTCTCTCGTTTGGCTTCCATCGCCTCATTTTACAGCGTATTTTTCTCCGCCCTTGGATTACGCGATCAATTCCCAATTACTCGCCTGGACATCCGAACCATGCCACCCCTGAACAATCTGCACAAGGCGCTTTTTCATCGCCATTCGTCCAATCCCATTCTAACGGCCGCGGATTGGCCGTACCCGAGCAACACCGTCTTCAACGCCGGTGCGACGCTTTTGCCGGACGGCACGACGCTGCTGTTGTGTCGGGTCGAGGATCGGCGGGGGATTTCGCACCTCTGTGCGGCGCGATCGCCCAACGGGCTGGATCGCTGGCAAATCGATCCACACCCCACCCTAATGCCCGATCCGAAGAACCACCCCGAGGAATTTTGGGGCATCGAAGACCCGCGCATCACATGGATACCCGAACTGGAACAATATGCGATCACCTACACCGCGTACTCGCAATCCGGGCCGTGCGTGTCGCTTGCCCTGACGAAAGACTTCCGGGCCTTCGAGCGGCGCGGACAGATCATGCCCGCAGAAAACAAGGACGCCGCGCTGTTGCCCCGCCGCATCGGTGATAACTGGGCGCTCATCCACCGCCCGGTATCCTCGGTCAGCGAGGGAGCACACATCTGGATTTCGTACTCGCCTGATCTGCGCCACTGGGGAAGCCACCGGATAATCCTGGAAGCTCGGCGGGGCCCCTGGTGGGACGCAACCAAAATCGGACTTGCCTCTCCACCGATCGAAACCGATCGCGGCTGGCTGATGGTTTACCACGGTGTGCGGATGACTCCCGCCGGCTGTCTGTACCGTTTGGGCCTGGCGCTGTTCGATCTTCAATCGCCCGAGAAATGCCTCGCTCGCGGCGAGACCTGGATATTCGGTCCCGAGGAGTCGTACGAGCGAGACGGCGACGTGAGCAACGTTGTCTTCCCCTGCGGCTTCACGGTCGGCAGCGACGGCGACACGATCCATCTATATTACGGCGCCGCCGATACGTGCATCGCTCTGGCGACCGGCAGCGTCAGCTCGCTGTTGGACTGGCTGGATGAACACGGGAAGGACATCACGTTTGGGTTGTATTGAGATCGAACAGCAACTCGGATACCATAAAGAGTCCGAAACACCGACAGTCGCGGGAGAAACCGATGCACGATTTCCAAACTGATTCGTTGCGAATCGCAATGTTGGCGCCCGTCACCTGGCCTGTCCCTCCCGAAGGATACGGTCCTTGGGAGAAAGTGGTGTACAACCTGACGGAGGAACTGGTCGCACGAGGACACAAGGTGACGCTGTTCGCCGCGGCGGGGTCGCGAACATCGGCAGAACTGGTCAAGACCGTACCCCATCCTTTCGAGACGTGGCCGAAAGAAGAGCGCGAAACCACCGCCCAGCTCGATCCCGCCACCGGCCTTCTCGTTGGGCCGCCGGACTTCCGCGCACTGGAACAGCTACACATCGCCGCATGCATGGAGGCCGTCCGTTTTGGAACGTTCGACGTGGTACACTCACACCTGCACGTTCATGCCTTGGTGTTCTCGCGGTTGATCCCTTGCCCCATCGTCTCGACGCTGCACGGAGCGGCATGGGTCAAGGCGTTGCATCCGGTGTTCGACCACTATCGCGACCAGACGTATGTAGCGCTTTCGGAGGCCGAGAAAGAACTGAAACCGGACCTGAACTACATCGCCACGGTCCACAACGGTGTCCGGCTCGACGAATTCCCGCTTTGCGGCGACAAAGAGGACTACTTGCTGTTCGCCGGTCGGCTGTCCCCGGAAAAAGGAGCAGACCGTGCGATTCAGATTGCCAAGAAGGCACACAGGCCTTTGCGAATCGCCGGCATGATCGAGCCGCAGCACCAAGGCTACTTCAATGAAAAGGTCGAGCCTCATCTGGACGGCCCGAACATCACCTATCTCGGCTGTCTCTCGCAAAAGGATCTGGCCAGGCAATACCAGCGCGCCGCTGCCGTGCTGTTCCCAATTTCCTGGTGTGAGCCGTGCAGTTGGGTTGGGATCGAGGCTCAGGCCAGTGGAACGCCAATCATCGGCACGAAGTATGGGTACCTCCCGGAACTCGTCCGGGAGGGCGAAACCGGTTTCCTGGTGGACAGCGTGGATGAAGCGGTTGATGTGGTCCGGCGGCTGGACGAAATCGATCCCAAGGCTTGCCGAGCCAATGTGAAAGAAAGGTTCAGCGTCGAGACAATGGCCGAGGGCTACGAAAGTGTGTTTCGGCAAGTATCCACCTCAAAGCGGTCGGTTTAGCGGACAGCCAGGGATCCGGTAGAGGCTACAGCGCCGTAAGAGGCTGGGAATATCTGATCTCGTCACACGGTACGAAAAGAACATGTTTATCGAGCGAGGGCAGGACTTGTCTACCGACGGTCCCTCGTTTCAGGAAAAGAAGGGATACATCATCAGAATTATGGAAATCAACCACTTCAACCATCGTGACCATCAACGCGCTTCGGTTACGACGGCAGTACTCCTTGCGGCCGGCACGGGAAGCCGGCTCCAGCCCTTGACCGACGACGCACCCAAGTGCCTCACGGAGATCGACGGGATACCCATCCTAAAACGACAGATCCGCTGCCTCCGCCAATGGGGCTTCAAGCGGCTTGTTGTCGTCGTGGGCTACATGGAGCATCGTATCCGCGAGTTTCTCGACGCATGGACGGGCGGCCTGAGGATCGAATACGTCGTCAATCCGCGATACCGCACGACCAACAACATCTATTCGCTGTGGCTGGCCAGAAAGAAAATCCACGAGTCCTTCCTGCTGCTCGAGTGCGATCTGGTCTTCAAGCCGTTCTTACTCGCGGACATGCTTCTTCCCGACAAGATGGCCGTTGCCCGCGTGCAACCTTGGATGATGGGCTCCACGGTCGGCCTCGATCCTTTCCAGCGAATCACGGACTTCCGCATTGGCCACGACGAGATTCCCGACGACTCCCGCTACAAGACCGTGAACATCTACAGTCTTTCGCTGCCGTCGTGGCGGCGGGTTGTCGAGCGGTTGGACCGGTACATCTCGGCAGGCAGAGTGAACGATTACTATGAGACCGTCTTCGCCGAAATGGTGGCCGACGGAAGCCTCTCTTTCGAGCCGGTCTTCTTCGACGACGGCCATTGGTACGAAGTGGACACGCTCGCGGACGTGTACGAAGCCGAACACCTGTTCTCGGACGATTCCAGGCCGCCGACTTCTCAACTGGTTGAAAAGCATGGTTGAACTCGATTATGCGGAAGTCAACCAGTATTGGAGCAAGGCCCGGCCTTCGATCCTGGGACCGTACATGATGGACGGCTTCGGTTTCCCCGCCGGCGCCGGTCGGTTTCGTTTCCACGGCGAATCGAAGATCGTCTCGCGGTTGATCCGGAAGTTGGATCGCGGCGGAACCGTGTTGGACTTGGGTTGCGGCGTCGGCTACTGGGCCGAGTATTTCGCCCGGCATTTTGCCAAGGTCGTTGCCGTCGAGGCGAGCCTGCCGCTGTACGAAGCCACTCGGCAACGATGTACTTCCTATCCCAATGTCGCGGCCATTCACGGCGACGTGCCGGCGTTCGAGCCGGAGGACCACTATCAACTGGTGTTCCTCGGCGGCATGTTGATGTATCTCAACGAGAGCGACGTGATTTCCCTGCTGCGGAAGCTCATCCCCTTTCTTGACTCGGGAGGTATCATCCTCTGCCGCGAAACCACCGTGCGGAAAGGAACCGTCACTCGCCAGGGCGAGTATCAGGCGGTGTACCGATGCGTTTCCACGTACCGTCGCATCTTTCAACAGTGCGGGCTTTCCGTGACGCACGTGGAAACCAACGTGCCTTATGTTATGATGCAGATGGGCTGTGAGCTGGTCAAAAAATGGAAGGCGACCGTTCCCCGCCGGTTGCAGTTCATCCCCGTAGTCGGCCATCTGGCCTATTGGGCGCTGCGACTCGGCAATCCCTGGCTGACCCGGGTTCCCGCCGTGCTGGGCCGTGCCTTTCCTGAATTGACAAACCACTTCTTTGTTCTTCAGGCCGGCACATGTTGAATTCACTGGGAAAGACGGTCTACAAGAACCTGGCGAACGTCGTATCGATTCTCGGAATCCTCCCGGTCGCCATTCTCTTTCTGAAAGACGGCTACCAGTACCTGATTCCCTTGATCGTATACAACAACGTTATGGACGATTTGGACGGCATCCTGGCTAACAAGCTGAATATCAGGAGCCGGTTCGGCGCCATCTTAGACAACGTCTGCGATGCGATTGCACATACCGTGTTCGTGATGGTGGTCGGGATGCAGCAGGTTTGGACGGACCAAGGCGGCGTGTGCGGCGGCGTCTGCGCCGCGCTAAGTCTCGTGGCGGCAACCTCACTCGTCCTGCGTGTTGCCTCCCGGCTCGATCCGGCCGCCGTCACGGGCACGGGTTCGCCGACCAACGAGTTGGCGCGCCACTTGTTTTTCATCCTTCTGTTGGCGCGGATTTTCGACTTTGCCTCCGCGCCGTTGCTGATCGCGGTGTTCGTGTTGCACACCGTGTCGATGCTCGTGCCGTACCGGATGCCCTGGCTGATCCGAAGCCAGACGAAGTCGGCCACCGCCATCTGTCTGGTCAATGTGTCGCTGATAGCGGTCTGGCTGGTTTCCTACGCACCGCCGTTGATCGCGGCGGCCTTTGTATCCCCGATCGCGGCGGCCTTTCTTCTCGGCTATCTGATTTCGTTCGCATGGGGAGGTATCTGGTGGATCAAAGGCGTGAGGGCCGGGACGCCTTCGTGACAGAGCGGTTAATCGGCAGTTCATGCGACATCTGCGGTAGGGGGGGGCTCAGAATCCAGCTTCGTTTTCCCCTGGGTTCGTCACGGAGTCGCGTACTGTATGGAGACGATGCTTATGATTCAAGGAAACCCACATGGCGGGACGGGGGCTCCAGGTAAGATGTGAGACATTGATGGATTGGCGATAACGCGATCTCTGTGCGATTTTTGGCGATGGCACGTTCCCCGGCTCAAAATACATAGGCTCACAAAGGAAAATCCGATACTATCGGCGAATCGAGAACTACTGGACGCCGTGGCGAAACCATGTATAGAATGAGGCACTAATACATGACCAAGCCTTATTTTGCGGACACGGCCATGCGGCCGAACGCGGCTCCTGTGTGGAAAACGTAACGAACATTCACAATTTTGGGCTTGGGCGTGTTCAGAGGTTGTGTTCAAACCCGTTCCTCGATCAATCGTGGGGATGTTCGGTCGGCCGTGTGGGGAAAGGTCGTCGAGGCCGACGGCACTTCTTCTGAGCAGACGACAACTTCTTCAACGACGAGCAGCAAACGCCCGACATCGCCGAGGTACGGGCACGAAAAGTAGACGGCGGATCGCGCTGGAGCAATTAGTATGGACAGCTTGGCTACATTATATAGAGAACTGGATTTTCAGGGCGGAGACTTACTGTGTGCGACAGCAGTTCCACCACCTCGCCTGTCTCGGGAAAATTGGATCGAAAAGGGCGAATGGCTCGCCTCGGCGCAACGCGCCGGTGCGGATAGCGTCTTTTTCGTGAACAACAATCCGATCATTGTTTTTGCTGAGTGCGGTCAAGAATTAGCGGAAAAGGTCAAGGCTTTCAACCGTGTTTGGTCGTTGGCCCGGCCCCGGATATTGTTTCTCGCCTCACCTGGTGAAATCACGGTTTACGATCTTGCGCAAAAACCGGTTGACATAAACGACGCTAAATCCTGGAAGAAGCTTCGCCATCTTGAAGTGTTAGAGGACTTGAGCAAGGCAGCTTCCCAACTCCATGATTTTCATCGAGACAATATCGAATCGGGGCGAGTATTTGGTGACGAACGATTCGGCAATCTGAACGACCGCGCGGATAAAGCCCTGATTCGTGACCTGAAGACCGTCCGTCGGGCATTGATGCAAGATGGCCTTTCGGGCAAAAAGCTGCGATATGCCCATTCTTTGATCGGTCGCTCCATTTTCATTTGCTATCTGGAAGATCGTGGAATACTGACCGAGGACTATTTTCTATCGGTTGCCAGGCAAACGCAAGGCTGGACCGACTTGTTGCGAAATCCTCCCGCACGTCAAGGGCTTGATCTTACGGAAATCAAAACGTTCTTTCCGAAGGTGCTGCAGGACAAGGATTTTACCTACGCGATTTTTAAAAGGCTCTCGAAAGACTTCAACGGCGACATGTTTCCCGATGTCGAGACGGAATACGAGATTGTCGAACAGAATCATCTCCACCGAATCCAAGGCCTGCTTTACGGCGACACTCAAGACCAAAGACAGTTGTTTTTCCATGCCTATCGTTTCGACATCGTGCCGTTGGACTTGATTAGCTCCATCTATGAAGAGTTTTATCATTCTTCCGCGGAAGACGAAGAGGCAATTGCGGAAACGAAGAATAAAACGAGCAACAAGGCCCGCAACAATGGCGCCTATTACACCCCGCCTGCATTAGCGGAGTTTGTGCTTTCACGAACCCTCACTCCGGAAACACTCAAAAAACACCCTCGGGTGTTAGACCCGGCGTGCGGCAGCGGCATCTTCCTGGTCGAAGCGTTTCGGCGCATGGTTCGCTACGAGCGACACAAGAAGCAAAAATCGCTTACCTTCGATGAGTTGAAAAACATACTCCGCGACCAGATCGCGGGCATCGAAGTCAATGAAGAAGCGGCCCGTATCACGGCGTTTAGCCTTTATCTGGCTATGCTTCACTATCTTGACCCGCCCGCGATCCGAGAGCATATCCGGCAAGGCAACAAGCTCCCCGGCCTCTTGGCATCAAGGACGAACACGTCGCCCAACTGTTTTCACAGCATCCTTTGCGCTAACAGCTTTGACGTCGACCACATCAAATCAACTTCACGCTGGCGGGAACGCTTCGGTGACGAGTGTGCCGATATTGTCGTCGGCAACCCGCCTTGGGGGAAACCCGGTCCCAAGGCCGATCCGGAAACTAAGGCATGCCAGAAAACGCTGCTCGCATGGTGTCACGACAATGGGCGACCTATCGGAGACAAGGAACCGTCGCAGGCGTTCCTCTGGCGTGCGCTCGATTTTCTGAAATCGGGCGGCAAGGCCGGGATGCTGGTGTCGGCCGGCGTGCTGTTCAAACATGGCACGACCACACAAGACTTTCGCCGACAATGGCTCAGCGAAGTCAAATTGCGGGAAGTCTTCAACTTCGCCCATGTCCGCAAGTTTTTCTTTACCGGCGGTACTTCACCGTTTATATCTGTGTTTTTTGAAAAGGGCCAGCAGGAAGACACGCCCGTCTACTACTGGTCGGCCAAGCAACTGGCCGAAATCAAAAAGACGCAAGCGGTTTTGCTCTCGCAACATGATCTCAACATTTTGCGCGATGTTGACTTGGCGAGTGGATCAACCTGGAAAACTCTATGGCTGGAGCCGCACAACAGTCTCATTTTCCGTAGAGTCTTGTCGTCAAGATGCTCTGCCTTGAATGAATTCGTGGACCGAAACCAGTCTGGACGAGGCTACAACATTGGTTCACAGGACAACAGTGCCGCTGAATTACAGCAGATGCAATCCATTGTTCCGGCGTCATTTTCAAGGTATGACCCTCTGAGGCTGGAACCGCCTCCACAAAAAGTTGAGCGATTGCGATCAATAGACCTCTACAGGGGTTCTCGAATTCTTGTCGGCAGAGGAATAAGGCAGAAAGGAACCGACAAAGGATATGTTGACGCAAGGTATGAAGAAGCGGAGTTGTGCTTCAGACACTCTCTTTACGCCATAAGGCTGTTACACCCTTCGTCAAGTACTTACAGCTTGCTTCTGGGCATAATGTGGTCCTCTTTGGCACGCTGGAATCTCTTTTGCAGTTCGTCTAACTGGGGGTTATGGCATGATGAAATACATTTCGATGACGAACTCCTTGAACTTCCTGTCGTTTTTGACAAAACCCACCCGGCAACGCAACGCGTGGTTCGCATTGTTGACAAACTACGGGACTACTATCCGCATGTGCGCGACTTGCAGCACCCGCACGGTGTATCCGAGGCGACTATCCAGCGAAAACGTCGGCAGTGGGAACAACAACTCGACGAGGCCGTGTTCGACCTTTACGATCTGACCGAAGAACAACGCGACCTGATCCGCGACTGTTGCGAAGTGACGTTGCCGTTCTTCTACAAGCCGTTTGACAGCATAGGAGCCGACCTTGCCATCAGTACTAACGGTGACTTGCAATGGATGGAGCAATACACCAGGATTTTCGCCCGACGCTGGAACGCCTATTTGCCGGACGACCAGGAAATGCGGGCCGACCTGCATGTCGGGGCGCACGACAATATGGTGGCCGTCGAGTTCTATCCGGCGGACAAGGGCGATTCTTGGGACTTGACGCCCAGAGACGATTGGCAGTACGTCCTTGACCAGCTTGCCGAAAAACTCCCCCAACCGATGGGAACCTCGCAGATCGTCCTCGATGGTTTGGTGTACGCCGTTTCCGAGGACGCCATTATCATCATCAAGCGGAATCTAAAACGCCTCTGGACGCGATCGCTTGCTCGGGAGGATGCCGATTCGACGATCTGCAAAGCTATGGTCCAGTCCCGCGACGAGCAAGGGAAGGCCAAGTAATGCCACGACGCACGATCCCCTTTGGCAAGTTATGGAACCGGCACGAGAGGCTGTACCGGCACATCTTCGTCCAAGCCCTGATTCACCTGACCGCCGAACCATGCATATCGGGTGACGAAAACAGCGTATCCAAGCGTCTGTTTACTATCGTAGTGACCGTGTGTCGAGAAATCGCCAACACGGAAAACCGAGAAATCCATCCGCCGGCATCCGACGGCTTGAATCAGCCGGTCAATGCCGATGAAGCGCAAGAGGACTTCACGCGGACACGACCTGATTTCACCTGCAACTGCGTCAATCCGCGAGCCGAGTCCAATGAAGACTACCTGATCCCCTTTCACGTCGAATGCAAGCTGTTGGGTGAACCAACCAGTCACACATGGAATCTCAACACAAACTACGTCATGCATGGTATCGCCCGGTTCGATCTGGCGTCGCACAAATACGGCAACCGTGCTTCGTCCGGAATAATGATCGGCTACATCATCAGCATGACTTCCGAACAGATACAGACGCAGGTCAATTCCTGCATTGAAAAGAAACTGCCGGGCGTTCCACTCCTCGTGTTCGCATTATCCGACGTGCCATCGCAATCGCAGCACAGTTTCTCGCGTAGGCACGTCATGCCGACACCATTTACTCTGATCCACCTTTGGGTGGATATCCGAAACAACTACCGGGATAAACATTCGACGGGTAACGCTGCCGGCTTGTCCCAATAGTGTCCGGGGTTTCATGGTATCGCAGAGATTTTGCGGGTGGTTGGCAAGAGTGAACCGGAAGAAACTCTGGCCTCAATTTTGCGCTGACTTTCCAAATACGCGTCTCGGGCGGAGTTTTGCGCGCGAGCGGCGATTTAGGGGTCAATTCAACCCCGCGCCCACCGGTTGATCAACCTGGCGCTTCAGGTTGATCAACCTGGGGTTAAACCGCACTTACGTCTAAAGCGCGGCCGCGATGCGAAATGAATAGCCCGTGTTTCAGGCGGTTTGAACGCATCGTCGGCCCTCGGCGAATCGACGCAAGAATTAGTTGGCGAAATCGGGAATTTTTTCCAGTTAATTCAAGCCGAAAAAACGACCGTAACCTGAATAACAACATGGGCTTGCGGCGAGACAACCGAAAACCTTTCGCCAGCCCCCTCCTGCGGTGTATGCGCAGCGAGGTCATTCTACCAGCCGAAAACGCCTATAAAAAGGCTGTTTTCTGGCCGCCGGTATTTTCGGTCTTTTTCGCATGGGGCTATGGCGGGTGCAAAAACCGTTTTTCCCGCCCAAAAATCATCCGTAGGACGGATTTCATAACCCATCCTACAACTCTTGCCAGAATCGCCGCCGTTGAGATAATATATCCATATTGTTTCTGTTGCGGAAAATCCCATTACCCTCTGACCTCTGACCCCTGATCTCTGACCCTCATGTACGACACGATTATCATCGGCGCCGGAATGTCGGGGTTGGCGGCCGGAGTGCGATTGGCCCACTTCGGACGAAAGGTCTGCATTCTTGAACGGCACAGCGCGATCGGAGGGCTGAACTCCTTCTATCGGCAACGCGGCCGGACCTACGACGTCGGGTTGCACGCCGTGACCAACTACGCCGCCAAGGGCACCCGGACCGGACCGATGGCCCGGCTGTTCCGCCAATTGCGCCTTGCCTGGGACGAATGGGCGCTGGCGCCGCAGCTCGGCTCGGTCATCATGTTCCCCGCCGCCAGCTTGCGGTTCTCCAACGATTTCTCGCTGCTGGAATCGGAGGTCCGCTGCCGGTTCCCCCGCCAGACGGACAACTTCCGCCGCCTGGTCGCTTCGCTGCACGACTACGACCAACTCGGCCAATCGGGCGCGGGCCGTTCCGCCCGGCAGGTGGTCTCCGAGATTATCGACGACCCGCTGCTGGTCGAGATGATCTTCTGCCCGATGCTGTTCTACGGCGGCTCGCGGGAACACGACATCGACTTCGATCAGTTCAGCATCCTCTTCCGCTCGATCTTTCTGGAGGGCCTGGCCCGGCCGCTGGCCGGAATCCAACGCATCCTGACGATCTTGTCCCGCCGCTTCAAGGAGCAGGGGGGCGAACTGCGGCTGAAGGCGGGCGTGGCGCGGATCGTCGTCGAGCAGGACACGGTGCAAAAGATCGTCCTGGAAGACGGCTCGGAGTTGGAGACCCGAAACGTACTCTCCTCGGCCGGCTGGACCGAAACCATGCGGCTCTGCGACGACGGGCACGTCGAAGACGCCACGGCGTCGAACCGGATTTCCGTGGTCGAGTCGATCTCGGTCCTCGATTCGCAGCCTCGCGCCCTGGGCCACGAACAGACGATCATCTTCTACAACGATTCGGATAAGTTTCACTACGAGAAGCCGGACGATCTGGTCGATCTGCGCAGCGGCATGATCTGCTCGCCGAACAACTTCGCCTATCCCGAGCCGTTGGACGAGGGGATTTTGCGGATCTCGGCGTTGGCCAACTACGAGCGTTGGGCCGCCTTGGACGCCGAGGCGTATCGCCACGCGAAGCAGGATTGGGGAAAGCGGATGATGGAGTCGGCGGCCCGATTCGTCCCCGATTTCAGCGACTCGGTGATCGGCGGCGACATGTTCACGCCTTTGACGATCCACCGTTTCACCGGCCACACCGGCGGCTCCGTCTACGGCGCGGCCGATAAGCGGCACGACGGCACCTCGCATCTGAAGAACCTCTACATCTGCGGCAACGATCAGGGCCTGGTCGGCATCGTCGGCGCAATCATCAGCGGCATCAGCATCGCCAACCGGTATCTGTTGAAGTAAGAGGCGGGGAACGGGAGGTGGGTGAGCTGTTTAGCCGCCGCGTCCACGCGGCGTTATGTGCGGTGAGCCGCGCTTATCATTTGCGCCGCCCATCCGCAACAGAAACAAAGTATTCCGTTCATCGCGCGAGCCAACGTCTGAGAGTCCGTTGGTCCAAGTGAGGTTGTCGGGGCTCGAACCCGAGACCTACGGATTAAAAGTCCGTTGCTCTACCAACTGAGCTACAACCCCAAAATCAATCCGAGTAATCCTAACATGAAACTCCCCGTGGGTAAACATGATGGATACCACCTGCGGGTAATTCGGCACTTGGCTGGAGATTGGCTCATTGGGCCGATGAAATGGGCCGCGTGCTACGTCTCATATCCGCCCGGATGCCTCTCGAACCACTTCCAGGCGGTGGCTATTATGGCGTCCAGCTCGGTGTGGCGGGCAGACCAGCCAAGCTCTCGTTGGATTTTATCCGCGTCG
Organism: Planctomycetota bacterium; assembly: GCA_030611515.1. Classification (GTDB taxonomy): domain Bacteria; phylum Planctomycetota; class Planctomycetia; order Pirellulales; family Thermoguttaceae; genus JAHIKV01. The sequence continues at coordinate 5,992 of JAUWPQ010000010.1, read as the reverse complement.
GCGAACAGAACGGCCGGGTCGCCCGCCCGACGAGGGCCGTATTCGACCGGAATGTCCCTGCCGGTCACCCGCCGAGCCGATTCGATAACCTCCTTCACCGAATAGCCCTTGCCGATGCCGAGGTTGTAACAACGGGTGTCGCCGGGCCGAAGCGCGTTCATCGCCACGATATGGGCGGCGCAAAGGTCCTCGACGTGGATGTAGTCGCGGATGCAGGTGCCGTCCGGCGTGGGATAGTCGGTCCCAAAAACCGTGATCTTGTCGCGTTGGCCCAAGGCCGTTTGCATCAGGATGGGGATCAGGTGGGTTTCCGGGTCGTGGTCCTCGCCCAGGGCGCCGTCGGCGGCGGCGCCGGCGACGTTGAAGTATCGCATGGCGACGAAGGCGAATTCCCGGTCCGATGCGGCGTAGTCGCGCAACACCCGCTCGACGCACCATTTCGACCAGCCGTAGGGATTGACCGGTTCGAGCCGGGCGGTCTCGACGATGGGCGTCGAGTCCGGTTCGCCGTAGATGGCTGCCGTCGAACTGAACACCATCCGCTTCACGCCGGCGGTCTTCATGGCCTTCAACAGGCTGATCGTTCCGGCGGTGTTGTTGTCGTAGTAGGCCAGCGGGTCGGTGACCGACTCGCCCACGTAGGTCAGAGCGGCAAAGTGCATCACGCAGTCGATCTTCTCTTTGGCCAGGACGTCGGCCAGGGCATGGGTCTCCGCCAGGTCTATTTCGTGGAACACCGCCCGGCGATCGACGGCCTGTCCGTGTCCTCGGTAGAGGTTATCGACGGCCACGACGCGATGTCCGGCCTCGATCAACTGTCTGACGGCGTGCGAGCCGATGTATCCGGCCCCGCCGGCAACCAGAACATTCATGGGATATCCTTACATTACAAGGTATGCAACGCTAAAAGCATAGCTTAGAAGGATCACTTTCAGAAGGGGGCAGGCTGGTCGCCAAGGGGCAAATCCAATATGCTAACCAGCGAAGTTGAGTTTCTATTTCCTATACCCCCCAATCATTCCCATGAGTATTGTCGTCACCGGAGCATACGGGCAGTTGGGCGGTGAGTTGTGCCGGCAACTCGGCGACCGCGCAAAGGGGCTGGACATCGACTCGCTCGATCTGACCGACCCTCGGGCGGTGCTGGAGAGAATGCTCGCCCTGCGGCCAGAGGCGATCGTCAATTGCGCCGCCTACACGCTGGTGGACAAGGCCGAGGAGGAGCCGGAGAAATGTCGGGCGGTAAACGTCGCGGCCGTCGAGCATCTGGTCTGGGCGTGCGGCGAGTTGGATTGCCCGTTGGTGCAGATCAGCACCGACTACGTGTTCGGCACTGCGCCCGCGTCGCCGCGGCCGTGGCGCGAGGACGATCCGCCGTCGCCGCAAGGGGTCTATGCGCGGACGAAGCTGGAGGGCGAGCGGACCGCCGCCCGACACTCGAAGCACCTGATCGTCCGCACCTGCGGACTCTATGCCCGGCGTTGCGACCGGCGGGCGTCGAACTTCGTCCGCACGATGCTCCGGCTTGGCGGCACTCGGTCGGAACTGCGCGTGGTCGACGATCAACGCTGTACGCCGACCTACGTTCCGCACCTTGCCCGAGCAGTGTCGTTCTTGCTTGGCCAAGCCGAAGCGACGGTTCCATGGGGAACGTACCACGTAACCAACGACGGAGAGACGACCTGGCGGGAGTTCGCCGTCGAGATATTCCGGCTGGCCCAGATGCGAGTGGCCGTCCAGCCGATCGGCACGGCCGAGTACGGCGCGCCCGCGCCGCGGCCGTCGTATAGCGTGCTCGACACGGGAGCCTACCGTCGGTTGGGCGGTCCTCCAATGCCCGATTGGAAAGCGGCATTGGCGGAGTATTTTTGCGAAGCCGCAAGCGGCGGATAACTACTTTTCACTATCCACTACCCACTATCCACCATGTCGCCGAAGAAACTCGCCCTGATAACCGGCAGCGGCAAACATCGAGTGGGCAATTGCGTTGCCCGAACGTTGGCTGCCCACGGCTACGACGTCGCTTTGCACTACAACCGCTCGGCCGACGAGGCGCGGCAAACGGCGCGGCAATTGGAAGAGCAAGGGGTCCGCGCCGAGGCGTTTGGGGCCGACGTGACGGAGGAGGCCGAGGTCGACCGGCTCTTCGACGCGGTGCTTGATTCTTTCGGCCGGCTCGACGTGCTCGTCACCGCCGCCGCGGTGTGGGAGCGGAAACGGTTGGAGGACGTGACCGCGGACGACGTGCGTCGGCAGTTCTCGGTAAACACGCTCGGCACGTTCCTTTTCTGCCGGCGGGCGGGCTTGATTATGGCAAAGCAGCCTTCAGGAGGCTCGATCGTCACGATCGGCGACTGGGCCGCCGCCCGACCCTACGCCGACTACGCGGCCTATTTCGCCGGCAAGGGGGCGATTCCGACAATCACCCGCGTCTTTGCCGTGGAATTGGCCCAGCGCAACCCGGCGGTAAGGGTCAACTGCATCCTGCCGGGACCGGTGATGTTACCCGAAAACCTCTCGGAACACGAAGTCAAAGGGGCGGTGGCCGGCACGCTCCTGAAACGCCTCGGAAAGCCGGAGAACGTCGCACAAGCCGTACTTTTCCTGGCGGAAAACGACTACGTCACCGGAGTTTGTCTGCCGATCGACGGTGGTCGGACAATCGCGGGCGGGCCGGAATAGGCCGTTTTTTTCTGCTGCATTTTTGGCCGGCTTTGTACCGGATGATTTCAGCACATTCAACTCGGAACATCACGACCGGGGGTCCAGAAACTGGAGCAGCTTACCGCGGATGCGGTGGCTGAGCTGCCAGATATTCGCCTTGGAGTATTTCTGTTCCACCGCGCCCGACGGCTCGGTCAACAGGTAGTCGCTGCAAAAGACTCTCTCGTGAGGAGTAAGAGTGCCGAGGAATTCCGGTAGGGGGTTGACCGGCTGTCTGGCGTTTTCGCTTCGATGCTGCGGTCTTTCGCGCAGTGCCGTCAATTCGCGATTTCGGCGACGGATTTCCGCGCGAAAGTAGCGAACGCTCTCATCCTTTGCCAGCATGCGCATAAACGTGATCAACCTGGCGCCCCGGTCGGGCTTGTACCGCGCCAGCAACTTGCCATCGTTGGCAACCAGCGCATACCACACCCGAGCGGCAATCTCGTCCACCAGGCTCGCGTCACTGCTCTGAGGACCGAGCATGACCCTGACCGACATCAGCAGCGGTTCATGACACTGCGTGTAAAACTGCTCCCATGCGGCCACTTCGCCGGCAAGGCACCGTTTGGCCAACAGCGAATCGGCATGTACGCCCGCCTCGTCCATGTCGCCTTCGCTGGAGTGGATGCATCCTTCGTCATCGAGTGACGCGGCAAGCGATTCCTCAGGCACATCAATCGGCAATTGCTTTTTCTTCACAGTCAATTCACAGGCAAAATACGATAGCACTAGGCGGCGACCAGCACACCCCTAAGTCTAGCGAGCCGGCACAAGTCTGTCAAACATTTCCATAAAACTCTTGGGGGGGTTGCATGTCGCGATGGGGCGGGGGAGCGGCTTGCACTAACCACTTGCAGATAAATGATTTACGATTCCGGGATTCAACCTCTAATCCTCGGCGTTCGAGTCTTCATCCAGCGAATCGGGTATCGGACCTCTGGTCGCATCCAACCAGTCGAGATATTCCTCGATTTCGTGAAGGGGCATACCCAGCGACAGGGCGGTCCGTATCGCCTCGGCACGCTCCAGGAACGTACCCGCATGTTCCAACATGAGCTTGGCGATTTTGTGTGCCATACCAATCGAGAGAACATACCAGATCGTGTGGACCAGTACCAGCCGGAAGGTCAGAAACCATCGCTTGTCACAAGTCGGCCGGAGGCAGCGCAAGTTCGGCCAACAGCGGAAAATGGAATGAGCAACAAATAGCCGGCGGCTATTGCCCAAAAGCTATTATCCCGAACGTAGGCTTTTAGGGTCAGCGGAGTTGCGGATGGAGTCGCGGCTTCATGACATCAGCCTACCACACCGCCCACGACCTCAAGCAACTATGGTATAATGGACGCCAAGCGTGTCGAGAGGGACACCCGTGAACGCTACGTGAATCTTCGCATCTCGAGGTCGAAGTGATGATGCTCCGCGGGCTGCCGATCGCGATAGGACTGGTCGTCGCGGCTGGGGCGTTTTGGTCGCCGGCCAGTGCGGGTGTTGTCGTGCTGACCAACCGCGCGGAGGGTAAGGTTGCGCTGACCATCATCCAGCCAGACGGCAGGCAGACCCGCCACGGCTTGGATCGCGGCGAGGTGCTTCCGGTGCCCGTTGCAGACGCCGTCACCATCGTTTTCAATGCCGGTGGCGAGCCGCGACGGCGTCTGCTTCAGGCCAACGGCATCTACTATTTCCACACCGACGGCAATAAACTCGATCTGGTCCAACATTCGCTTCCCGGTCTTCCGGCCGACCGGCCAATGCCGAAACCGCTTTCCCGCCCGCGGGATGACTTGTGTACCATCCCGGTCAAGATTCTGGTCGACGACAAAGAGCCGACGGTGCGGCGTGTGTGGGAGAAGCGATACCGGGAGCGGATGGCCGAGGCGTCCGAGATCATCGAGCGACATTGCCGGGTTCGCTTCCAGGTGGTGGCGGTCGGCGTCTGGACCTCCAACGACGGCGCCCGCGAGTTGCGGCAACTCATCGAGGAGTTCGAGCGAAAAGTCAATCCGGCCCCGGCGCGGCTGGCGATCGGCTTCACCGGCCAGTACCATACGTTGCGAGACGAGAAACGCATGGGCGGGATACGAGGCCCGTTCCACTCACACATCTTGATCCGCGAGTGGGGCCGCCAACTCGCCGAGCCGGAGCGGCTCGAGATGCTGGTACACGAGTTGGGGCACTTCCTCGGCGCGGTACATTCGCCCGAGCACCAGTCCGTGATGCGGCCCGATATCGGCGACCGGCAATCGCGGGCCCGCGCCTTCCGCATCGGGTTCGACGCCCCGAACACGCTCGCCCTGTTCCTGGTGGGCGAAGAGCTTCGCAGCCGTACCCGTCCGCTGATGCACCTTTGCCAGCTTCCCTCTGCCTCCAAGGACCACCTGCGGGCGGTGTACCGCTCACTCGCCGCCGCGATGCCGGGCGATTCGGCGGCGCCACGCTACTTGGCCATGCTCGACCAGTCGCTGGGATTGGCCGGGGAGTTGCCCGGACGTCGCCAAACCGTGATCGCCGGTGCGCGGACCGTGGTGCGGGCAGTGACCGAGGCCGCCAAAAAAAACCGGCAGTTGCCCAAGAAGCTCTCCTCTCCCTCTGGGAAAGTGGCAGGGGGTGAGGGCAAAGCCGAAAAGCTCCCCTCTCCCACTGGGAGAGGGGCAGGGGGTGAGGGTGTCCTGGACCCCGAGCGCCAGGTCCGACTGGACGGGGACGAGCTAACCGTGTACTACGTCCGCCAGGCTGCCGCTGCTGCCCGGCGACTTCCCCGAGAGGTTGCCGGAGCGGCATTTCTGCTGGGGTTGGGAGTGGCCCTGAACGATTCGCCGCTGCCGGACCAGTTGGGGACTGGTCCATTTTTCGGCGGGGAAACCCCTTTTGCGGACAGACGATGGGCCGAAGACATGGCCCTGTCCCCTTCCGTGGCGCAGCTCGAGTCGGCCTCCGAACGGGCGGCGCGGCTGGCGGTGCTCGGCGCCCCCACCATGCACGCCCGCCGCGACTTGCTCCGGCATTTCGCGGTCTCTGCCGCTCTGGTGGTTCTCGTCGGCCCTCGGGTCGCCGAAGGGGCCGGAATCCTCAAGGAACTGGCCGACATGCGCAGCGGCAGCGGGTTCAGCTTCGCCGATTTGTCGGCCGATCTGGCCGGCGTCGTGTTTGCCGTTGCCGTCGGCAAAGGCAAGATACCTCTATCCCGCCTGGAGGATAGTTTTTCCGTCGGGGATTTCCTGCCCGAGGTGGGCGGATTGAAAGAAGGGATCGGCTGGAACGAGTTTGTAGGCAGCTACGGCTATCCTCC
>JAUWPQ010000344.1 GCA_030611515.1 Planctomycetota bacterium | reverse complement strand
GTTGCGCCAGGCCTGCGACGCCTATCGCCGGCCGGAAGTTTGGCGGCAGTTGATCGCCGTCGGCATGCGTCAAGACTGGTCGTGGACCCGTAGCGCCAAGGAGTATGTGGAGTTGTATCAGAAGACGATGGAACGAGGGGGGGCATTGCAAATCGAAAATTGATAATCTGAAATATGAAATATGGCGGCAATTTAGCCGTATACAGTCCCAAAGATTTTTTTACAGGAGGAAACAGAGGCAACAGAGAGGATATGTTGCCTTTCTTCCGAACTCTGTTTTCTCTGTTTCCTCCTGTTCAAGTAATGCTTGTAGTTCGTTTGTCGCTGCAAACGGCTAAAATATCTCAAAATATGAAATCTCAATTATGAGATTTCATATTGCATTCTCTTCCCTGAGGTGAAGGACCACCATGCACGAAGTCGCTTTGGCCTTTCTCTGGCACCAGCATCAGCCGTACTACCCCGACGATCTTTCCGGCGAAAATCCCATGCCTTGGGTCCGTCTGCACGGGACCAAGGACTATTGGGGGATGGCGATGCTGTTGAAGGAGGCACCCGAACTGCACGCCACGATCAATCTGGTGCCCAGCCTGTTGCAGCAGCTCTCGGCGTACACCGACCGGGGGCAGGAAGACACGCACCTGCGAGTCTCGCGGCTGCCGGCCGACGGATTGAGCGAGGAAGACTCGCACTACCTGCTGGACAATTTCTTCATGGTCCACCCAGACCAGATGATCCGTCCTTTCCCGCGCTATTACGAGTTGTACAAGAAGCGCGGGCTGTCGATCGACTCGGCCGAGAAGTCGCGGAAGCGGTTCAGCAAGCGGGACATCATCGACCTGCAATGCTGGTCGAATCTGGTGTGGATCCACCCGCTGGCCTTCGAGCAAGACGCCGCGCTGGCCGAGTTCCGCGAGAAGGGGCGCGGCTGGACGGAGAAGGAAAAACAGTGGCTGCTGGACCGGCAGATGGAACTACTCCGCGAGGTCGTGCCGTTGCACCGGGAGCTTATGGAGCGGGGGCAGGTGGAGCTGACCACCACGCCGTTCTATCACCCCATCCTGCCGCTGTTGTACGACAAGCGGCTGGCGCGTCGGGCGATGCCCAACGTCGCCTTGCCGTCGCACATGGAAGGCTACGCCGAGGACGCGCGGGAGCAAGTCCGCCGAGCGGTCGAATCGCACGAAAAACTGTTCGGACAAAAACCGCGCGGCATGTGGCCCTCGGAAGGCTCGGTCTGCCAGGGGATCATCCCGATGATCGCCGAGGCCGGCATTCAATGGATCGGCACGGACGAGGAGATACTTTCCTGCTCGACCGACGGCTGGGTCTCGCGCGACGGCAACGGCCACTTGCGCAATCCCGAGATGCTCTACCGCCCTTGGCGCGTAGAGGAGCAGGGGTGCTCGTTGCAGATCGTCTTCCGCGACCACGCCATGAGCGACCAGATCGGTTTCCACTACCAGCGTTACGCGCCCGAGCAGGCGGTCGATGATTTTATCGGCAAGCTGGAGGCCATCGGCAGCGCGACCGGCGGCAACGCCGGCCATCGGCCGACGTTGGTCAGCGTGATCCTTGACGGTGAGAACTGCTGGGAATACTACCCCAACGCCGGAGTCGATTTCCTTCGCGGCGTCTATCGCCGCGTGGTGCAGCATCCGAAGATAAAACCGGTGCGGATCGGCGATTATTTGGACCAATACCCCGCCACCGACAAACTCGGCCACCTCTTCCCCGGCAGTTGGGTCCAACATAATTTCGGCATCTGGATCGGACATCCCGAGTGCAATCGCGCCTGGGACGCGCTGCACGAGACACGGCAACATCTGGTCGCCGTAACGGCGCGAAAATCGCAGCCGGCCGAGCAGATCGCCCGGGCGTGGGAGGAACTCTACATCGCCGAGGGGAGCGATTGGTTCTGGTGGTTCGGCGACAGCCACGCCAGTGCCCAAGACGGACTGTTCGATCGGCTCTTCCGCAAGCATTTGCAGAACGTCTACCTGGCGCTGGGCGAACAACCGCCGACCGAGTTGACGCGACCGATCGGCCAAGGAGCGGGCCACGCGCAAGTCTACACCGAACCGACCGGCTTGCTGCGGGTAAAAATTGACGGGCGACGCAGCTTCTTCGAGTGGATCAACGCCGGTCATCACGTCTGCGGCGGCTCGCGCGGGGCGATGACGATGGTCTCCGCCGGGTACGTGTCCGACTTGTTCTTCGGCTTCGACACGGATCGGCTACTGCTGCGGTTGGACGCCCGGGGCGGACCGGTTAGCGAGCAATTCGCCGACGTCGATGCGCTGCGGTTGGTGTTCACACAGCCCGGGGGATTCGAGTTGCTCCTCTCGCATCCCAGCCACAAGGAGCCGGAGGCGCAATTGTGGCGCGACGGTTCGTCGGCGTCCGGCGCGAAGCCGTCCGCCGCGGCCGACAAACTCCTGGAAATTGCCGTCCCGTTCCGGAACCTTGGCCTGAAAACCGATCAGCCGGTACACTTTTACGTCGAGTTGCTTAAGGACGGGCAGCCGGTGGAGCGAGTGCCGCACGAAGGGGCGATCGAAACCGCCGTCCCCTCGCCCGATTACGAACTGATTATGTGGCAAGTGTGAAAGGAAATGATGAATGTTGAATGATGAATGATGAATCTCCGATGCGACCATCAGACAACAATTCATCATTCAACATTCCCCGAACCCCGAACCCCGAACCCCGATTTACTTCTTATGCCCGACCTTCGCAAAGACCCGATCGTAGGCCGCTGGGTGATAATCGCCGAGGCGCGAGCAAAACGGCCGCACGACTTCGATTCGACCCCGCAGCGTCAGAAGGGCCGTT
>JAUWPQ010000158.1 GCA_030611515.1 Planctomycetota bacterium | reverse complement strand
GTTGCGCCAGGCCTGCGACGCCTATCGCCGGCCGGAAGTTTGGCGGCAGTTGATCGCCGTCGGCATGCGTCAAGACTGGTCGTGGACCCGTAGCGCCAAGGAGTATGTGGAGTTGTATCAGAAGACGATGGAACGAGGGGGTGTCATTGAAAATTGAGGGTTATCCTGGTTCCCATGCTCCGCGTGGGAACCCACTCGTTCCGACGCTCTGCGTCGGTGGCAGGGGGCGACGCAGAGCACCGCAGACAGCACGTTCCCACGCGGAGCATGGGAACGAGAATATCCGTTTGACTTCAAACAGTGGAGAAAGGTATCCATGTATTTTTTCGACCCGATGTTTCTTTTGTGGATTGCACCGGCGGTTTTGCTGGGGATGTGGGCGCAGTTCCGCATCCGGACGACCTACGCTCAGGCGCAGCGGATGGCGGCCCCGCTGAGCGGCGCGGCAGCCGCACGACACATACTCGACTCCGCCGGATTGAACGACATCGGCGTCGAACAGATACCCGGCCACTTGAGCGACCACTACGATCCGCGGGCAAAGGTGCTTCGGCTCTCGCCGGAGGTGTATCAAAACCGGACGTTGGCTTCGGTCGGCATCGCCGCACACGAGGCGGGCCACGCCATCCAGCACGCCCACTCCTATGCCCCGCTCGTGGTCCGCAACGCCGCCGTGCCGGTGGCCGGTTTCGGCAGCAAGGCCAGCATGATCCTGCTCATCATCGGCATGATTATGAGACAGCCGCCCTTGATTTTTCTCGGCATCGGTCTGTTCGCCGTCGTGGTCGTCTTCCAGGTAATAAACCTGCCGGTGGAGTTCAACGCCAGTTCGCGGGCCAAGGCACAACTGGTCGGACTGGGGATCGTCAACGACCAAGAGTTGACGTACGTTAAGAAGGTCCTCAACGCCGCGGCGTTGACCTACGTGGCCGCCACCCTTCAAGCGATACTCACGCTGTTGTACTACGTAACGCGGTTCGGCAGCCGGAACTGAGGGAAGAGGGAGGAGAGAAGAGAGAAGAGAGAGGGGAGAAGAGGGACTGACGGCTCAAATTCCACTCGAATGTCGTTTCTCTCCTCTCTCTTCTCCCTTCTCTCTTCTCCCCTCTCTCTTCTCCCTTCTCTCCCCTCTCCCCTCTCCCCTCTCTCTTCCCCAAAAAAGTATGGGCGTCACGGGCAGAGTCCTTCTGCCCGTGACGCCCTTCGTCGCGCGACGAACAACAAGCGAGCCGCAAAGGGGACGTTCGCGGCCCGCGGGGATATATTTCCTCTTTCGTCCCGGCTATTCTTCTACTTCACTTCCTCCAAAGCGACCGGGCGGCGCTCGTCGGCGGAAATCAACGCCGCCTCCAGCACACGCTGCGTTTGATAGGCGTCCTCGAAATCGGGGATCGGAACCGTCGGCTCCTCGCCGCCCAACACGCGAAGGATGTCGTACGCCTGGTTGGTAAACCCGTGCTCGTAGCCGATGATGTGGGCGTCGGGCCACCAGTTGGCAACGTACGGATGGTCGCCGCCGTGGGTACACATGATCGTGCTCCAACCCTGCACCGCTCGCGGCAGCGTGGCGTCGTAATACTTCAACTCGTTCATCCGCTCGAAGTCGAACTTCAACGAACCCTTGGTGCCGTTGATCTCGAAGGAGTTGCGATTCTGATTGCCGGTCGCCTGGCGTGCGGCCTCGAAGCTGGCCACCGCCCCGCCGGAGAAGCGGGCCAAAAACAGAACCGCGTCGTCGACCGTGACCGTGCCTTTTCCGGCCGCGCCTTGGCGGTCGGCGGCGATTCCGCCGGCGGCAACGCCCGACGGCAGCGTCCGCTCCTTGATAAACGTCTCGGCAATCGCGCCGACCACCTCGGTAATTTCCTGTCCGGTGACGAAGCGGGTCATGTCGATGATGTGGGCGTTCAGGTCGCCGTGGGCACCGGAGCCGGCCAGTTCCTTCTCGAACCGCCACAGCAGCGGGACATTCTCGTCGGCCCAGTCTTGCAAATAGACCGCGCGAACGTGGCGGATCGTCCCCAGCTTGCCTTGCTTGACCATCTGATGGGCCAACGCCACGGCCGGGCAACGGCGATAGTTGTACCAGACGAACGTCTTTAAGTTGGCGGCCTTCGCGGCCTCGGCCATCTGGCGGGCGTCGGCCAGCGAGCCGGCGATCGGCTTCTCGCAAGCCACCGGCTTGCCGGCGGCGATCGCCGCGCGGGCCACCGGGGCGTGTATGTAGTTCGGCGTGACAATGTCGACCAAGCCGATCTCCGGCGAGCGGACAAGCTGTTCCCAATCGGTCGAGGCGTTTTGCCAGCCCCAGTTGTCGGCAAAGGCTTGCGGATTTTCCTCGGGCTGCCCAAACACCGTATGCATGACCGGAACGAGCGGCGGCTTGAAAAACTTCGCCACCTGCCCCCAGGCGTTGGAGTGCGAACGCCCCATGAATCCCTGTCCGACCAAAGCCACGTTGATCGTTGTCATAAGATGCTCCTTTCAGACAGGCTCGACGTAAGATGGAAGTGGTTATAGGAAGATTCGCGTCATCTGACAAGGGGCCGGAGAAAAAAAATCCCGCAACCGGCACACATCTCGGGGGCTGTTAGCGTTGAAAAAGGGGGCCACTGCTGGCTTGTCCAGCAGTGCGGGGAGAAACACCCGGGAAAACACTGCTGGACAAGCCAGCAGTGGCACCCGAACTCGCGGGAACCGACTTTTCCAACGGGCTGTTAGCCCCCGGCTATTGCGACAAAATTCACAAATCACGCTGGCAATATGGCCCGAATCCGGGTACGATTCCATTTAGGGCCGGCATTGGATGCCGCACGGCCGGCCCGCCGGTTTTGGACCGCCGAAATTCTCAGCGTCCGGCCATTCTCCAGATTGTGGCGGCTGTCGGAAGGAGATCGTTATGGCAAAATGGAAAGCATGTTGTTGGCTGGTGGTAGTGGGACTCGGCTTGGCGGGCGGTTTGATTGTCGGCGGGCTGTGGCCCCAGACGCCGCTGCACGCCGTGGCCACCGACCGGATCGACACTTTCGGCATGGCCACCGGCCCGATCGACTCCGACGTCGAAGCCCTATACTTCCTCGATTTTCTCACCGGAAACCTGCGCGCGGTGGTGCTGGGTAAAAACCCGGGCACGTGGACCGGTTTTTTCAACGCAAACGTTGCCGCCGACCTGGGCGTTGACCCGCAAAAAAATCCGAAATACTTGATGGTCACCGGCATCAGCTATCTGCGGCGCGCCGGCGGCAGCCGGTTGCAACCGAGCAATTCGATCTGCTACGTGGCCGAAGTGACCAGCGGCAAGGTGGCGGCCTACTCCGTACCCTGGTCTAAATCGCTGTATGCCGCCGGTCAAATGCAGAGCACGGCGTTGGTGCTGGTCGGGGTCACTCGCTTCCGGCCGGCCTTGGGCGCCGGTCCCGGAATCATGCCCGGCGGCGGCCGGAAAATGCCCCGGTAATAATTCGCATCTGCTGCGGAAAGTCCTCGAAATGGGTGCCATGGGTAAGCGCAGCTTACCCGTGTGGTGTTTTCGCAATTTCCGGCACACGGGTAAGCTGCGCTTACCCATGGCACCCGCGCACCACAATCGGCGTCTGGAACTGCTACACGTCCTCTTCGCTCGACCGCATCCAGTGGCGCCAGTGCCGGAAGTCTTCCATGCAGACGAGCAGCCCTTTGGCCACGGCCGTTAGGGGTTCGGCGGCGACGCGAACCGGCAGACCGATCTGTTCGCCGATGAAGCGGTCGATCCGCCGCAGGAGCGCCCCGCCGCCGCAGAGAACCAGGCCGTTTTGGACCAAATCGGCCGCCAATTCGGGACTGCAATGATCCAACGCCGACTTGATCGCTTCGATGATGGTTTGCAGCGGGTCGGCGAGTGCTTGGCGGATTTCCTCGCTGGTAATCGTGGCGCGGCGGGGCAATCCGCTGACGGCGTCGATGCCGCTTAGTTCCACCGTCCGCTCCTCCTCCAGCGAATAGGCGCTGCCGATGTCGATCTTCAACCGTTCGGCGGTGGACGTTCCGATGCGGAGGCTGTAGTGGCGGCGCAAGTAATCGACGATGGCCTGATCCATCCGGTCGCCGCCGGCTCGGATGGATTGTGCGGCCACACTCTCGCCCAGGCTCATCACGGCCACCTCGGTAGTGCCTCCACCGAGGCGGCAGACCATGCTGGCGGTCGGCTCGGCGATGGGCAATCCGACGCCGATCGAGGCGGCCTTCACCTCGGGCATGATCCAGACCCGTCCGGCCCCGGCGCGATGGACGCTGTTGAAGACTGCCCGCTTCTCGACCGGGGTGATGCAGCCCGGAATGCCCACCAACACCCTTGGGCGGAGCCGCCGGCCGGGACGCCGCGTCTTGCGGAGGAAATATCGCAACATTGCCTCGCACAGCTCGAAATCGGCGATCACGCCGTCCCGCAACGGGCGAACCACCGAAATCCGCTCGGGTGTGCGGCCTTCCATCTGCTTGGCGAGGTGTCCGACCGCGCACCCGCCGGAGAGAATCTTGCCCTCACTTTGCTGCACGGCGACCACCGAAGGCTCGTTGAGCACCAATCCTTCGCCGACCATACAGATTACCGTATTGGCCGTTCCCAGATCGACGGCCAGGTCGCAACGGAAGTGGTTCAGCAGGTTTTGGAGCATCCGTGCTCGATGAGTGATTGGTGATTAGGGATTAGGGACTGTGCGAAAGCGTGTAGTGGCGGGGCTTGCCCCGCGCGGGCCAAGAGTATGATTTCAGGCCCTTGGCTCTCGACCTCTGCTTCACTCGCCATCACCACGGCCAGACCGCCCTTGAACTTGAAATCATAGCGGCCCATGTGGAGGTAGAGGAACAGAATGCCGAGCAACACGGCAATCAGCGAAATCACCAAGAGGACGGTATACATGTCCGCCTTTGGTTTGCGGTGCGAGACGGTGGGGCGAATGGGGGCCGACGTCTCGAGCGGGTTAGTCGATTTTGGAGTCGACACGATCACCCTCCATAACGCGGCTGTTCTGGAACTTCGGGTCGATCTTGCAAACGGACCGGTCCGGCGCGGTTTTTACCACTTCGATGCGTCCGACGTAGGTACTCGATCCGCCCGAAGCGCGATAGACGTCGAGCCGATGACCCTTGCGAATCCCGTCGTCGGAACCGATGGAGATTTCAATCAGGCCCGCGCCTGGAGTGGCGAGAACGACACCGTCAACCCGCGGCGGCGTCTTGCTCTTATAGTCGCTTTTCTCGTCGATGTCGTGGTAGCGCAACGCCTCCCGCGCCTTGGCAAGGTCCTTGCTCACGTCTCCCGCCCGTTTGCGGAGTTGCTCCTTCTCGTTGACCGCTTGATGCAACTCGTCGGTCAGCCGGACGACTTCCTTGAAATGCTCGTCCCGGTCCTGCTGGGATTGGAGGACTTCTTCCCGCAAGGCTTCGAGTTCCTTGCGATAATCGGCGGCGACCTTCTGCGTGGAGTTCATTGCCGCCACCGCGTCGCGTTTGTCCTTTTCCAAACCGGCGTACCCGGCCTCGAGGTTCCGTCGCTCCTTAAGCAACTCGTCTCGCTCGGTCTCCAGCTTGGTTAGGGCTTGGATCTTGCTGACCTTCTCCGTATCGCGGTCTTTCTCGGCCCGCTCCCTTTGATTTCTCAAGTCCTCGTTGCGGGTCTTGATCTCGGCCAACTGATACTTCAGACCAAGCTCCTTGCCGGGCTGCCCGAGAAGGGGAGAGTCGGGAGGAAGCACGACGACTTCCCGCCAGTTCCGCTGCACGGTGTAAACCGCCATGGCGAACGACATAAACACCACGCTCATTACAAAGATCAAGACGACGAAAATCTTGCCGACCAGGTTCATGCTCGATCCGCCTATAAGGAGAGGTTGTGTGCTACGGCGGGAAATCTACCTGTCAATCAACCCGCACCAATTATCTCTTTAGTATAACTTCGCCCAATTTCTCATGTCAACCAGATCGACCGCAAGTTAGGAGGTGTGGGAGATTTAGGGATAAAAAAACGCCCCCGCGCAAGATTATGCGGGGGGGTATGCCGCCACCAGGGATATTGCCTGACGGGTGTAGGAAGCCGTCATTCTGAGCACAGCGAAGAATCTCCACGGCTATCGATATCCTTCGCTGCGCTCAGGATGACCTTGCGAAATCGCCCGAATAACCCTACAAAGCTGAACAATATGCATCCCGCCAGGCACACTCCGGCGAACCAGTCGCCGTGTTTCAGATACCAACTGCCGCGGTGTTGGTCGAGGCGGGGTCGGGCAAAGATAACCTTCTTTTCACGCCGGGGGCCTTGTTCCCGAATGCGGCCGTCGCTGTCGATCCAGGCCGAAAAACCAGTGTTGGCGGCGATCAGCAGCGGCTTGCGGCACTCCACCGCCCGAAATACCCCGCAGATCAGATGCATGTCCAACTCGCTGGAGCCCCAAAACCAGCCGTCGTTGGTCAGATTTACCAGGATGTCTGGTTCCCGCCCCTCGGTCGCCAGGGTATTGATCTGCCGGCGGGGCACGTGCGGCAGCACGGTTTCAAAGCAGATATTCGGCGATATGCGAACGCCTTGCAACTCGAACGCCGTGGGCCGACGGCCCGCCGATATGCTTATCGGAAGCGGCGTCAGCCCTTGCAGCCAAGGAAAACGATCGGCCAGCGGCACGTACTCGCCAAACATCACCAGATGCATCTTGTCGTAGCGGTCCAGCACCCGGCCGTCGCTGGCGACGTAGACGGCCGAGTTGAAGCAGCGCTGCCGGTCGGCGGCAAAGTGGTATCGGTCTATGCCGAGCAACAGCGGCGTGCCGAGCGCTTCGGCCATTCTCTTTATCGACAACGCACTATCTTCGGCGGCCCGATGAAGCCACCGGCGAAAATCCTCGTCGGTACCCTCGGCGTCCGCCGGCCGCCGGGTATCGGCGTCGAAGGTCAACAGCGGATCGAGAAACATGGTCTCGGGCCAAACGATTAGATCGACGTCGGGATGTTCCTCCACCGCCCGGTGTGAAAGATCAAAATATTCCTGGAATATGCGGTCTTTCCTCTCGGGGTCGTGGCGCATTTCTATATCGATCGAGCCTTGAATCAGGGCGATTTTCGGCCCGGGAGTGGTGGTGTTCGTGGCGATGCGAACGTGTCCGTAGAGCAGGGCGGCGGCAATCGCGGCCGCGGCCGGCAGCAACGGCCAGAAAGTCCAGCGACAGCCATCGCCGGGAATAATTCTCGTCAGCGAGGCGGCCACGAACATCACCAAAAAGCTCACCCCGTATATGCCGGCCAGGTCGCTCAATTGGATCAGTGCGATCCAGCGATACTGGGTATAGCCGAGGCTGCCCATCGTCATGCCGGTCAACAGATGGGCGCGGGCCAATTCCAGGCCGGTCCAGACCACCGGAGCGGCCAATATGACGGGGACGCGAAGCCGATGAACCGCAACTCGAGCCAGCCCCACGAACGCCGGCAGATAGACGGCGAAGTACAGCGAGATGGCGACCCAGCCGATGCTGGTGGCCGGATGGGGTAAACGGAGCCAATGCAGGGTGGCCATCCAGAAGCAAAACCCGGCCACCACGAGCGCGGCGTAGGGCCGGCGGCCGTCGAGTTGCGGTCGTCGGACAAGCCATACCCAGGGGATCGGCGCGACCCAGGCCAGCGGCCACAAGTCCAGCGGGGGCAGCGCCGCCCAAAGCAGAACCGCTCCGGCCAAACCGAGCCGGAAAGTCGAACGCGGGAAATGTTGAAGTCGCGGTCGCACGTGATATTTATTAACTCTCGGAAAACGGTCGTATCCGTTTAGCGGCCGCCGGCACGGCGGCCCTGATTCCGCCGCAAGCCGCCGTGCCGGCGGCTGCTAAACATGCGAGGGGAGAAAACTGAGAAATCTTGCCCAGTCTACCCGGCCGCGTCCGCAAGGGCCAGAGCAGATGGCCCTTGACGACCGTGTATGTTAGACTGGAATGGACTGGCCTGCTTTCCCAGACGGAGTATTCCGTGGTAGTCAGCGAATCGTCCGCCCGCCGCTACGCGCTCGATCCAGACGTTCGTTTGATGCTCGAGGTGCGCGGAGACGACGCCGCCGCGTTCGAGGAGTTGGTGGCTCGATACCAAGGCCGGCTGGTGACGCTGTTCAGGCACCTGGTGGGCAATCACGAGCAGGCCGAAGACCTGGCCCAGGAGGTGTTCCTTCGCGTGTACCGTGCCCGAGGCAGCTACCAACCCGGGGCCAAGTTTTCCACGTGGCTGTTCACCATCGCCAACCACGCCGCGGCCAACGCCTTGCGCGACCGGTCGCGGCGGCGCGAGGTCACGCTTCGCTCGCACGACAGCGGTCCGCTGGGTGCGCGGCCGCTGGACCGCATGTTGCTGGCCAGCAGCGGGCAGATGCCCGCCCGGCAGTTGGACAAGGCCGAGGCCCGCCAGATCGTGCGGATGGCGCTCGAGGCGCTCGGCGACCGGCAGCGGATAGCGATCCTGCTCAGCAAGTTTGAGGGAATGAGTTACGCCGAGATCGCCGAGGTGATGGAACTTTCGCCCCAGGCGGTCAAGTCGCTGCTCTGGAGGGCCAGGGAGAATCTACGCGAAGTGCTGCAACCATACTTCGACCACGGCGCGACTCCGACGTGGGAGGCGGCCGACAACGATGAATAAAAAGCCTTCCGACACCACGACCGACGACGATGAATAAAAAGCCTTCCGACACCACGACCGACAACGATGAATAAAAAGCCTTCTAACACCCCGTCGAAAAAGGGTGCCACTGCTGGCTTGCCCAGCAGTGCAGGGGAAAACTCCCGAAAAAACACTGCTGGACAAGCCAGCAGTGGCACCCGAACTCCCGAAAACCAACTTATTCAACGGGCTGCTAATACCCCGGCCCCGCTGGACGAGGAATTGGTCGCCTATCTCGACGGCGAACTGGACGCGGAAAACGGCCGCCGCATCGAGACCCTGCTGGCCACGGACCAGAAACTGCGCCGCCGCCTCCAGTCGTTGGAGCGGACGTGGGATCTGCTGGACGAACTCGATACGGCGCCGGTGGGCGAGCCGTTTACGCACACCACTTTGGAAATGGTGGCCCTTGCCGGCTGCGAGGACGTTGAACGCGAGAAGAGCGAGGCGCCGCGGCGCCGACGGCGGTGGCGGATGACGTTTATCGTCTGTTTCTTTGCGGCCGCGGCCACGGGCTTTGCCGCCGTTGCGCTGTTCGTCCCCGACACAAACCGGCAATTGCTCGAAGACCTGCCCGTGCTGGAACGGTTCGACGAATACCGGCACGTCGAAAGCGTCGAATTCCTTCGTTTGTTCCGCGACGAGGGGTTGTTCTCGGAAAAAGACGCCGATCCGCCCGAGGCGGACCTCGATTACTCGCCCGCGGAACGGCGCCGGCGCGTGGCGGGCATGGACTCCGAAGAGAAGGAACAACTGCGGCTGGTTGCGGAACGGTTCAACAACTTGACCCCGGACAAACGGCAACGCATGCGGCAATTGCTCGAGGCATTGCGAAACGACGCGGACGCCGATCGGCTCCAAGCGATCATGCAACGCTACTGCGACTGGCTGAAAACGTTGTCTTCGTATAGTCGGGTCAGCCTGGCCGAAATGAAATCGACCGATCGCGTCCAGTGGATCAAAAAACGGCTGCGGCTGGAACAGCTCAGGAAAAACGGCGGCCGGCTCGGCGGCGACGACCTGATGAAGCTGCGGAAATGGGTCGTCGAGCACGCCGCCAAACACCAAAAACAGTATCTCGAATCGTTGTCCGAAACGCAGAGAAAACGTCTTGCGGAACTCAACCCTCGAACGCGGCGGCGGGTGGTCTTCGAGCAGATATTGCGGCGGTGGCGGGCGGCCGACTCCAAAAAACCGTTGCCGATGATGAACGACGAGGAAATGAAGCTGCTCCGCGAGCGGTTGAGTCCACCGGCAAAAAAGCGGCTGGAGGCCGTACCGGCGGCGATGCAGTGGAAAATGGCGGCCGGATGGTTGTGGCAAGGGATGCGCCGTCCGGGATCGTTCAAGGG
>JAUWPQ010000168.1 GCA_030611515.1 Planctomycetota bacterium | reverse complement strand
TCCATTCCGGCATCAATCAGAACCAGGGCGCCGGCGTCGGCGACCTGAACATCGTCCAGATGCGTGCCCAAATCGACTTCTAAAAACTTGGGAAGAAATAACTTGGTGAAATTTCAATGCGGGGGGCACGTCCCTGAGCGTCGCGAAGGGCGTGGTTTGGTCGTTCATCACGCCCTTCGCTGCGCTCAGGGACGTGCCACCCAAATTCGACAATAACGTGTCGAGGGGCGATCCGGCCTACTACGAATCTCTTGTTGCCCGGGTCAAACCTGCCAGATTGGTGGGTTTGGCGCCGAGACACCAACTGGCGATCCATCCGACAACGAAACACGTAATCATTCCGATGCCGGCGTAAAGGAAAAAGCTGACCTTCGTGTGTTGCTGCACGAGGCAAAGCACGATCACGCCGACGACGGCCCCGAACAGCGCTCCGTGGGCATTGGCCCGCGTGGTGAAGATACCCAGGGCGAACAACCCCGCCAGCACCCCGACGGTCAGCCCCAGAACCGCCAGGAAGTTGTCCCACAGCGAAAGGATATCGGCGCTGGCCATCGCGCAGGCCACGCAGGTGACGACCGCGCCGACCGCCACGATGATCGCCCGGGCCAACCGCAGGCCGGAAAGATCGGAAGCGGCCGGTTTCAACCGGCGATAGAAATCGGTCACCACGCACGTGGCCACGCTGTTGAGACTGCTCGACAGGGTCGATTGAGTGGCGGCGAAGATACCGGCTATGACCAGCCCCGCGACTCCCGCCGGCATTTGTTTGATGATGAACAGCGGAAACACGGCGTCGGTCGCCATGTTCGGATCGATCTGCCGCGGGTGTGCTTTGAAATAGACGAACAACGCCGTGCCGACGGCGAAAAACAGCGCGCAGGAGGGGAGCGCCATCAGGCCGTTCGTCCATATTGCCCGCGCCGCGTGTTTGGTGTCCTTGGTGGTCAGATATCGTTGCACCACGTCCTGGCTGGCCGTGTAGCTGGCGATGTTTGCAATAATGCTGCCCAGCAGGACGACCCACACCGTGGCGGCCGTTGTGTCCCAGCCCCAGTCGACGTCTTCAAAGAACTTCCCGTTTGCGCGCGCCACGTCGATCAGCCCCGACAGTCCGCCGTCAGTTTGGGCCACGATGACGATCAGCGTCAACAGGGCGCCGATAAGCAATACGATGGTCTGGATCACGTCGGTCCAGATCACCGCTTCGATCCCGCCGAACACGGTGTACAAAATACACAACACGCTCATCAGCAGGATGCAGGCATAGATGTTCAACGAGCTGACCGTGGCCAGCGCCAGGGCCGGCAGGTAGAGAACGATGGCCCCCCGGCCAAGCTGAAGGACGATGAACGAAACGCTGCCGAACCAGCGCACCGCCAAATTGAACCGCTTCTCCAAATACTCGTAGGCCGAAGTAACGTCCAGCCCGCGGAAAAACGGTAAATAAAAGACTATCACCACCGGGGCCGCCAGCAAGATGGCCAAGGCGTTGAAATAGTAGACCCAATCGGTGGCGTAGACCTTGGCGGGCACGGCCATGTACGTTATGGAACTGAGCATTGTGGCGTAGATGCTCATGCCGGCGGCCCACCAGGGGACGCGCTGGCCGCCGCGAAAGAAATCGTTGGTGCTCTTGTTCCTCCGCGAAAACCAGCAGCCGACCACCACCACGCAGGCCAGGTAGACGATCAAGGTCAGGTAATTGAGCCAACCGAACGGGGTGTGGTGGGTTACGGGCCGAAGGAGATCGACCCGGGGCGAACGCACTCCCGGGCGTACTTCGCCGCTGGGGACGACGAAGCCTCCGTCCCACGCCACCGTCGGCGTGTCAACCCGCGGATTGGATATCCGTCCCATCGATGCCCATGCGTTGGTGATCGTCCCGTAAACCAACACCTCGCGGCAGAAGCCCGGATGGGAAGGACCGGCCGCCAGATGCCAGCGCGAACCGTCGTCGCCGCCGAGAACGGCCAGGTGCGATTGGCCCAAGGGGATCGCCGGCGAGGGCGCGGCCGACACGAACCGCGGCGGCGGAGCGATCTCCCGCCAACCTTTCCCCGGCGAGTATCGGTAAGCGTTTTCCAAGGGGACGCGGCGCGGTTTTCCGCCGCTCGGATCGGGCGTCAAATCCACGCCGCCGATCAGAAAGAACGCCCCGTCCTGCACTCCGGCCACGGCCAACATTCGCCCCCGGCCGGGCCACGGCTCCAACTCTTCCCACTTCCATTGTTCCCGCGGCCGGTCGATCTCCAACGCCCAAAACGTCTTCAAGGTCTCGGCCGCGTCCGGTCGCTCCAACCCGCCCGCCACGTAGATCGTCCGTTCCAGGATCGCGCCACAGGCAAAGGCCGCGGGACGTGGCAGAGGAGGCAAGCCGGTCAACGTAATCTTGCCGTCGATCCAGCGGAGCAAAAAAGATTCGGCATGGTTGGATTCCGCGTCGCCGCCGCCGAGACAGAAAACGCCGCCGTCCGACGACAGCGACACGCCGTAGCCGAGCGGTCGCGGCAGCCGGGCGTCGCAGGTCATCCACTTGCCGTCGGGGCGATCCAGCACGTAGATGCGATCGTGCCAGACCTTTTTGCCTCCCTCCCAGGGCATGCCTCGAGGAAAATTCGCGCCGCCGGCGACGATCAGCGCGCCGTTGGAGATGCCCGCGTAAGGGCCGGCCACGCCGATCGTGTCCGGCAGGTCGGGCAAGCGGCGCAAGCTAAACAAGGTGTCGTTTGGCGCCTCCGACTCGGGCGAATACCCCGCTCCCGTCCCAAGGATCGACAACGCCAAGAGAACCGATGTTTGCAGCATGTTGTTTTCGATCCTGGTTCCCACGCGAAGGGTGTGGCTTGAAATTGAAATATCCGTATTTAGCCCCGGGTGAATACACCCGGGGCCAGCTTGTTGGGGTGGAAGTTGTACTGCCACCCCAACATCGACAACTAATTTTCCCCCAGGCCCTATGTCGTTGAAAACAAGGGGATTACCCTTCCGATCATACCGCGCCGCCGCCTAAGCCAACAGGCTCGACCGCCATCCGCACCAACGGCCGCCACACTGGTTGTTCGGCGGTTTGATTGGTATGATTGAGATTTCAGATTGGCGGCGATTTTCGTGGTAAGCAATAGGCGCACTCCGTGTGCCGTCCGCATCCTTGTTTACGGCACACGGAGTGTGTCTACTACCGATGAAAGAAGAGCTTTTAGCGGTCTTGATGGGCATAGTGGAAGGGCTGACCGAGTTCCTGCCCATCTCGTCCACCGGACATCTGATCATTGCCGGCCAGTTCTCAGGCTTCGACAACATGATGCCAAAGGACGCGGCTGACGCCTTCAAAGTTGTCATCCAACTCGGCGCGATCCTGGCAGTGGTGGCCGCTTACCCCAACCGCTTCACCGGCCTGCTCCGCTTCAGAGACAACCGCGGCCTGACGGGCTTCCGCGGCCTCGGGCTGCTGGCGATTACCTCCATCCCCGCCTCGATCGTCGCATTGTTCGCCCGCGAATCCATCCAAAAGCACTTGTTCAACAACACGACCGTCTCCATCGCGTTGATCGTTGGCGCGATTTGGATTTTGGCGGTGGAACGATTTCGCCCGCAACCCCGGGTCGATAGCGTCGATGCACTCACTTGGAAAGAAGCCTTGGCGATCGGCCTGTTCCAATGTTTCTCACTATGGCCAGGCATGTCGCGGTCGGCCTCTACCATCCTCGGCGGCATGATTGTAGGCGTCGATCGGAAAGCGGCCACCGAATACTCCTTCTTCGCGGCCGTGCCGATCATGATCGCCGCGACGCTCTACGAGTTTTACAAGAGCTACTCGATCCTGGAGGCCGCGCAGTTCCAGATATTGGCGATTGGTTTCATCGTCTCGTTCGTATCCGCCTGGGTGGCGGTGAAGTCCTTTATTCATTTTCTCGGCCGGCACACGCTCGTGCCGTTCGCCTGGTATCGGCTGATTATGGGCGGGGTGGTCCTCTGGATGGCGCTGCGTGGTTAGAACCGGCGAATTATCCGCTACTTTTTGCTTCCGGTAATTCTCAGATATCCATACACCACGCCCAATAGCGCTAGCCAGACGCCCCATCCGACACCGGCGAACCAGAGACGCCCCGCGACTTTCGTCCTCCGGAGTTCGGCGAGCACGCGGTCCTTTGCCTTGCGGTCGAACTCGAGCAGGACGTGCAGTGTGGTCATCGGTCCAAACGAATGTTGCCGCACTTCCTCCCATCGGTCTTTGACGAGTTGGCGCAGGTAATCGGCGGGCAGGACGATCCGCCGGCGGACCTCTTCGCCCAGACACGCCTCGACGTAGCGGTCGAGGGCTTCCTGGAGGGCCGAGGGGAGTTGGGCGTCGCATTCCACCCGCGTGGTGTAAGGCCCAACGGCGATGCTCATTTGATAGGCGTCGCCGACCGATCGCGGCGCAGCGTCGATCCAGTCGGGCTTGTTTTCTGCGCGCGCCGCCGCGGGCGAAACCACGGCAATCAGCCCGACGATACCCAGCAGCACTGCCAATATCTTGTTCATATCACCACCGAGATCGCGATTTTTTCGCCGGTCGCATCCAAGGGGCGGCCAACTGCACCGAAATGGAGATCATGCCGGCGACCATCGGCAGCTTAGGCTGAGGGAACTGCCACAGATGGGCCACCAGCCCCGCCACGGCGACGCTCAGGAACACCGTCCACAGACTGATCCGCGTCGGCCGCAATGGATCGGCCTGGCGCCACCAGCGCATCACCAGGAACAGGGTGCCGAAGCAGGCGACGTGCGCCATCAACAGCGGCCGGCCGTCGGTGGCGTCGTAGAAACTCGGCGGCAGTTTGTATCCGGGCGGGTCGGGGTATCCGGCCGCCGCCGGAAGACCGACCATCAACGTCTCGGACAGTCCGAAGGCGATCGCGCCGACGCACATCCCCAGGACCATCATCAGGAAGCGGCGAAGAATGGGTTCGCCGCGAAATCCCTCCCAAAACTTCGCCGGAACCAGCACCGCGCAGATGCCCGTCGTGCCAACCAGCAGCAGCCAGGCGAACTGCTCCGCCTTCGGGGCGACGGAAGAGAGAAAAAAGCCTTCGATCAGCACCGCGACCACGCATATAACGACCGCCGTCAGCGTGCCGACCAGGAGCGAGCCGGCAAGCTCGGTGAAGCGTTGGCGCGTCGATTTAACCAGCGCCGCCGGCACGGGTTTCTCGTGCCGACTAGACCGGCCGTGCCGCCAGCGGACTTGTGGGACAGCCGCCCTCGGCTGTCCTGGGCGATTTTGCACAGCCGGGGGCGGCTGTGCTACGTTTTGCTTAATGTCAGCGCCGCTTAGCGGCGGCAGGGCCGCGGCCATTTCCGCCGCCGAGCGAAACCGCAACTCCAGGTCTTTTTCCAATGCCCGAGCAACTATGTCTCGATACGGCCTCGGTAGCATCGAGACGTCTGGCTTCGCGGTCAGGTGTTTCATCAACACCTCGCCGACGCTTTCGCCCTCGAAGGGGACCCGGCCGGTAAGCAACTCATAAAGGATTACGCCCATGGCGTAGACGTCGATCTCCTTGCCGTATCGTCCGTTTGCCACCTCGGGGGCCATGTAGTGGACGGTGCCGATGCTTTCGGTCTGCCCGCTGTGGCTGCACGAGATGAACTTCGACAGTCCGTAGTCGCCGATTTTCACGATCCCTTCGTCGCGGAAGATGTTGCCCGGCTTCAGATCGCGATGGACGATGCCACGCTGGTGCAAATAGGCGACTCCGGCGGCGATGCCGTGTATCCAAACCAACGCCTCGTCCGGCGGCAGTCCGTTGGGGTGATCGGCCAGCACGTCATCCAGCACGCGGTCGGCCACGTACTCCATCACCACCCAGGTGTCGCCTTGATCGTCCCGACGGATGTCGTGGATGTCCAACAGGTTGGGGTGTTTCAGGTTGAGGCACTGCCGGATGCCGCGTAGTTCGACGTCGAGGTTGCGGCGGATCAGCTTCAGGGCGACTTCCTTGCCGGCGTCGCTGGTGGCGAAATAGATTTCGCCGAATCCGCCCTGGCCGACGCCTCGCTTGATGGTGTATCCGGCCAAGGGGCGCGCGCCGGCGGCGTAGAGGAAGTGCCCGGTCGGTTGCCTTGCGGCGGCCGATTGATCGGCGGAGCGCGGATCGGCTTCTCGGTCGTTCGGTTTCAAGGTTGGCGCCTGTTGTTGGACCACGGCTGCACTTCCGTATTGTACCGACCGTCCGGTGGGAAATCTACTTGGTCAGTGGTCAGTGGTCAGTGGCTAGTGGTCAGTGGTCAGCAAGTTTTTTCTACCCACTACCCACTATCCACTACCCACTACCCACTATCCACTACTGCCCCGCCACCTCGATTACCGACGGCGTCTTGGGCGCGAAGTGTTCGGCCACTTGCTCGACGATGTCCTCGGGCGTCGCCTGATCGAGCGGGATTTCGTCGTGATAGTAGACCTCGGCGTTGACCAGTTTTTCGGCTACTTCGAGCCGGCTACGCAGATTTGTCACCAGTTCCTTGACGCGCCCCAGCCGGCTATCGTCGAATTGAAACTCGCTGGTCGCCTTGGCGGCGGCAATCATCTGCAAACGGGCTTCAAGGTTCTCGACCTCGACCTGCAACTGACGCTTCGAGGCCAACATGCCCTCGAGCTTCCGCCGGGCGGCCTTCAGACTCTTCTCCCGGGCGTTGCGAATCTCGCTGAAACTGGCCAAGGTGGCCTCGCCGGTCTTGTAGCGCTCGAACCTGCCGGCCAGATCGGCGCGGACCTCGTCCACCGTGTAGCTCCGCGAGGCGTAGACGAAAGCATCCTTGCCCGAGGACAGGTCGGTATTCAACCGCAGGAGCTGTTCCTTTTCCTTTTCGAGCCGTGAGCGGCACTCGGCAATCTGCTCCTCGAGCCGCGCGACCTCGACCTCTTCCTTGGCGATGACGTGCATGTTCTTTCGGACCTCTGGCACGAGGTTTTGGATCATACCCCGCGCGCGATCGACTTGGAACTCGATGGGCACGGACTCGCGCGCCGCGTCGGTCACGTAGCCGACCGAGGTGCGGAGATAGCTACAGGCGTCTCGCCCGACCAGCAGCGCGCCGATCAGCACCACGCCGCCGCCGATTACCAATACTTTCTTAACCATGACCGGGGTCTCCTAATTTGGGGTACAATTGAATTCGCTCCACACATTATGTTATTCGCCGTTGGGGAGCGGATATTGGAAACCGCCAAAGAATACTGCCCCCCCCCGTTTAGCCCCGAAATCACGCAAACATATTCAGCCGCCGACTCTTTTCCGTCGGACATCGGACGTATAAACTACCTTGCATATAATGTCTTGTTATCCCGACCAACTTGTCCAGCAGATACACGATTCGCCGGGGCGGATCGTATTGGCGGCGACCGGCGGGGGGAGCCGGGCAATCGCCGATCTGCTGGAAACCCCCGGCGGCTCGAAAACGCTTCTTGAAGCCGTCGTCCCCTATTCGGCTCCGGCGATGATCGAATGGCTCGGCGGAGCGCCGGACGAGTTCTGCTCGGCCGCGACCGCCCGGGCAATGGCGATGGCCGCCTTTCAGCGGGCGCGTCGATACGAAGAGCCCGTGAGCACCGTGGCGGGAGTGGCCTGCACGGCCAGCCTGACGTCCGACCGGCCGAAGCGCGGCCCGCACCGCATCCACGTCGCCCTGCAAACCATCGGCGAGACCGCCGTCTGGCATCTGCAATTGCTCAAAGAACGCCGCAGCCGAGTGGAAGAAGAGCGGTTGGCCGGGCATCTGCTGTTGAACGCCGTCGCCGCGGCTTGCGATGTTCCCGATCGGCTCGAACTCGAACTGCTCGAAGGCGAACGGGTCGAGAAGTCGAGCACCCGTGCGCCGGCTCAGTGGCAAGACCTGCTGCTGGGCAATGTCGAGAGCGTCCGCATCGGCCCGGAGGGCGGACCGCCGCGGCTCGTTTTTCCCGGCGCCTTCAATCCCCTGCACGCCGGCCATCGCCGCATGGCCCAGATTGCTCGGGATATGACGCAGCAACCCGCGGCCGCGGAAATCTCCATCGTCAACGTGGACAAGCCGCCGCTGGATTACCTGGAGATCGAGCGCCGCCTGGGCCAATTTCCGCCGGAGTGGACGATCTATCTCACCCGCGCGGCGAGGTTCGAGGAAAAATCGCGGCTGTTCGCCGGGGCGACGTTCATCGTCGGGGCCGACACGTTGCGGCGGATCGCCTCGCCGCGATACCACGGCGGCGACGCGGCGGCCTGCCGAGAATCGCTCGAGCGAATCGCCGCCAATGGATGTCGGTTCCTGGTATTCGACCGTTGCGAGGACGGCGGCGGGTTCGTCCGCCTCGCCGACCTGGACTTGCCCGACGTGCTTCGTTCAATATGCGAAGAAGTGCCGCCGGAGGTTTTCCGCGACGACGTTTCCTCGACCGCGTTGCGGAAGTCAGGGGCGGGGTGAGCCGCTACGAACGCCAGCTTCGCACTTCGTCGGCCAGGATGCCAAAGCCGACGGGGAAAAGCCTTTCAAGCAAGGATAGTTGTTTTTCTTTCACCAATCGTTGTGCTTGTTCGACCAGGCGTTTTGTCTCCAAAGCCAACGTGGAGTCTATTGAACCGTAAAGCGTTTGCTTCAGGCTCTTTTTGGTGAAAGGAAAACGACGGGATTGCAGGGCTTGAATCCAAGCGGATTCGGAAATACGGGAATCTGTGTCGAATAGGCACCATGCTTCGATTGCAGGAACCGCGATTCCCAGTCCGATGCGAATTGGTCCGCGCCCCTGCCGTGGCCGAAGCTTCGCTTGGACAGCCTCGATTTTCGCTCGAAGTCGGCAGAGCCGGCACTTGGTATCGCACGAACCAGCCTCGACGTGTTCCCTCCGATGCAAGGGAGACTCATCCGAATCGAGGGTGACGACGAGCGCTTCCACATCCGTACGATAGTGCAGGTGGCGAAGGGTAGGCTCAATCGCCTTGAAGACGCCGTTACAGCCGCGAGTCGGCGGTTCGGGAAAGTCATCCCATTGAACACTAAAGTCGAGAAGCCCTTCGATCAAGATCGAAACAGCCGCCTCGTCTGCCGGCGATTCGCTCAGTACGGCGATCTTCATGATCCGCTCGGAACTCCTCCCAGCACGCCGCTAAACCAAGCGTCGCCCAGCGCGGCTTCTCCGAGGATGTCGTTGAAATCCGGCCGATCGATCAAGCGCTGAAACTGCACGTCCAAGCCGACTTTGTTCGCTACCACGACGTCCTCGGGAGTCTCTCGAAACAGGTCGAGGAAATAAGGCGAATGGGTGGTTGCAATCACTTGGACCGGTTCCCGCTCCTCGCCGCAGCTTTCCGGGTGGCTTAGGCGGATCAACGCGTCTTTGACGTGGCGGAGCAGATACGGATGGATTCCGCGATCCGGCTCCTCCAGGGCAATCAACGACGGCCGAGTCGGATGATAGGCCAGAGTCAAGAGCGCCAGGGCAATCAGAGTACCTTGCGAAAGGTCAGTGGCCGGAACTTTGTGTTGCCCCTCTTTCGTTCGTAGGGCGACG
>JAUWPQ010000380.1 GCA_030611515.1 Planctomycetota bacterium | reverse complement strand
TTTTCAAACCTAAAATTTTTTGTTAGCGGTTTCGGGGGGGGGTTTGCCCGCGGTTAAACCCGAAAAACCGGGGGGGAACGCCGGCCCGCTACACATCGGTAGAATATATTAAATACAGAGTGTTCCGATCAATCGCGTTTTGCCAGAATCTCGTCGGTGTCGATCTGCGCGCGTTGCAGTTTTCCACTGTAGTCGATGTAGACGGTCTTCCACTCGGTGAAGGTGTCGAGGCCGGCCTTTCCGGCCTCGCGGTGGCCGTTGCCGGTTCCCTTCACGCCGCCGAAGGGCATGTGGACCTCGGCGCCGATCGTCGGGCCGTTGACGTAAACGATGCCGGCCTCGATTTCGCGCACCGCCCAGAGGGCCTTGTTCACGTCGCGGGTGTAGATTGATGAACTCAGTCCATACTCACAATCGTTGAGCGTCTCGACGGCCTCTTCCAGGCTGCCGACGCGGACGACCGACAGCACTGGTCCGAAAATCTCTTCCTGGAAAATCCGCATCGAACGGTTCACATCGGTGAAGATCGTCGGCTCGATGAACCAGCCGTGGTCGAGTTTCTCGCCGGTCGCCCGAACGCCGCCGCGGACCAACGTGGCTTTGTCCTCTTCCTTGCCGATGCGGATGTAATCCAGCACCTTTTTGCACTGGCTCTCGTTTATCAACGGGCCGACGTCGGTCGTCGGCTCCACTCCGGGGCCGAGCCGCAGTTTGGCGGCCTGGGCGGTGAGCTTTTCGAGCATTTTGTCGTGGACCGATTCGTGAACGATCAGCCGGCTGGTTGCCGTGCAGCGTTGTCCCGAGGTGCCGAAGGCGCCCCACAGCGCGCCCTCGACGGCCAGGTCCAGGTCGGCGTCGTCCATGACGATTTCGGCGTTTTTTCCGCCACATTCGAGCGATACCCGCTTGCCGGTCCGGCCGCACTCGGCGGCGACGTGTTTGCCCGTCTCGGTCGAGCCGGTGATGGAGATCAGGCTGATCCGCGGGTTTTTGCACATCGCCTCGCCGACGACCGACCCGCGCCCCTGCACTAGATTGATGACCCCGGGCGGCAAACCGGCGTCGGCCAGCGCCCGGACAAACTCGGCGCCGCACATCGGAGTATCGGAAGCCGGCTTGATTACCACGGTGTTGCCGCAGATCAGTGCGTGGAACGATTTCCAGGCCGGAATGGCCACGGGGAAGTTCCAGGGGGCAATCAGTCCGCAGACGCCGATCGGCTCGCGGAACGTGAGGCACATTTTGTTGGGCAATTCGGAGGGGGCGGTGTCGCCGTAGAGTCGGCGGCCTTCGCCGGCGGCCAGTTCGGCCATGTCGATCGCCTCTTGCACGTCGCCGCACCCTTCGGCCAGTGGTTTTCCGGCCTCTCGGGCAATCAACTCGCCGATTTGTTGTTTCCGTTGGGCGAGGATTTGACCGGCACGTTGGAGGATAATTGCGCGGGTCGGCGGGGGGGTGCGACGCCAGGCCGTGAAGGCACGCCCCGCCGCCGCCACGGCACGATCCAGCTCTTCGGCCGAAGAGTCGGGCGTTTCGCAGATCACCTCGCGGGTGTCGGAGGGGTTGATCGACTTGATCGCCGCGGTCCCCTCGGGCCACGACCACCTGCCGTCAATGTAATTCATCGCCTTGGCGGGATTTGACATGGTTCCATTCCTTGTAGTTTGCCGAACCTCGCAGGGGACTGTCCCAATTTTCGCGGCGCGGCAAACGTTGCATTGCCAACTTACGTTTCCGCCGCGAAAATGGGACTGTCCCCCTGGCACCGCGGAAGGGGACAGGTCCATGTTTTCGGCCGGCGCTTTTCTCGCCAAACACGTTTTCCAGCCGAAAAATGGACCAGTCCCCACGCTACGTCACCGTACAGATAGTCCACAAAACCATCGAGCCTAACAGAACTATTCCCAGCGGTCAAGCGGCGGAAAAAAAGGTGAAACCCCAAAAAAATCGGTCGAAAGCACGCGGCTTACTTGACTCAACGATGCAATTCATGCACATAGTGTTTGTGCAAGAGGAGCCGTTTGGACAACCGTGATTTTCTAATCGCCCAAACACCACTGCGTTGCATCGGGGGAAAG
>JAUWPQ010000161.1 GCA_030611515.1 Planctomycetota bacterium | reverse complement strand
ACTCGTTGTATTTCTTCCAATTTGTGATTTTGTATGTACCTTTACGTGTTCCAGCCATGTCGAGACTCCTTTCATTCGTGAGTGAAATCCGTTTCTTCCTTGTTTTACGGATTTAACGCACGGATAGTTCGACAAGGCCATCCTGATACGTCATACTATGAAATGGGTTGCAACGGATCGGCTGGGTGGCACACTATCTCAGCCCCTTTTGTCAGTGCCACCCGCCCGAAGAAATACTCGCTAACGATTTACGCCTGCTATCTGCTATAAGGTCTTCGTAACCATTGCAGAAAGTAGGGTGGGTCAAGCGAAGCGCAGCCCCACCAACATGTGGCTGCGCAAACTGCACAAACATGGTGGGGGCTGCGCTTCGCTTGACCCACCCTACTTGAGAACCTTTGCCAAAAACCCGGCGGTGACGGAGCCGGCGGTGCGGGCGACCATTTCGGGCGTTCCCTTGGCGACAATCCGGCCGCCTTCGTCGGCCGCGCCGGGGCCGAGGTCGATGATGTAGTCGGCCGCCTTCATTATCTGTAGGTTGTGCTCGACAACCAGCAGCGAATGGCCCACGGCCAACAAGGCGTCGAAGCAATCCAGCAGTTGCACGACGTCGGAGAAGTGCAGCCCGGTGGTCGGTTCGTCGAGGATAAAGAGGCATCGGCCGCGTTTTGCGCCGCTGGTGTAGGCGGCTAGTTTCAGCCGTTGGGCCTCGCCGCCGGAAAGCGTGTTGGCCGGCTGGCCGAGCCGTACGTAGTCCAGCCCCACGTCGATCAGCCGTTTCAGCCGGGTTTGGACCTTCGGCCGACCGCGGAAAAACGTGAACGCCTCGCGGACGGTCATCTCCAGCACGTCGGCGATGGACCGGCCGCGGTAGGTCACTTCCAGGATTTCGTCGCGGTATCGGGCGCCGTTGCACTCCGCGCAATGCATGTAGACGTCGGCCAGAAACTGCATGTCGATCCGGACGTATCCTTCGCCCTTGCAGGCGTTGCATCGCCCGCCGTCCACGTTGAAGCTGAAGTGTCCGGCGCCGAAGCCCCTCGTGCGGGCCTCGACCGTCTCGGCAAACACCGCCCTAATCTCGTCGAACGCCTTCAGGTACGTCACCGGATTGGAGCGCGGCGAGCGGCCGATCGGGCTTTGGTCGATCATTATCACGTCGTCCAACTGGCCGTCGCCGAAAACGTCGTCGAAGGGATACGGCTTCGGGGCGACCTTTCGCATCCGGCGGCACAGGGCCGGATAGAGCGTGTCCTGGACCAGCGTGCTCTTGCCCGAGCCGCTCACGCCGGTCACCAGACAAAGCACCCCCAACGGGAACTCGACCATGACGTTGTCGAGGTTGTTACCCCGCGCTCCGGCCAGCCGGACCCAACCGTGGTCGGGCGCGCGGCGTCGGCCGTTATCGCCGAACCCACGCCGGCCGGCCAGATAGTCGCCCGTGAGACTATCGAGCGATTGTTCCATTTCGAGGGGCGTGCCCTGAAAGACGATCTTCCCGCCCCGTTGGCCCGCGCCGGGACCGATCTCGACGACCTGATCGGCGACCCGGATGATCGCCTCCTCGTGTTCGACCACCACGACGGTATTGCCCCGGTCGCGGAGTTGCTTGACAACGTCCAGCAGTTGTTGGATGTCGCGGGGGTGTAGCCCGATCGACGGCTCGTCGAGCACGTAGAGCATGTTCACCAAACTGGAGCCGAGCGCCGAGGTGAGAGCCACGCGTCGGGCCTCGCCTCCGCTGAGGGTCCGCAACGTGCGGTCGAGCGTCAGATATCCCAACCCCACAGCCTCCAGATAGGACAGTCTTGCCCGCACCTGATCGAGCATCATCCGGCCGACCTGCCGCTGGTAATCGGGCAGATCGAGGTCGCGGAACATCGCGGCGGCTTCGCGGACCTTCATCGCGCATATCTCGCCGATGTTTTTCCCTCCGATCCGCGCGGCGAGCGCCTCGGGCCGCAGTCGGGCGCCGCCGCAGGCCGGACAAGGCCGATAACTCCGCCACCGGCTGAGAAACACGCGGACGTGCATCTTGTACTTCCGCCGCTCCAGCCAGGCGAAAAACCCTTCCAAACCGCCGAACTTACGCTCCGGTACACCACGAACAATCACCTCACGCTGCGCCGCGGTCAGTTCACGAAACGGCACGTCAACGGACAGATCGTAGTCGCGGGCAAGCGCGAGCAGTTTCTTCAACTCGTGGGCATAAGCCGGCGTGGTCCACGGAGCGATCGCCCCATCGCGGAGCGATTTGCTCGGGTCGGGAACGATCAGGTCCATGTCGATGTCGATGACGTTGCCGAATCCCTCGCACGTCGGGCAAGCGCCCAGCGGACTGTTGAAACTGTACAGCCGCGGCTCGGGCGTCGGGTATTCGATCTCGCAATCCTCGCACGCCAGTTGCGTGCCGAACGCCATTCGCCGCCACGGCCGCCCGTCGATCAGGGCGAGGGGCGAGGGATGAGGGGCGAGGGGGTGAGAAGACAAGGAGACAGGGAGACAGGGAGACAAGGAGAAATCGGATGGTTGAGTATCTCCTTGTCTCCTTGTCTCCTTGTCTCCTTGTCTCATGGCTTCCGTTTCAACGAACGCGCAGCATCTCCCATGCCCCTTGCTGAACGCAGTTTCCAACGAATCGCGGAGCCGGCTCTCGCCGATGCGGCCGGCCACGAGTCGATCGACCACCGCGTAGATGAGGGGCGGGGGACGGGGGGCGGGGGATGAGTGTTGAGGGCTGGGCACTTCGCCTTGAGGGCTGGGCACTTCAGTGCCCAGTAAAGTGGAGTCCAAATCAACCATCCGCTCGTCAATAATCGCGCGGACAAACCCATCCTCGCGCAATCCGGCAACCAACTGTTCCAACGTCTCTCCATCGTCAAGTTTACAGGGGAAGGCGATCAGGCATCGCGAGCCAGGCGGCAGATCGGCCAAGGTTTCCGCCGCGCTCTGCGGATTGTCGCGCCGCACCTCTTGGCCGCACCCGAGACAGAACACCCGACCGATCTTGGCCATCAACAGCCGCAAGTAGTCGTTGGTCTCCGTGGCCGTGCCGACGGTCGAACGGCTCGACCGGCTGGTGTTCGCGCCGCTGACGGCAATCGCCGGCGGAATGCCGTCGATCCGGTCGGCCTCGGGCTTTTCCAGCCGCTGGAGAAATTGCCGCGTGTAAGCCGAAAAACTCTCGATGTATCGGCGTTGCCCTTCGGCGTAGAGCGTATCCAGCGCCAGGCTGCTTTTGCCGCTGCCGCTCAGCCCACAGAACACGATCAGCTTCTGTCGCGGGATGTCCAGATCGATGGATTTCAGGTTGTGGACCCGAACTCCCCTCAGCGCGATATGGCCCGCGTTGCTCATAGTGTCGCCCGGCAGACTATTTCGACAACAACGCAAACTGGCATTATACCACCCGGTAGGCCCCCGTCCACAAAGCATTAGTGGCCAGTGGCCAGTGGTTAGTGGTGATTGGACCGGGGTAAACTCTGTATTTATCACCCCCAACCTCCCATCTTCACGCGTTACTTCAGCAAAGAGTCTTGCCGCGCACCGGCCTTTTAGATACCCTTCGGCACCCCACGGTCTGTTCCGATTTGTCACTTATGTTATTGGACCGGATGGAATACGAGGTTCAACACTGCGCTCGACGTTGCTCGAAGTCCGGCCGCGAGTTCGCGCCGGGCGAGGTGTATTACTCCGCGCTGGTCGTCGAGGACGACGAGTTGAAACGGTACGACTATGCGGCCGATGCGTGGCCGGGGCCGCCGGAGAAGACCGTCGGCTGGTGGAAATCGCGCCTGCCGCAACGCAACGCCAATAAAAAACATTGGGCCCCGAACGACGTAATGCTCGACTTCTGGGACCGGCTGGCCGACCAATCCGACAAGCAAGACATGCGCTACGTGCTGACGCTGCTGTTGGTCCGCCGCAGGGTTTTTCGGGTGGAGGAGGAGAAACTCGATCCGAACGGCTTGGAAGTGCTGGTAGTGCATTGCCCACGCCGCGACGCGATGTACGAAGTTCCGACGGTCGAGCCGTCGCCGCCGCGAATCGATCGGATTCAGGAGGAGCTTGCCGCGCTGCTGCGGTAGCTGAGGGGAGAGGGGCGAGGAGAAGAGAGAAGAGAGAAGAGAGAAGAGGGAAGAGGGAAGAAGACAAATCCCACGGCACGATACACTATGAATTACTATGGATGGACGATACGCCGGAACATGAACCACGCGGTTGCGATTCTGACGCTGGTATTGTTGGCGGTGACCGGAGTGGGCTGCAAAACATTTCCGTGGTCGAAATATCCGTCGCCCATGCCGCAGCCACGGCTGCTGCCCCCTTCGCCGACGTTGGAGCAGGTCATCGAGGTGGTGAACCGGAACAATTCGCGGATACAGTCGTTTTCGAGTACCCGGGCTTCGATCGACGGGCCGGGCTTCCCATCGCTGAGGGCCAGCGTGGCCTTCGAGCGGCCGCGGCGGTTGCGATTGCGGGCCGAGACCGGGTTGACCGGGGCGGAGTTCGACCTCGGCAGCAACGATGAGTTGTTTTGGTTCTGGGTGCGGCGGAACCAGCCGCCGGCGGTTTACTACTGCCGCCACGACCGAATCGCCGCCAGCGAGGCGCTGCGGGCAATGCCCATCGATCCGGAGTGGCTGATCGAAGCGTTGGGCGTGGCGGAGTTCGACCCGGCCTTGCCGCACCAGGGACCGACTCCCTTGCCCAACGACCGGCTGCGAATCGACACCATCCGCAACACGCCCGAGGGACCGACGACGAAGATCACGATCATCGACGGTTCGCAAGGTTGGATTCTCGAACAGCACCTATTCGACGCCCGACGCCGGCTGCTTGCCAGTTCGGTCGCCGGCGGACATCGCCGCGATCCGCTCAGCGGCTTGGTAATGCCCACGGTCGTGCGGATCAACTGCCCTCCGGCCCAATTATCGATGCGGATCAATCTGGGCAACGTGGAGATCAACCGGCTGTCGGGCAACACCGCGGCGTTGTGGACGATGCCGGAGTACCCCGGTGCGCCGCTGGTGGACCTTGCCGATCCGAACTTCCGGCCGCCGTCGTCGTCCCAGGCAGCCGCGACCTCGCGCCGTCCGCCGCCGCGGTCCAATTGGCGGCGTCCCACGCGATAGTCGGCCGCAAGCTTCAACAGCCATTTAGCCCCGGGTGAATACACCCTCGTTGTTACACACAAGTCTTGGCTACTTCGACCCGTAGGGTCGTTTGGCAATAGCCCAGCGATTTATCGCTGGGGCGAAAGGGGAGAACAAAACCTGCTCGTCCCGTAGGGACGGTTGAAAACGTGTCTGGCGCCAACGATTCGGCCGTCCCTACGGGACTTGAGATCTCCTTGGTTACCCATAACCCCAGCAGTGAACTGCTGGGCTACTATCAAACGTCCCTCCGGGACGGACGACTTGAGTGTAACAACGGGTATATTCACCCGGGGCTAAATAGACTTTTCAAGCCGACGCATTTTCAAGCGACCACCAACCGACGTCGGTTCCACGCTGACGATTCGGCTATCACGCTATCGAGAGATCCTGGGTGGCGGGACGTGGTTTTCCGTAGAGGGGGTTTGCCGCCAGAGTCAGGCGAATCAACTCCGCCAGGGAGTCGGCCTTCATCTTTTTCATGAGTTTTGCCCGACGGACCTCGATGGTCCGAACGCTCAAATTCAGCTCGGCGGCGATTGTTTTGTTCGACTTGCCGTCGATCAACAGGCGTAGCACGTCGTGCTCGCCGGAAGTTAAGCGTTGCAAGCGGTCGCGAACCTTCGATCGCAGCGCAAGGGATTGGCGATGCTGTTTGTCCCACTTGAGTGCTTCCTGGATGGCTTCCCAAAGTTGCTGGTCTCGGCAGGGTTTTTCCAGAAAGTTCAGCGCGCCGGCTTTCATCGCGCGGACCACCATCGGCACGTCTCCGTAGGCCGACATGACAATGGCCGGCAAGAGAATGTCCTCGCGGTTGAACTGTTCGAGCAGTCCCAATCCGCTGATGCCCGGCATTCGCACGTCAACCAACAGGCACCCTGGTCTCGCGACGTCGAAGGCGTCGAGAAACTCTTGGGCCGACGCGTACGCCTCCGCCTGCAAACGCATTGAACGGACCAGTACGGTCAACGCCTGCCGGACGGCAGGATCGTCGTCGATGATGAAAATGGTTGGTTCAGTCTGCACGCCTATGTTCTCCCGTATCGATCGGCAAGGAAAAGTGGAAGATCGTGCCCCGGCTCGAGGCCTGCGTGACCCAAAGCCTCCCCCCGTGGTTCTCGATAATCGATTGGCTGATGGACAACCCCATTCCCATTCCGTCTGGTTTGGTGGTAAAGAAGCGGTCGAAGACGCGATCGACCATTTCGGGTGGAATGCCCACGCCGTTGTCTTGGAGGTCGACGACGATGTGCCCCCGGCCGTCCAGCGAAGTGCGGATGATCAGCCGCGGGGACTCGTGGTCCAACTCGTGCAACGCCTCGAAGGCGTTGCGCATCAAGTTCACAAACACCTGCTCGATTTGGATGCGGTCGCCGACGATCGGCGGCAAGGGTTCGGTAAACTGAAAAACCACTTCGGTCTGCGCCATCCGCGCGTCGATGTTCATCAACTCGGCCACGTCGCGGATCAGTGCGTTCAGATCGAGGACCGCCTGGAAAGGTTTGGTTTTGGTGACGAACCGCCGCAGGCGGCGGATGATGCCGGCGGCCCGGTCGGACTGTTCGCTAACCTGGTTCAGCGAGGCCGACAATTCATCGATCCGGTTCCGACCGTCGTCTTGCAGCAGCCGCTTGCAGGCCTGGGCGTGACTGCATATCGCGCTTAGGGGTTGGTTCAGTTCGTGGGCCAATTCCGCTACCATCTCCCCAACCGTGCTCAATCGGGCCACGTGGGCAAGTTCGGTCTGGTGTCGATGCACTTGATCTTCCGCGCGACGCCGCTCGTCCATCTCCACTCGCAGCCGCTGGTTGGCCTCGGCCAATTCCGCCGTCCGCTGATGCACCCGCTGCTCCAACTCTTCGTGTGCCTGACGCAATTGCTCCTCGGTCTCG
This sequence comes from Planctomycetota bacterium, assembly GCA_030611515.1. Classification (GTDB taxonomy): domain Bacteria; phylum Planctomycetota; class Planctomycetia; order Pirellulales; family Thermoguttaceae; genus JAHIKV01. The sequence continues at coordinate 2,769 of JAUWPQ010000161.1, read as the reverse complement.
GCCAACCGCTCGGCCTGCCGCACCCGCTCTAAGGCTCGATCGATCACCGCGGGCAACAACTTCATGAAAGTGGCGCCCTTGACCAGGTAATCGTAGGCGCCTCGCTTCATCATTTCCACCGCCACGCTCTCGCTGCCGTGTCCGGTGGCCACCACGAATGGAATATGTTTCCCCCGAGACTCGATTTGTTCGAGTAGTTGCTTGCCGTGCATGTCGGGCAAACTATAGTCCAACAGCATCAGGCGGGGGGAACAACGATCGAGGCACGCCAGGGCCGATGCGCCGTCGGCGGCGCCGACCGTGCTATGGCCGGTCTTGGTCAAACACCGTTCGATCAGCGTCTGCAACGCGACGTCGTCTTCGACGATAAGGATCAGTTCCGAACCCCGCTCGGGAGACGCGTTCCGATCAGTGGCCTTACTCTTCTCGTCGATGGACAACATAATTATAATTGCGTCTTCTCTGCTGCCGTTCCAATTCTCACTCGCCAATAGAGAAGTACGCCTGGCAGGAATCGAACCTGCGGCCTACGGTTTAGGAAACCGTTGCTCTATCCCCTGAGCTACAGGCGCAACGTCTTGGGGCGCAAGGAATGATGTGATTTCTGGTTTTCTCGCTCCAGGGGCTTTACGGTAAGCCATACCTCCGGGGTAGCGTATGCGTTTTGACGCCCCGCCGGTTGTGGGCCAGCGGGCGTCGGACGACACCACCATCTTATCGTAATAATTGAGAGGTGTGTCGTGTCTGATTCTACCGCAAAGCGCCGAAAAGAGAAGCCCGCCAAGTCCCGACCAAACTATCCGCTCTACCCCACGCGATCGGCAAGTGGGCCAAAACCATCCGGGGCAAAACCTTCTGCTTTGGCGCCTCCTCGCCGGAATTCGTGGGTGAATTCCGGCTCAGGCAGGTTCCCAAGCTGGTGATATAGGGCGATTTCGATGGCTTTCGCCGTCCGAAAGCCGTACGCTTTTCTCATTGTCGGTTTTGCCTTGTTGTTCAGACCTTCCGCAATCCCCGCCGAAATGGCGACTTGCTCAACGGTTTGCCCGTGCTGGTGCAGGCCGCGTTGCCCGATCCACGGACGGCAAAGCTGTGGGCGAAGTTCCGCCGCCGCTGATGCTCAAACAGGTCGGGACCGAATTGGGCGTTACCAAAGAGCGTATTCGTCAGATCGAGGCCCGGGGCACTCGATAAGCTGCAAAAAGCGGCCGAGGAAAACAGCAGCGAGTTCCCCGGCTGAATCCAGCAGCAGGCGTCTCCAGTCGCCGAATCCCCGGTTCTATCAACGCCCCTTCCGTATTGGCCACTGAAGTGGCCAACCCTCCGCCTTTCGCCCTCCGCCTTCTTTCCTGACCTTTCTACCCTCCCCCAAGCAGGGCGTCACGGCGGGTATTTGTGTCGGGCGGTGGGGGTTTTGGGGCCGAAAAGCGGTTTTTGCGCCCGCCATAGGCCCATGCAAAAAAGCCCGAAAACTCCGGCGGCCAGAAAACAGCCTTTTTTAAGGCGTTTCCGACTGGTAGAATGACCTCGTTACACATGCCCCGCAGGAGGGGTGATTGTAAAAGGTGGGGATCGTCCCAAAAGGGCGTTTTCGAGGCGAAAGCAGCTTTGCACTCTTGGAGTCCAGCGGGTTTTGGGCAAGACACGGCTTGTACAGGATTCCGTGTTAGGAACGATGCCCCCAACACACCAATCCTCCAAGATTCAACGTAAAAAGTGTCAAGTTCAAGAGTTACGATCTGAGACGATCCCAAAAATTGTTTTGGCCCCGTTTTACTTCCCCCGTGCCTGAGTCAGTCTCTTCGCCCCCACGATTATGGTGTGGATGTTGCGACGTTTTCGGTTGTGGGTAGAATGGACAAACTCATAGCCGTTAGCCAGATTTCCGAAACGGCGTTGCGGAATGCAATAATAGCCGCAGGAGGAGCATGTGATGAGTGATGGATTGGCCACGATGGCCGCACCGAGTACGCGACAAAAGGCGCTTTGGAGCGACCACCCGGCAGGAGAGGATGCCGAATATCTTTCGAGCCAATTGCTTACCTATATCGGGAACAAACGGGCACTACTCAACAACATCGTACAAGCCGTCGAGCGAATCAAATGCCGCCTCGGTAAAGATCGCATTCGAGTCTTCGACGTGTTCGCTGGGTCGGGGGTGGTTTCCCGTTTCTTGAAAGCCCACGCCTCCTTGCTGGTCAGCAATGATTTTGAGGATTATGCCGCTGTGGTCGGCCGATGCTATCTCCGTAATCGGAGTACGGTTGATTTTCAGCTTCTCCGTCAAATTGTGGATGACCTGAACGCCAAAGTTGACAGCAAAGCCTTTCCACTGGGTTTCATCGAGGAGCTTTATGCACCACAAGACGAGAGCCACATAACGGCGGAGGATCGGGTTTTTTACACGCGCGATAACGCCCGCCGCCTGGATAATTACCGAAGGATGTTCGACTCGGTTCCACCGGACTTGCGAGATATGATTTTGGGACCTCTTCTCAGTGAGGCGTCGATCCATGCCAACACGGCCGGCGTGTTTAAGGGATTTTACAAGGACCGTCACACGGGCATCGGGAAATTCGGCGGCAGCAATGGCGATGCTCTCTTGCGGATTCGCGGTCCAATTCGATTGGCTCCGCCGATTCTCAGCCGTTTCGAGTGCGATGTTGAAGTTTTGCAGTCCGACGCGAATGCTGCCGCGCGCGAGGTAAGCAATCTGGACCTTGCTTACATTGATCCGCCGTATAATCAGCATCCTTATGGTTCAAACTA